>JAIYDA010000077.1 GCA_027487735.1 Planctomycetaceae bacterium | reverse complement strand
GTTTGAGGCGGCGCGGGACGTGCTGCGCGAGCTGCGGTTTGAGCTCAATCGCATCGATGCGCGCGAGGGCGTGCTGACGACGCAGGTGAAGTTTTCCAGCGGGCTTGCGACGCCTTGGGACATCGAGCAGACGACCGCGCGCGATGAGCTGGCGGACCTGCTGCACAAGCATGCGCGGGAGGTGCGGGTGAGCTTTGTGGAGCGCGGAGAAGAGCTGCGGATGGAGGTGGTGGTGGGCGTGCTGCGGATGCAGACGCCCGGGCAGCGGCTTGCGCCGCGGGCGGTGGCTCTGTCTAGCGTCGCGACCGATGTGACGCCCGCGCAGCCTCAGGATGTGCAGAGCCTGGGCAACGGGTGGGCTCCGCACGTGGTGCGGCGGGATGATGGGCTTGCGGAGGTGATCGCGGCGGAGGTGGAGCGACGGGTGCAAGGAGCGGGGGCGGGCGGGTGAGTTGGGCGGGTGATTCGGTCAGCCGGGCGGGGCGCTTGTTGCGAGCGATAGGCGAAGCAGGGCGTGTCCTACGCTGGGCCCATGCGTTACGCGATGATCATGGCGGGTGGGGCGGGCACGCGGCTGTGGCCCATGAGCCGCAAGCACCTTCCGAAGCAGTTGCTGAAGTTCATCAGCCGCCCTGGCGACCCGCAGCCTCGCGCGCTGCTGGAGCTTGCGGACAGGCGGCTCGATGGTCTGGTGGATGTGCAGCGGCGGTACATCTGCACGGCGGAGCAGTATCGCGAGCAGGTGTGCGAGCTGCTGCCCAAGTACAAGGACTCGCAGGTGCTGGGCGAGCCCGCGGCACGGGACACGGTGAACGCGGTGGGGTTTGCGGCGGCGATCCTCGCGAAGGAGGATGAGGACGCGGTGTTCTGCGTGCTGACGGCTGACCACGTGATCGAGCCCGCGGATGTGTTTCGCGATCGCATGGACCTGGGCTTCTCGCTCGTGGAGAATGACCCGAGGCGGTTTGTGACCTTCAGCATCAAGCCCACGTATGCGGCGACGGGGTTTGGATATGTGGAGCGCGGCACGCCCGTGCGGGATGCGAAGCAGGGCAAGCGTGCGGCGATCGATGGCAGCAAGGACGGGGCCTATCAGGTGGTGCGGTTTGTCGAGAAGCCCGACAAAGCGCGGGCGGAGGTGTATGTCGAGAGCGGGGATTATGGCTGGAACAGCGGGATGTTTGTGTGGAAGGCGACGACGGTGCTGGAGGCGCTCGAGCGATTCAAGCCCGAGAGCTATGAGGGGCTGATGCGGATTCAGAAGGCTTGGGGCACCAAGAAGTTCAAAGCGGTGCTCGATGAGGTGTATCCGACGCTGCCCAAGACGAGCGTGGACTATGCCCTCATGGAGCCCGCGGCGAAAGAGGGCAGCAGCAAGAAGGGCGATGCCCGGCTGTCGGTCTGCACGGTGCAGATGGACTTGCAGTGGCTCGACGTGGGCAGTTGGCCCAGCTTCATGGAGACGGTTGCCGCAGACAAGGCGGGCAACGGCTCAGCGGGCGATGGGACCGTGGTGATGCACGGCTGCCGGAACAGCCTGGGGCTCGCGAGCAAGGGGCACACGCTGGCGATGCTGGGGATGGACGATGTGATCGTGGTGCACACGCCCGATGCGACGCTGGTGATGCCCAAGGCAAAGGCCGAGGAGCTGAAGGCGTTGCATGGGTTGTTGGTGGAGGGGCTGAAGTAGGGGAGCGGGGAATGGGGAACGGGGAGCGGGGGAAGCGACAGGTGACAAGCGACAGGGGTCGCGTTGGCGCGAGACTGTGTGCGCGAACGTCTGATCGCAGATGGCTTGTCGCCTGTCTCTTGCCGCCTCCTACCTCGCCCTCGGCAACGCGGCGGCTTGCTGCAGCAGGCTTTGCAGCCAGGGGCCGGCTTGGGCGGCGTGGGCGAGGAGGGTGGAGAGCTGGGCGATGGCGGCTTGGGCTTGCAGTTGAGTCTGCGTTTGCAGCTGGGCTTCTTGCTTGGGTGGCGAGGCCTGTGCAAGCTGAGCGGCGATGGCATCGGCGGCGTGGGCAGAGGCTTCGATGCGGTCGGAGAGTGTCGCGAGCAGGGCGTTGCCTTGTGCGATCTGCTCGGCGAGGGCAGCTTGTAGCTCGGTCGTGGGCTGGGTCGCGATGGTGCTTGGCACGTCGCTTGTGTTGGTTGTCGCAGGCATCGCAGTGTGCGTCAGGCTTGCAGAGAGCGTGCGGGCCTCGATGATGGCTGCGCCGAGGCGCTCGGCGGCGGCGCGGACGCCTTCTTCCGCGCTGGCAATGAGCGTGCCGAGGGATTCGTGTGCGGCGTGCTGTGCGGTTTGGATGGCTTCGATCGTGGCGGCTTCTTGGCGCCCCACCTCGGGCTCGAGAGTCTCGCTCACGTGGCGTTGCAGCTCGGCGAGGAGCTGGGCCTTGGCAAGCTCGTGGGTGTGCACGAGGGCGTGTTCGGCGGCGCTGCTGGCAAGCCCCTCGATGCGTGCGGTTGCGCCGCCGATGATGACGGACGCGTCGGAGCGAAGGGCGGCGAGCTGCTGGGCGATCTCGCCCGCGACGGCTTCGACCGTGGTTTCGAGTTGCTGCGCGGTGGAGGCGGCGCGGGCGGTTGCGCTGTCGAGGGCCTGGCGGGCGGCGTCGGCGGCGGTGAGTGACATCGGAGCGTCGGTGGTGGGCGCCTTGGGGAAGAGGGCCCGCGCGGAAGATGCTGGCGGCAGGCTGGCTTGCACGTCGGCCCGCAGCGTGGTGAGGGCTTCCTGCACGGCTTCGCGGACGGCGGCTTCGACCGCGCCGTGGACGTGCTGTTGGGCTAGTTGTTGCGCTTGCTGTTGGGCTTGCTCGCGAATGAAGGCCTGCAGTTGAGCAGGCAGCTCGGTGGGCATCGCGCTCGCGAGCAGCGTGCTCTTGGCCTGCGCAAGGAACTCGGCTTGCCACGCGGGCATCTGCTGGGCAACTGCCGCCTGCGTCTGCGTGAGCACTTCGGCGGCGATGGCATCGCGGGCCTCGCGGGCTTTAGCGATCGCCGCGTCTCGCGTCACGCGATCGACCAGCGACTGGGCGCTTGCGACGCGGCTTTCGAGCAGGGGCAGCACCTTGATAGCCTGCTCGGTGCGGGCGGCGATGTCCTTCGTCAGGGCCCGCAGATTGTCGGTCAGGGTTTGCACGCCCGCGCTCGCTTGCGACAGGCTGCGGGCCTGGGCAGCGGCTTCGGCGCTCAGGGCCTTGAGCGTGCTGGCAAGCTGCTCAAACGCGCGCTCGTCGATGACGCGGGGGGAGACGAAGAGGCGGGCGGTGGTCTGGTCGAGCTGCCGGTCGAGCTGTTGGGCAAGCTGCTGGGGCGAGGGCGCTGCAAGGCCTGTCGTCACGCCCGCAGCGGCGTCCTTCACTTCCATCACGACGGCGTTGCGAGCCGCATCGAGGGCGGCGGCAGGGGTGCTGCCTGCTGGAGCGACGGAGGGCTGCTGGGTGGGCAAAGGGGCCATGATCCCGTTGCATCGGCGAATGCGGCGGGGGCGTTGCAGAAACGGGGTGTTGATTGGGGGGGGGGCGGCTCTGGGGGGATGTGCGGGCGCGCGAGGCGCAGGTGGTGGGCGAGGCATTCGGGATTCGGGATTCGGCATTCGGGGAAGAGACGCGCAGCGATCTTCACGACGGGAAACCCACGTCGCTCGGCGCGCTATCGAATGCCTAATCCCGAATGGCAAATGCCTGATCCCCACACCCTCCGTGTTCAACACGCTGCGTTTCAACTCGAAGCCATGCTCCCCCCTTATCCCTCCGGCACCACCTCGCGGGCGAGCAGCGTGTGGACGTTGGTAGCGGGCGAGGGTGGGCTCGCGTCCCACACGCGAAGGACTCGGCCCACGCGCACCAGCACGCGGGGCGGGCCCGAGGTGGTCATGGCGAGGCAGCCTGTCTCGAGGGCAGCGTCGCCCAGGTCGCGCAGGGTGAAGGTGGCGATGGCCTGTGCGGCTTGGCGCGCGGAGCCAGCGGGCGCGACGGGAGCAAAGTCGAAGACCTCGTCGATGGTTGTGCTGCTGGTCAGAAGGCGCATGCTGCTGGGCGAGCCGTCGGTGAGGAGCTGGGTGAGGGCGGTGGCGAGGGTGGCTTGGTCGCTGGTGGCGGCGAGCACGCGGGCATCGGCGGCTGGTGCAGGCAGGACCCAGGCGATGGGCTGGGTGCTTTGCTGCGGGCCATCTTGGCCCAGCGCGGCGCGATGATCTGGCCCGGCACGCAGCAATCGCACCGCGCGGGTGGCGGGCTCGTGCGGCGCGACCACGGCGAGCTCGCGGAACGCGCCAGCGTCGAAAGCGAGGCTGATGGACGCAATGTCTCCCGGTGCGGCCCGCAGCACGGCACGCGCGACGAGGGCTTCGGGAGCCTTCGCAAAGTCGAGGATTGCCTGCACGTCGAGCGTGCCAGCAAGGGGGGAGAGGTTGAGCACGCTCGGCGCGGCAGCGGTGGAGGCAACCCAGCGCGCGCGGGCGCTGGCATCGGCAGGGGCACCGATGAGCAGGCTCTGGTTGAGTTCCACGGTGCCGGATCCAGCGACCAGGCGACTAATCAGGGTGATGGTTGCGACGTTGCGACCTTGGCTGAGGGCGTGCTGCTCGCCCAGTGCGGGCGTGAGGGGCTGGGGGCTTTGGATTTGCAATGCGCGCAGCACGCCCAGCAGTTGGTCGAGTGCGCTCTGCTCGATCGGGGCGGGCACGGGGGAGAGCATTGCCCAGCGCTGGTTTGCGCCGCTGCGCGCGAGGCTGAGGGTGGGCACGCCCACTTGCGAGATGGCTATGGAGCTGGTTGCGGGCGTGAACTCGGGCATCGCGCTGGGGTCGGCCCAGGCAAGCAGCGAGCGGCGCGTGAAGAGCGATGCGAGGTCGGCTGAGCCTGCGTGGGCGGTGCTCGATGCGTCGTCGAGCAGCGTGGTGCGGCCGCCCAGAGCCTGCGTGTCCACAAGCAGCGTGCGAGAGAGTGTGCCGGTGCGCAGGGTGAGGCGCGTGGGGCTGGCGGCTTGGGGCTTGGTGGCGAGCGGGGGCTGGGCGAGGGCATCGCGCAGCAGTGTGAGTGCGCCACGGACAGCGGGGGTTTGTGCGAGGGTGGTGGAGGAGCCTTGCGTGAGGGTCCAGCGGTCGACGAGGGGCTCAAGCGTGAAGGTGAGCGGGCCTTGCGCGTCGGCGGGCTCGATGGTGAGCGTGGTGGCGCTGAGGGGGTTGAGCGAGGCGGGAGCGGGCGTGGTGTTGGCGTTTTGGCCTGATGCTGGCGTGGGTGCTGGGGTGGGCGATGGGCGTGGCGCCGGGCGCGTGAAGTAGACGGCAGCGAGCAGGAGCAGCAGCACGGCACCGCCTGCGAGCGCGAAGATGGTGGTGGGCTGCGTGGCGCCGTGGGGTGGGCGCGGGCATGGACGAGGACGGGTGGGCATAGGGCGAGCGTATGAGATAGAGCCCGCGTGGTGCAGAGCGAGTGCGGGCGGCGCGGGTGCGCGGGCGCATTGCTACGCTGCGAGCGATGACGCAGCAACGCATGATGGTGGTGGTCGGCGCGGGTCTGGCGTGGGCGGGGCTCGCTTGGTCGCTGCTGGCGGCTGGGTGTGGGTCGTCGCGCCCGCCTCGCGTGCAAGACCCGCTCGTGACCGTGGCAGACCGGGCCACGCCTCCTGCGGAGCGCGTGCGGGCGGGGCGCGAGGCGATTGCGCGAGCGGGTGAGGATGCGGTGGCAAAGCGCGCTGTGTATCGCGAGCTGGTGGAGCTTGCGACCTCGCCCACCGACGATGTGGTGGCGCGCGGCGGTGCGCTCGCGACGATGATGCAGGTGGAAGACTCTGAGGCCAGGGCAATGCTGCGCGAGGCGGTGTCGCGGAGCGTGGCGTGGGAGCGCGATGCGAGCGTGCTGGCGGCAAAGAGCAAGCTCGTGGCGCAGCAGGGGTGGAAGGAGGCGGTGCCCGGGCTCGTGCTCGCGCTCGCGAGGCCCTGGCTGATTGCGAGTGATGGGTATGGGCTCGCGGGGCCGCGGGCGGTGGAGACAGCGACGCTGAGCTTTGGCGGCATTGGCCAAACCGCGACGCTGAGCGCGAATGCACGGGCGGGGGCCGTGCTGGCGTTTGCGAGCGATGGCGAGGCGCAGGCCGCGGCGCGGGATGCGCTGGCGAGCTTGCTGCCCGGGGATGCTTCGCGGGCGGAGCTGTGGGGCATGGTGGTGCGGGCGGGGCCTGGGGGCGGGCTGGCGCTCGAGAAAGGGGCAAGTGGCGAAGCGGTGCTCGGTGCGGTGCGCAGCGGGGCGGAGCGGGCAAAGCAGGCGCGTGAGATTGAGCGGCTGCGGCTGGCGGCGTATGACGTGCTGGTGCGGCAGGAACTGGTCTTGGGGGGGGCCAATGGGCTGGCGGGGCCGCAGCGCGCGGGGCAGGCGATGGATGCGTTCGCGGGCGGCGGCGAGGGGAGCGTGGACAAGGCAGTGGTTGAGCGATTGCAGTGGGTGCGGCGGACGTATGGAGAGCTGCCCGCAAGCGGCGAGGGGCTGCGGCAAGCGCTGAGCATGCGGGTGGCGGCGGACAATGCGCCGGAGGATGGGCCGGGCGGGCTTGGGGAGCGAGCCCTGCGGCGGTGGCACCAAAGCCGGGGTGGCACGGGGGATGTGTGGACGGCGGCGGGGGCACTGGCGGCGGAGGAGAGCGTGCGTGCGGCGTGGCGGCGACAACTGGATTTGGACGACAGCGACGGCGCGGCGGCCTATGGCGGGTGGATTGTGTTGAGTGAAGCGGGCTTGGTCGCGCGTGTGGCGACGCCTCGGGCGGCGGAGCGCGGCGGAAACCTGTGGTTTACGCCCACGGTCAGCATGTTGGATGGAACGGGGGATGCGCTCGTGTGGTATCGCTTGCACGCGGAGGGGAACGCGGAGGATGGGCCCGATGCGCGGGATCGGTGGCTGGCGGAGGCGAGTGGGCGGGTGGTGCTGGTGGTTCGGCGGGTGCGCGGGGGGGAGGCGCGGGTGTGGGCACTTTGCGGGACGGGCGTGCAGGAGGTGGGGACGGTGGTGCTGCCGTCAGGGGGCGGGCAATAGGGGGGCGTTTGGGGCGTTGAGCGTGGGCGGGCCTTGCCTGCGGATGAAGCGAGCCCGACCTGATGGTGGGGCTCATGACAGTGGTGGCGCAGGCTTTGGAGATAGCCATGAAGAAGCAAGTGCAGCGAGTGCGGGCGTGGGGGCTGGTGGTGTGCGTTGGGCTTGCGGGCTTGGCGATGGCTGCGCCGACGGCGTGGGCGCAGGGGGGCGATGCACCGCGCGGGGGCGGGCGCATCGGCGGCGGAATGATGCGCGGGCTGATGGGTGGGCAGTGGGCACAGCCGCCCGCGCTGCGCGAGGCGGACCTGCGCGGGGCGATGCAGGATGCGCTCGCGGACGTGCCACTCTCGCAAGAGCAGGAGCAGGCGATTGCCTCGCTCGTGCGCGGATATGGCGAGCGGGTGGATGCAAACGAGCAGAAGGTGCGGGATGCGCGGCGTGCGGCGATGGAGAAGTTTCGCGAGAGTCGCGATCCGAGCGTGTGGGAGGCGGTGCGCGAGCAGCAGCAGGCAGCGGCGACAGAGCAGCGGACGATCGAGGCGACGCTGCTGGGGGATGTGCGGGCGGTGCTGACCAGCGAGCAGGGGCAGGCGTGGGAGGGAATCGAGGCGGGCGTGCAGCGCAGCCGGAGTCTGCGGCGCGGGTTGCTGTCGGGTGAGCGCGTGTCGCTGCGGGGCGTGCTGCGCGAGGTGTGGGCGAGTGAGGGCGAGCCCATGCCGCAGGAGCTGCGGGACACGCTCGCGGCGTATGAGGTGCAGCTGGATGGCGTGCTCAAAGCGCGGGATGCGCTGCTGAATGAAAGCGCGACGCTGACCGACGCGGTGCGGAGCGGGGACATTGCAGAGGCGACGAAGCAACTGGAGCAGCGCGAGGCGGCGGCGCGGGCGGTGGCGCAGGTGAATGAGCGGTTTGCTGGCAGCGTGCGCGGGCTGCTGCCCGAGGGGACGCGTGAGGCGTTTGATGCGCAGTTGCAGCGGATGCGGTATCCGGAGGCGTATCGAAAGAGCGGGATGCAGGAGGCTCTGGATGGCGCGCTGGAGCTGCACGATTTGACCGACGACCAGCGGACGCAGCTTGCGGGCATTGTGGAGAAGTTTGACGCGAAGTATGCCGCGTTTCGGACGAAGGCGATCGCGGCCCGGGCGGACGCGGAGGCGAACCTGAAGGTGAGCGACATGGTGTCGCGGTTCACGGGTGGGGGCCGTGGTGGGAATGACCGCTTGGGCGCGGTGGAGGCGGTGTTTGAGGAGCGGCGGAGCCTGGACCGCGAGCTGCGGCAGGAGTTGGCGGCGGTGCTGAATGAAGAGCAGGCGAAGATCGTGCTGCCGGAGGCGGGCGAGCGGGGCGGAGGTGAGGGTGGGGGTGGGCGTGGGCGTGGGGGCATGCGTCAGCGCGAGAACCCGCCCGTGTGAGCGGAGGCGCGGGGTGGGTGGCGTGGGCGCTCACAGGCAATTGTGGGCCCTGTAACGCCTTGGGGCGGGGTGTGTAGACTGTGAGGCTGTGAAGCATGGAGCGGGCCTTGGGCGACGAGTTGCTCTGGGCGGACTGCTTCGTGCGCTCGGTCAAGGTGTTTGCAGCGTCTCGGCGACGAGGCCGCTATGTGGAGAATGAGCCGTGGAGAACCTGCGCATGCGATCGATGCTTCGGAACGGTGGAACTGGCGTGACGGGCCTTCGCGGCGTGCGGCGCGGGATTGCGGCGGCGTGCATTGCGCTGGCGGGGGGCCTCGCGCCCGTGGTGGGCACGGCGGTCGTGGTGTCGGCGGTGGGCGGGGCGGTGGCGCTGACCGAGCAGCAGGCGCACGCGCAGCGCGGGCGGATGATGCGGGGCGGCATGGGCGGGCAGACGGTGCCGCAGATTCGCACGCGGTCGATTGACGACTATGGCAAGCTGCTGGGGCTGAGCGAGGAGCAGCTCGAGGCTGCGAAGACGCTGCACTCTGGGTATCGCGACACCATCAAGGCGGCGAACGACGAGATGGAAGCGACGATGGAGCGGGCGCAGGAAGAGATCGCCGATGGCAACATGCAGGAGTTCGGCAAGAAGATGATGGCGGCGAATCGGCAGGTGCTCAAGGCGACCGAGGCGGCGGAGAAGCAGTTCTTCGAGGAGTTCAAGCTGCTGCTTGATGAGAAGCAGACGGAGAAGTTTGCGCTCGTCGAGCGGCACCGCAGGCGCGAGCAGTTTTTGCGGTTTGGGTTTGTGTCGGGCGCGGCGGTGGACCTTGCGGACCTTGCGAGCCGCAGCGGGGCGGACGTGAGCGGGGAGGAGATGCGGACGCTGCTGGAGCAATATCAGGCGGATGTGGACCGGCACCTTCTGGAAGTGAAGAAGGTGAGCGATGAGATGATGAAAGCGATGCAGGACGAGAACGCGGATGCGTTCGCGATGCAGGGGGAGATGATGGGGCGGCTGGAGGAGATGGGCAAGCCCTACCGCGAGGTGCGCGATCTGAACCGCGAGTATGCCGGGCGGCTTGGGCAGATGATGAACGAGGAGCAGCGCAAGGGCTTTGAGAAGAAGTTCAACGAGCGTGCGTATCCGCGGGTGTATCGCGAGCCGCACGCGATCAAGCAGCTTGAGGCGGCGATGAAGTTTGACGACCTTCAGGGGGACCAGAAGGAGCGGCTCACGACGCTGAAGAGCCGGTGGGAGCGCGAGAGCGCGAACCTGAACAAGGAGTGGGCGACGGCGCAGACTGGGGCTGAGGACAAGATGGGGGGCGCGCTCCAGGTGATGATCGCGGGGTTTGCTCGCGGCGGTATGGGCGGCGGCGGCGGCGGGGACGAGAGCGAAGAGCTGAAGAAGCTGAATGAAGCGCGCGATGCACGGCGCGAGCTGGAGCGCAGCGTCGAAGATACGCTCAAGGACATTCTGACCGACAAGAGCCAGCGCGACCGCCTGCCCAAGCGTGAGCCTCGCGGGAACGACCCGTTCAGCGAGATGTTTGGCGGCGGCGATGACGAGGAAGATGCCGAGTGAGTGCCACGCTTTCTTCGCTGATGCAGTTGGACGCGATGCCCGCGATCGATGCGGAGGCGACGGCGTTGCTGCCTGCCGAGCAGGCGGTGCGGCGGCGTGTGGTGCCTTATGGGTTTGCGGGCAAGCGGCTGCTGCTGGCGATGGTGGAGCCCGAGGATGTCGCGTCGGCGGATGAGGTGTCGCTGCTGGCGAAGCGAGCGGTGACGCGGGTGGCGGCTCCGCAGGCGGTGTTTGATGAGATGCTGCGGAGCGCGTATGGCGTGACGGCGGCGCAGATGGCGGCGCGGCTGGGCGGGAGCGGGGAGGAGGACAGCCTCGCGTCGAACATCGAGGCGGTGGAGGCTGATGACCTGCACCGCATGGCGGAGCAGCCCAGCCTCATCAACCTCGTGAACCTCATCATTCTCGAGGCGGTGCGGGGCAGGGCGAGCGACGTGCACATCGAGCCCTTTGAGAAGAAGCTCAGCGTGAAGTATCGCATCGACGGCGTGCTCATCGAGCAGCCCAGCCCGCCCAAGGCGCTGCAAGCAGCGGTCACGAGCCGCATCAAGATCACGAGCGGGATGAACATCGCGGAGCGGTATGCGCCGCAGGATGGGCACATCGCGCTGAAGTATGAGGGGCGGAAGATCGACATCCGCGTGAGCACGGTGCCCACGCTGTATGGCGAGAGTGTGGTGATGCGCATCCTGGATAAGGACGCCATCACGCTCGACTTGCAGACGCTGGGGATGCGGCACAGCGACCGCGAGGGGATGCAGAAGCTGATCGACCTGCCGCACGGCATGGTGCTGGTGACGGGCCCGACGGGCAGCGGCAAGACGACGACGCTGTATGCCGCGCTGACAAAGCTGTATGACCCTGGGCTCAAGATCATCACGATCGAGGACCCCGTGGAGTATGAGCTGAGCGGGGTGAATCAGATACCGGTGAACCCCAAGCGCGGGTTGAGCTTTGCCGATGGGCTGCGGAGCATTCTGCGTCAGGACCCCGACGTGATTATGGTGGGCGAGATTCGCGACGGCGAGACGGCGGAGATCGCGGTGCGGGCGGCGCTCACGGGGCACCTGGTGTTTAGCACGCTGCACACGAACAACGCCGCCGGCGCGGCGGGGCGCTTGATGGACATGGGTGTGGAGCCATTCCTGCTGAGCAGCGTGCTGGAGGGCGTGTTGGCGCAGCGGCTGGGGCGGCGCGTGTGTGCGGCGTGCGTGCAGCGCGTGCCACTGGAAGACAGCGCGGTGCGCAGGCTTGGGGCGCACGAGCGGCAGATGTTTGTGGGCGAGGGCGGGTATGTGGGCGTGCGGGGGAAGGGGTGCGAGCGGTGCAGCAACTCGGGCATGCGCGGGCGGCTTGGGTTTTATGAGCTTTTGCTGACCAACCCCGCGATGCGGCAGGCGATTGCGCGGCGCGGCACGATGATGGACATGGTGCAGACGGCGGAGAAGGGGTTTGTCACGATGCGCAAGGATGGGCTGATGAAGGCTGCGGAGGGGATGACGACGCTGGATGAGGTCTTCCGGGCGACGCAGGATGCGGAGGAAGTGCCGGATTGAGGTGCGGGCTGGAATGGCGGATCGATGCAGGACGGCTGACGAACTCGTGACGTGCTGAGCATGCCAAACTTTGCGTACCAAGTTTCGGGCGGGGCGGGCGGCGTGATCGTCGCGGCGGATCGCGCGTCGGCGGTGCGGCAACTGCTCGCGAGCGGGGTTGCGCCGGCGGATGTGCGCGAGGTGGCGAGCCCATCTCGCGGTGGCGGCGCGGCGGCGGCTTTGGGGCTACGCGCAGTGGGTTTGCGCGGACAGGGCGGCGGGGGCATGGGCCTCGCAGAGCTTGCGGGCTTCATGCAAGAGCTCTCGACCGCGCTGGTGGCGGGGCTGCCCCTCATGCAGGCTCTGCGCACGCTCGCGAAGCAGCGGAAGAAGCCCAAGCAGCGCGAGCTCTTGGCGCACCTGATGCACGAGGTGGAGCACGGCAAGCCCCTGAGTGATGCGATGCAGAGCTGGGGGGACCCGTTTGGCGAGCTGGTGGTGAACCTCACGCGCGCGGGCGAGGCGTCGGGCCAGCTTGGCGAGGTGATGGGGCACACCGCGACGCTGCTGGAGAAGGACCTGCGGCTGCGGCGGAGCCTGATCGCGGCGACGGCCTACCCGGGCATTCTGGCGGTCATGGCGGTGATTGCGGTCATCATCGTGGTGACGTGGATCGTGCCCGGCATCATGGCGCAGCTGAAGGGGAGCACGGTGGAGCTGCCCTGGCCTGCGGCGGTGCTCGATGGCTTTGCGCAGCTGGTGCGTGGGTATTGGTGGCTCATGCTGGGGGTGGTGGTGGCGATCGTGATCGCCGCGGTGCGGTTCTATCGCTCGCCCGCGGGCAGGCTGAGCGTGGATCGCTGGCTGCTGGACATGCCCGTGGTGGGCAGGTTGTCGCGCGATGTGGCGGTGGCGCGATTTACGCGCACGCTCTCGACGCTCACGACGGCGGGCATTCCTGTGGTGAGCGCGCTGCGCGTGACCAAGGGCACGCTGGGCAACAAGGTGATGGAGGGCGTGATCGACGAGGTGGTGGGGCAGGTGAGCAGCGGCAAGACGATCGCGCAGCCCATGGAGGATTCGGGGCGGTTTCCGCCCATGCTCGTGCAGATCGTGAACCTGGGCGAGCGCAGCGGCAAGATGGACGAGCTGCTGGGCAGGGCGGCGACGGCGTTTGAAGATCGGACGGAGCAAGCGGTGAAGCTGTTTACGGCGATTCTGCCGCCCGTGCTGGTGGTGATCGTGGCGATCGTGATCGGGTTCATCGTTCTGGCGATCTTGAGTGCGCTCATGGCGGCGCAGGACGCGGCGGCGATGACTGGGTGAAACAGGATGCAGGGAAGAAGTGATGGAGGGGAGAAGGGAGAGAGGGAAGAAGTGGGAGAGGGCAGGCACTGGTAGTCACTTGAGCAAGGAACTTGCATTATGAAGACGGCACGCAAGCGGGTGGGGGCGGCAACACGCGGGTTCACGATCATCGAGATCATCGTGGTGGTGGTGATCATCGGGATTCTGGCGGGCTTTGTTGCGCCGCGGGTGTTCAATCGCGTGGGGCAGAGCCGCACGGCGGTGGCGAAGAGCAACGTCGCGACGCTTGCCAGCCTGATGAACCAGTACATCGTCGATTGCGGCATGCCCGAGAGCGGGGCGAGCCTGATGGTGCTGTGGGAGAAGCCCGCGGGGCTTGCCGATGGCAAGTGGAAGGGGCCCTATGTCCAGAACGCCGACGACCTGAAGGACCCGTGGGGCAATGACTATGTGCTGGTGATTCCGCCTCAGCACAACGCGGACTTTGACATCGTGAGCTATGGCAGCGACGGGCAGCCTGGGGGTGAAGACGAGGCGGGCGATGTGGTGCATGGGAAGAAGTAAAAAGAGGCAACGGGCACGAGGCAACAGGCACGAGGGGTAAGAGTTTGATGCGGCGTGGGTTCACCATCATCGAGATCATTGTGGTGATCGTGATCCTTGGGATCGCGGCGGGGTTTGTGCTGCCGCGCGTGGTGGGGGGTGCATCGCGCAGCGTGCGGGCGAAGGCCGATGAGGTTGGGGCGGTGCTCAGCGCGCTGGCGCGGCGGGATGCGATGCTGAGCCAGCCTGTGGCCCTGGACTACAACGCCGACTCGGGCATGCTGCGCGTGCTGACGCTGCGGACGCAGGAGACGGGGCGCGGGTGGGCGAGTGATCGCCTGCTCCCGGTTGCGGAGCTGCTGCCCGCGAGCGATGGGGGCGTGAAGCTGGTGAGCGTGCGCAGCGACCAGACGGTGTATCGCGACGAAGATTTTCGCATCGAGCTCGATCAGTTTCAGCCGCGGGGCGTGCTGGAGGTGGTGCTGGCAGATTCGCGCGAGCGGTACTTCGCGACCGTGACGCTGGGAGCGACGAGCTTGCAGGCGAGCATCGCGGAGAGCGAGGGCGGCGCGGGCACGGGCGGGGGCGAGCTGCCCGAGGCGATTGACCTCGATGCGCTGGGCAAGGAAGGTGAGGCGTGGTGAGGCAGCGGTGCTCCATCGCGAGGGGGCGCGGGTTTCTGCTGGCCGATGGGCTGGTGGCGGCGGTGCTGCTCGGGGTGTCGCTCGCGATGATGATCGGGCTCGTGAGCCGGGCGTCGCGCACGCAGCGAGAGGGGCAGCGGCTGGAAGTGGTGGCGATGCTGCTGGATGAGCAGCTGAACCTGGTGCTCGCGCGCGGGCCCGACGACTACTCGTCGCGGTTTGGGCTCACGGGGACGTGCGAGGCGCCGTTTGATGACTATCGGTATGAGCTCGTCATCACCGGGCAGGCGGGCGAGGCGTATCTGGTGCGGGCGACGATTCTGTGGAACAGCGGGCGCGAGGAGCGGAGCGAGAGCGTGGAGACGCGCATCGCGCCGCGACTGGGCGATGAGCCAGACCCGGAGCGAAGGCCATCCACCGCGGTGGTGAGGCCATGAGCTTGCGAGATCAACGCTGCGGCGCGCGTGGGCGCGGCTTCACGATCGTGGAGCTGATCGTGGGCATCGTCGTGGTGTCGATGCTTGCCGGCGCGACAGCGGCAACGATTCGTACGCTGACGAAAGCGCGGAACGCGTCGCTGGCGCAGCGGCAGGCGTTTGGGCGAGCGAGCGATGCGGCGCAGCGGATTGCGCTGGACGTTGCGCGGGCGGCGCGCGATGCGGACTTGATTGCTTGCCGGGTGCTGCTGACGGATTCGCCCCGCAATCAGAGCGTGCAGACCGACGAGCTGCTGCTCTTGACGCGCGATGTGGCGGGCGTGCGCGGGGGCGAGCGCACGGGGAACGCGAGCGAGGGGGATGAGGTGGAGGTGCAGTATCGCTTGCGGGCGGCGGAGGGGGGCGATCGCGGGGCGGACGCTGGCTTTGTGCTCTGGCGCCGGGCAGACAGCGGGAACGATGGCGTGGTGGATGGCGGGGGCGTGGCAACGCCCCTCACACCCCGCGTGGTGTCGATGTCCATCGAAGCGACGGATGGAGAGAAGTGGTTTGCGGCGTGGGACAGCGACAAGGACGGGCTGCCGCACGGGCTGCGGGTGGTGGTGGAAGCGAGCGACGACGATGGGCGGGTGCGTGCGGTTGCGCGACGGGTGATTGCGATCGATCGCGCGCCGATGCCTGTGGAGAACGTGCTGGATGGCGAGGGGGAGAACAGCAATGCGTCGCCGGAAGGCGAGCAGAGCGGTGGGCAGGCTGGTGGTCAAACTGGTGGGCAAAGCGGCGGGGGTGGCTCGTGAGCGCGGCATCGCGCCGAGAGCCTCGCGGGCAGCGTCGCGCGTTTGCGACGGTGGTGGTGTTTGCGCTCATCGTGTTCGCGACGATTCTGCTGCTGAGCGTGCAGAGCGCCAGCCTGTCGCAGGCGAGCGCGGGGCGCGAGGCGCTGGCGCGGGTGCGGGCGCAGTGGGCGGCCCGGGCGGGCGTGGAGGCGACGCTGGCGAGGCTCGAGGCGATCGTCGACAAGCGCGAGACCAGCGACGCGTTCTTGGCGCTCGAGGACAGCGCGGCGGTGGCGGATGGCGAGCTGGATGGCTCGGCGTGGCGGATTCGCGCGCAGGAGGGGGCCCGCGAGGTGGCGGGCGCGCAGGATGCGGCTGCGAAGATCAACATCAATCGTGCGACGCGTGACCAGCTGCTCGCGGTGCAGCCCCTGATGGGCGAGGATCAGGTGGATGCGATTCTGGATTGGATCGACGAGGACGACGACGCGCGCGAGCTGGGGGCGGAGATCGGGTATTACAAGAGCCAGCGGGGCGGCGCGGAGCCTCGCAACGGGCCCATGCGCAGCATCGCGGAGCTCGAGGTGGTGGCGGGTATGGACGCACTCTCGGTGCGCGGTGAGGATTGGAACCTCAACGGGATGCTCGACCCCAACGAGGATGATGGCGACGTGAGCTGGCCCCCGGACAATCGCGATGGGCAGCTTGATCGCGCGTGGAGCGGCGTGTTCACGGTGCACAGCGTGGAGAGCAGCCTGGGCAAGAGCGGGGAGCCCCGCCTGGACCTGGCATCCGCGAGCGAGGCGCAGATTGGCGAGCGGCTGGGCGTGAGTGCGCAGCAGGCCCGCGAGGTGTTTCGGTGGGCAGAGTATCGCGGGGCGGAGCTGCAGATCGCCGACTTTGTGGCGCAGCCTTTGCCTGCGCTGGCTCGGACGACTGCCCAGGCGAGGCGGGGCAATCGCCAGGAAGTCCTTGCGGCGTCGCGCACGCCCGACCTGAGCAACGAGCAGCTGGGGAACCTCATTGACGAGTGCACGATCGGGCCTGCGGTGGCGCAGCAACTGCTGCCCGGCAGGCTGAACCTGAACACCTGCGACGCGAAGCTGCTGGAGACGCTGCCCGGGCTGGACCCTTCGATTGCCGACGCGATCGTGGCAGAGCGTGCGAGCCTGACGAACGGGTTTGGGAGTGTTGCGAACCTGCTGGAGATTCCGGAAGTGACGCGCTCGGTGCTGGCGCAGATGCTAGCGTTTGTGGATGTTCGATCGTCGGTGTATGTGGTAGCGAGCAAGGGCACCGACGCGAATACCGGGATGGAGGTGGAGATCGTCGCGACGATCGACGCATCCTCGCTGCCGGCTTCGATCAAGGAGTTGCACGTTCGATGAATGCGACCAAGACCAACGCGGACGGCACACCGATCGCTGCACCAGGCCTCGTGCCGGGCTCGCTCCCGAGCGGGGCGGGCCCCAAGGCAACTGCTGGCGGCAGCGGCTCGCGCATCGCGGTGGTGGGGCGGTGCGGGGGCGTGTGGGGCGTGATGGTGCTCGAGGGCGGTGCGGGGCTGGGCGGCATGGGCACTGGTGTGGCGCGGGTGGTGTCGCAGACAAGCGGGAAGGACGCGGGCTTTGCCGATCGCGCGTGGAGCGCGGTGGCGGAATCGAAGGCGAAGCGCGTGCTGTTTGTCGCGCCGCTGGAAGAGACAACGGCTCGCACGGCGGGGCTGCCCGCGGACGCTGCGGTGGATGGCGCATCGGCGGGGCTGTATGCCGAGGCATATGCGCCGGCGGGGGCAGCGGGGCACCGCGTGGGTGGGGGCGTGCTGCGGAGCAAGGGTGCGCCGCCCATGCTGCTGGTGACGAGCTGGGTGAGCGACGATGGCACGAGCGGCTCGGCGCATGGCAACGCGGCGGAGCATGCATGGACGCAGTGGGAGAAGCGGGCACAGGCAGCGAAGCTGCGCGTGCGGTGTGCGACGCCCGCGGCGGGCCTAGCTGCGCTGCTGGCGTGCGGCGCGGCGGAGCAGGTGCTTTATGCGGATGGTGCGTGCGTGGTCGCGGGAGCGATGGGCGAGAAGGGCGCGCTGCTGCGGCAAGTGATGGAGGATGATGGCGAGGGGGATTGGGGGCAGACGCTGCGCGATGTGCTCGCGGGCGTGGCGCGGCAGGCGGGATTGGAGGATGGGGCGAGCCCGAACATCTCGCGGAGCGGGACGACGGCAGCGACCGGGATGGACATGAGCAAGGTGGAGCGCGTGCTGGCGAACGTGCCGCGCGATGGGGTGTGGCGGGCGGAACTGCTGCCTCTGCTGGGTGCGGCGGTGCTGCATGCGCTGGGAGATGGGCACGAGCTTGCGGGGCTCGCGAGGCTGTCGCGGCATGAGCCGGTGGCTGAGGTGCCTGCGCTCGTGCGCGTGGGTGCGTGGGCTGGGCGGGGCAAGGTGTGGCCCTGGCTCGCGGTGGCGGCTGGCGTGCTGCTGGTGGGTGGGCCCATTGGGCTGACATTTCTGCGGGCGGACATCGCGAAGCAGCGCGCGGCGAAGCTGGACGCGGCCCGCGAGAAGACCAAGGACATCGAGCTCAAGGCGGCGGTGTATGAGCAGCTGGAAGGTGCACGCTGGCCCCTGAGCAAGATGATCGCGGACATCAGCGGGCTCTCGCCCGTGGGCGTGAGCGTGAAGAGCCTGCGGATGAGCGTGGGGCAGCCTTTGTCGATGCAGGGCGAGGCGAAGGACGCGGCGCAGGTGAATGAGTTGCAGCTTGCGCTTGCAGCGACGCAGCAGTATCGCAACATCAAGCAGAATCGCGTGTCGCGCAAACCGCAGGGCGAGGGCGTGGAGTTTGACATCTCGGCGGAGGTCGTGAACGTGCATGCGCCGGTGACGGCGAAAGAGGACTTTGCGGCGGTGCCCCTGGCGGTCCGGCTTTATGGCGAAGGGGCGAGCAACACGACGATGCCGGTTGGCGCGGTGAAGCGCGTGCAGCGCGGGGGCGGGCGTGCCAGCGGTGCGGCGAGTGGGGCAGCGAGCGGCACGAGTGGCGGGAGCAGCAGCGCGGGCAGCGAGGGCACGCGCGGGGCGGAGGCAAGCCGAAGGCCTGCCGATCCGCCTGCGAACGAGCCGCCTCCCGCGCTCACGGATGAAGAGATCGCGAAGCTGACGACGGGCGAGGCGATGCGCGGCTGGACGACGCGGCGGGCGTATCTTAATCGCAACGCGGGGATTGACTCGGGCCTCAAGTCGCGGCTGGAGGAGGAGATTCGCAAGCTGGTGGAGCAGCAGAAGAAGGCGAACACCGCGGCCCCGAAGAAGGAGGGGGAGTAAATGACCACTTTCTCGAGCATGCCCGTTGCGGCAGCGCGTGGCGAGGCAAAGCGCGGCATTCCGCGCGCGGTGGTGTGGCTGCTGCTGCTGTGCGCGGCTCTGGGGCTGTATCTGTTTGTCATCGAGCCTGGGCTTGATCGCTACACCAAGGACTCGGCCTTGGCCGCGACGCGCGAGGCGAGGCTGCGTGAGTATGCCCGTTCGGGCGACAGGCTGCGCACCGCTGGGCAGGCGGTGTCGCTGGGTGTGCGGAAGTTTGGCGAGATCGCGATGCCCGGAGACCCGCAGAAGCGCCCGCTGGAGTTTGGCAGCGTCGTGGATGACATTCTGCGAAACAACCAGATTACGGATGTGACGAGCAGCACGCGGTCGAGCCCGATGAACACGGGCGCTCTGCCGACCTATGTGAAGGGGCTTGGGGGCGGCGGGGGCGCAAGCCGCGAGGCGAAGGTGGAGCGCGTGGTGAAGAAGCTGAGCTTCGCAGCGACGCCCGAGCAGTTTGCGAGTGCGCTGGCGGAGCTGGAGAAGCACCCGCTGGTGGTGACGATCAGCGACTTGCGCGTGCGGCAGGGCGATGGGGACGACAAGGCGGATCGCAAGCTGCGGATCGACATGGATGTGGAGACGTGGGTGTCGGCGGCGGTAGCGAACGCGATGACGCGGAGCGCGGCGTCTCCGGCTGCGGGCAGCAAGGCGGGGGCTGAAAAGCCAGCCGAGAAGCCAGTCGACAAGCCTGCCGAGAAGCCTGCTGATAAGGCTGGCGAGAAGGCCAGCGAGAAAGCCAGCGACAAGAGTGGGGGTGGCTCGTGAGCGACGCTTCTGGATGGTCTTCGAGCGGGCAGCGCGGGGGCGGGGCAGATCGCGCGGCGCTGGCGCGGGTGCGTGCGAGCAAGGGGCCCGTGGCGATGTTCTTCTCGGCAACTGGGCTTGCGGGCGCGGCGGCACTGTTGCTGGTGGTGGGCGCGGTTGTTGCGTCGGCAGGGCCTGCGTACGCGGTGCTGCGCGGGTGGCTGACGCCAAGCCCCGAGGCGGTGAGCGGAAAGATCGATGCGAGCGAGCAGGCCGCCACGCACGCGGCGGGCTTTTCGGGGTTTGTGGCGCAGACGGGCGGGCGGAGTTTGTTCTATGTGCCCAGCGCGCCGGGCACGGAGCAGATCGTGGAAGTGCAGCCCGAGCCCGAGGATGAGAACGGCACGCCCCGAGCGCCGAGCAAGTATGACGGGCCCGCGATCCAGGCGATCGTGCTCGACGAGGTGTGGTTTGCGGATGGCACGAAGGTGGGCAAGGGCGCGAAGAAGGGCGATGTCGAGGTGCTGGAGGTGAACGCGCCGTGGGATGCGAAGCTGCGCTGGCGCGGGGGCGAGTTTGTGGTGCCGCTGTTTCAGCGCGATCGCGTGGTGTTTAAGGATGGCGTGCGGGTGGCGGGGAGTGCCGCGGAGAGCGCGGCGGTGAACGCGACGGACGCTGGGAAGACCGAGGGGGAGATGCTGCCCGTGGAGGAGCCGACGGACGAACCGAAGGCGGAACCGGGCGAGGCGGATGAGGCGAAACCCGAAGAGGCCAAGCCCGCCGAAGCCAAGCCCGCGGAGCCGAAGCCCGAGCCGGGGTGATGGGCGGGGACGCGGTATGACGGATGCAGAGGCGGCTGGACGGGCGAGTTGGTGGCGGACTGACGGCGAGGGTGGCAGACGACGGACACACGCAGGAACTTCACTATGGCAATCGCACGCAACACATTCGTTCCTTCCACGCTCGCGCTCGTGCTGGCGGCGGGCTTGCCCTGGTCGGCATCGGCGCAGCAGGGCGGAGCGCAGCCCGGCGCAGCGGAGAGGCAGGAAGACGCTGCGGAGCGCGGCAACGGGCGGCGCGTGGTGGAGGGGCCGCCCACGACACTCGGGTTCAAGAACGTGAGCGTGGAGGAGGTCATCCCGTTCATCGTGCAGGTGACGGGCAAGGTGGTGATGCCTCAGCAGACGGTGCTGAGCAAGAAGATCACGGTGCTGAACGATCGCCCGCTGCCGCGCGAGCAAGCGCTCGACTTGGTCATCCTCGCGCTGCAGCAGAACCGCATCGCGGTCGTCGAGACCGACATGATCGTGACGCTGCGCGAGGAGGGCGAGGTGACGAGGCAGGACGTGCCCGTGATCGGCCCGCGCGAGAGCGTGCTGGACCGCATGGACATGGGGTCGATGGCGGAGAAGGTGTATCAGCTGAAGTTCAACGAGGCGAAGAAGCTGGGCGATGTCATCAAGGGCGCACTGCCCGACTACGCGAAGCTGAGCGTCGATGAGACGAGCAACCAGCTTGCAATCATGGGCAACATCAGCCTGCTGCAACGCATGGAGCGGCTGATTGATGCCCTCGACAGGCCCGCGGCGGGCAGCGTGACCACCGAGACATTCCGCTTGCGCTATAGCGATGCGAACGCCATCAAGGAGAATATCGACGAGCTGTTTGGCGGCGGTGCGAGCGGGCAGACGCAGCCCCAGCAGCAGCAGTGGCAGCCCTGGCGCCGCGGCGGCGGTGGCGAGGAGCAGGCGGCAGGTCCGAGCGAGATTCGCGTGACGGCGAACGTGGCGCAGAACAGCGTGACGGTGGTTGCGGCCCCCGCGCTCATGGAAGAGATTCGCTCGCAGATTGTGGACCAGTGGGACAAGCCCATCGCGCCCGAGGTGCTCACGCCCAAGGTGTACGACTTGCGGCACAGCGACCCGGTGAAGGTTGCTGCGCTGCTGGAGGGGCTGTTTGGCAGCGGCACGCGCACGACGACGGGCGGCGGCGGTGGCGCGGGCGGGCAGCAGTTTCAGGGGCAGGGGCAAGGGCAGCGGCAAGGCAACGATGGCAGCCCGACGACCGGGCAGGGTGCGGGCAGGCTTGCGGGGCAGTTCACGTTCCAGCCTATCGCCGATGCGAGCCGGCTGATTGTCATCGCCAAAAGCCCGGACAACATCCCGGTGATCGATGCGATCATCGCGCAGATCGATCAGCCGCAGACGGCGGGCCTGCCCGAGGTGATCGAGCTGAAGCATGCGAGCGCCGACGACCTTGCCGAGCAGCTCAACGCGCTGCTTGCGCAGGAGGGCACGCTCGCGCAGGTGAGGCGGGCTGAAGAGGGACTCAGCGCGAATGACCTGACAACCAGCCCGTTTGCCGAGAACACGGACGGCGACCAGGCGAACCAGCAGGCGGAGCGCGGCAGCATCAGCTTCTGGTGGCAGCGGGCGCGGGTGCCAACCGATCGTCGCAGCGCGAGCAACCTCATCGGGCAGATTCGTGTGGTGCCCGTGTGGCGTCAGAACGCGGTGATGGTGGTGGCTCCGCCCGAGTATCAGGATTCGATCGTGCAGCTCGTGAACAAGCTCGATCGCCCCGGTCGGCAGGTGCTCATCTCGGCGATCGTGTGCGAGGTCTCTCGCGATGATGCGACGAGCCTGGGGCTGCGATGGAGCAGCCAGGCGATCACGCCCGCGCGGGGCGACAACAGCGTGAGCCTGGGTGTTGAGAGCCGCAACACCGAGAACAACTACGCCACGAGCCTGTTTGATACCAGCGTGCTGAACGTGAACGCCGACGTGAACGTGCTGCTGCAAGCGCTGAACGAGAAGACGGGCGTGAGCATCTTGAGCGAGCCCAAGATTTTTACAAGCGACAACCAGGAGGCGACGTTCTTTGATGGTCAGGACATTCCGTTTGTGACCGACAGCCAGACGAACCAGCAGGGCAACCTGGTGCAGAGCTTTGACTATCGCGCCGTGGGCATCCAGCTGCGGGCCCGGCCCAGGATCACAGTGCAGGGCGATGTTGATCTGCGTGTGAACCTCGAGCTGTCGAGCATCGTGTCTGGCCAGACGCTTTTCGGCGGCTTCATCGTCGATCGCCGCGAGACGACGACGCAGCTCATCGTGCAGAACCGTCAGACGGTGGTCATCAGCGGCATCCTGCGCGAGGAAGATACCAACATCGTGCGGAAGGTGCCGCTGCTCGGAGACATCCCGCTGCTGGGCGAGCTCTTCAAGAGCCGCGACACCGTGAAGAGCAACACGGAGCTGCTGGTGTTCATCACGCCCATCGTGGTGAACAACACGGGCGAGGCGACGCCCCTGAACGAGAGTTTCGTCGAGCGCTTGCGTTCGCTGCGCGATGCGAACCAGCCCAAGAAGAGCGAGAGCAAGGACCCGCTGCTGAAGGATCGGCTGCGTCCGGGCGATGTGCCCGAGCTCGAGGCACCGAAGGACGAGACGTGGCCCGCGCCCAAGGAGTGAGCATGCCCAGGGCAACCAGCGAGCCAGCTCGCAGCGTGGGGCAAGGCGCGGAGGCGAGCGGGCGCGGGGTGTGCGAGCCGGTGCATCGCAGCACTCGCGTGACCACTGCGTTGCTGCTCGCATGGGCTGCGTGCACAGGTGCTTGGATGGGTGCGTGCGTGACGGAGGTCGAGAGGTCACCAAGTCGCGGCATGCGGCTGGGCACGCAGCAGATGAGCGAGTCGCAGGCGCTTGCTGCGCAGGCCAAGGCGAACCAAGCGAAGAACGAGAAGGGCAACGCCGGGCAGGCTCCTGCTGTGCCCGGCGTGCCGGGCACCCCCGGCGCACCGGGCGAACCAACGGGCGCAGCGCAGGCGAACGCCACGAGCGAGGCCCAATCTGCAGGTGCGTCGCGCACTGCCTCGCGCGTGTCGGTCGCGGTGCTGCCGATGGGCGAGGTGGAGTACGACGGCTTTGCCTTGCCCGTGGTGCATCCGCGCGGCGAGTTTGTCGCGGTGCACGTGGGCGATGCTCCGGACTGGCCCCTGGTGCTGGGCGAGGATGCAGAAGTGCCCACGGGCGGACGCATCGTGCGCTGGCAGCGGGGCGAGCGCGGGCTGGTGCGCATGCCAGCCGCTGCGGACGATCCGTCGGCTGGCCTGCTGTTGGGGCGCGATGCGACAGAACAGGGCGTGCTCGTCGAGGGCGTGGAAGGGGCTGGCACTCGCCGCATCGGGTTGCTCGCGTGGGCTGACGGCAGCGTGCGATGGCTCACGCCTGCTGGGCAGCGGTGGGGGCATGGCGCGATCGTGCGCAAGGGCAACGCAGATCTGCTGGTGTGCGTGCATTGGCGCGAGGATGGCGTGAGCGTGCTCACGCTGCGCGAACTCGCGGGCGAGGGCAACGTGCTGGCCCAGGCGCAGTTTGCGAGAGAGAAGCTGAGCTTTCCCACGCCCTTCCCCGATGGCAGTGGCGTGCTGGTGTTTGCGAGCGGCGAGCGCGGCGTGTCGGTGCGCGCGGTGCCATTGTCGGCTCAGAACTTCGGCGAGCCCGCGTGGGGGCGCGTGCTCGCGAGCGTGCCGCGCGGGATGGATGCGGCGTCGCAGGCTGATCGCGAGTTTGCGCGGTTCGCGGCGTATCAGGCGATCGCGGGCGTGCAGGCGGGTGCGTTTGCGGGCACGCTGCCCGGTGCTGTGCCCACGGGCGCAATCGTGCTCGCGCACCCGGGCAAGGGCAGGCTGTGGCGCGTGTCGATGGATGATGGCGATGGCGTGCTGCTGCCCAGCGACGCGATCGCGGCTGCGTGGTGGGGCGGGCAGGGGAGTGTGGGGAGTGCGGCAAGCGCCAGCGGGTGGTTCATCACGCGAAAGGACGACCTCGCGTTCGTGCCCGATCGCGAAGCCGGGCAGGCATGGGCGGTGCCCGCTCGTGTGATTGCACAGAGCTTTGTGCCCCGCGTCGTGCAGTCACTGGGGCAGTTTCCGCAGCGGCTGCTGGCGTTTGGCCCCAAGCGCAGCGATGGCGGCCGGGGCACGAGTGCGGCGCTGGTGGCAGTTGAGCTTGCGCCGGCCTCGGTGCCGTGAGAGGCTGACGGGCACCCTGCGCTACGGCCTTCCCGCACTGGGGGCGATGGACGCGCATTGGTGCAACGCCGAAGTGCAGAAACGGAAATGGGGCCAGCGGGATTCGAACCCGCGCACTACGAATTATGAGTTCGCTGCTCTACCGCTGAGCTACAGCCCCGTGGAACGAACAAAACGCATGGCGCGATGGGAGAGCCCTCGCATCCCGCTCGCGCTTACTCGTACCGCTTCCCTCCCACCTCAATCCACCCGCCGCGAAAGTTGCCATACTGCGGCTTGTGCGTGAAGTGCACCTTGCCGCCGCGATCGGTCCAGATGTACTCGCCTCGGTACGAGATGGTGTCGCCCTCCTTCACCGGTGCTCGCGGCGAGAGGTCGATGTTGTGGGCCACCATCACCTCGTGTCCATCGCTGTTGGCCATCGTGAAGCGTTGGTGCTTGGCCCCGTCGGTGTCGTCGGCCAGCACCTTGATGACCTTGCCCGTGCCCTCCACCCACACGAGGTTCTTCTCTTGCTTGTACAGCTCATCGAGCTGATCTCCCGACACGGGCGTGCGCTCGGCCCGCTCGCGAGCGGTCATGTTCGCGGTGTTGCTCGCGTCGATCTCGCTCGCGGTCACGGTGCCCTTGGGGCGAGGCGTCGTGGCCTTCGCGGGTGCGGGCTTGGCACTCGGCGCGGGGTTGGCTTTGGTGTTGGGCGTGCTCGCTTGCTCGCTCGCGCGAGGCGTGGCGGCTTGCTGTGGCTTGGGCTCGGGCAGCGAGCGTGTGGGGTTGCTTGGGGCTTGGGGTGTTTCCGCTCGCTCGGCCTGCTGGCTTGTCGGCTGCGAGCCCTGCTGAGTGGTTTGCGGATTGGATTGCTGGCTCGTCTGCTGCGTGCCGCTCCCCTGCGGCGCGGGCTTTGCGAGCCAGCCCTTGTGCTGCGCAAACCACACGCCGCCCGCCACGAGCAGCATGAGGACGGTGACCCAGAGCGGTCGCTTACCAGAACGGACGGGGATTGCAGGCATGCGCACAGGGTAGAACGACGGAACGCCACGCATGGCAGCGGGCCTAGCGTTGCCGATGGAGGCCCGGGATGGCAGAGGCTCACCCAACCTTGCCGGTGGTTCCACGCTGCATGTGTCCGCGCTGCGGCTATGACGTGCAGGGTGACGCAGACCGCTGGAATGCAGAGCCTGCGGAACATGCCGAACTTGTTGAGCACGCCGCGTGCCCGCTGGAGGGGACGTGCCCGGAGTGCGGGTTTCGCTTCTCGTGGGCGGCAGTGATGCGCCCCGGGCTTGTCTCGCCCGTGTGGTTCGTCGAGACGAACACGGCCTTTGGCAGAAAGCGGTGGAGCGGCGTGCGGACGCTGGTGCGTGCCTGCACGCCATGGCGATTCTGGCGCGAGGTCACGGTCGAGACTCCCAGCAATCGACTTCGGAGGCTGCTGTGGCTCGGTCTTGCCACCATCAGCGTCGCGATTGCCGGTGCAGTCGCGATGTCGCTGGTGAACATTGTGTACGGATCGTTGCTTGCGCTGAGTCGATCGCAGTACGCACCGGCATTTTCGGTAGCCGATCTGGGTGGGTGGGGGTTGTACCCGTTTCGGACAATGCCTCGGGCCCTCGCTTCGGTCGTGACCGGCTCTTCGTGGTATCGCTGCGTGTGGGTTGGTGCGATTGCGTATCCGGTCATGATGCTGGTGCTCTCTCAGTCGCGCAAGCAGGCAAAGGTGCGGCCGGAGCACGTTCTGCGTGCGGCAATCTATGCCCTGGCGATCTTTGCTGCAATGCTTGCGTGTGGCTTTGTGCTTGAGCTTGCGTTTGCGATTGGTCAGGTTGTGGGGCTGCTTCCGTCGCGGTGGATGGGCGTGTGGTGGACCAACCTGAGTGCCTTGGAAGACCTCGTCAGTCCTAACCAAGAGAATCACTTTCTCTATCCCGTCGTCATAGTCTGGTTCGCGGTGTGGTGGGCGTTTGCGATTCGCTCCTGGCGCATGCGCCAAGCGTGGCAGGTGTGGCTCGCGGTGGTCATCCCGTCAACACTCGTGCAGCTCGTCGCGGTGATTGCAGGGCACTTGGTGGTGTTGCGGGCATTGGGTATGTAGCAAATGAGGGCTTGTTTCTCGCGGCGACGGGTGAAAAACAGAAAGGTGGCAGTCGATGGCATCGACCACGCTGAGTTGTCCGCGGTGCGCATACGACGTGAGTGCCGACGCGGCTCGCTGGAATGACGAGTCCGCAACGGCGAGTGACGGCTTTGCATGCCCGCTGGAGGGGACGTGCCCGGAGTGCGGGTTGCGGTTTGCGTGGGCACTTGTTTATCGCCCCTGGCTTGCGGGCGTGCGGTGGTTTGTCGAGATGACCGAGGCGAACCCCCGCCTGCCCAATCCCCGATTACGTTATGTGCAGACCTGGGCTGCCGCACTCGTTCCTTGGCAGTTTTGGCGCAAGATATCGCTCGAAGCGCCCCACAACGTGCGCAGGCGAGTGTCGTGGGTGCTCGGTGTCTTGTTTGTGCCAGCCCTCCTCATGCTCGTGGCGATCACCCTCGCGAGAGGAGTGCTCGACCCGGCAGCATCGTGGATCGGGCGCGTCACACGCTGCGCCCTGCGCTATGACGGCTCCCCGTGGGTGCTCTCCGCGGTGGGTGGTTTTCTTGTGTATCCGCTCGTCTTTATCTGCCTCCCCTGGACCCGCGCCCGCAGCAAAGTCACGCTCTTGCACATCGCGCGTGCCACCGCATACTCCATCGCACCCTTAGCGGCGCTGGTGGTCGTTTCGTGCAGCATCGCTCTCTACGACACGCTCATGATGACGCGCTGGACGCGGTCGTTTCCGTGGCTCGATCCGTTTGTGAGCCTGCAGTGGCAGCGCCAACCGTGGCTGACCTTTGGTCAGTGGCTCTGGCCCCTTTCCATCGCGTGGTTCGCCCTCTGGTGGGGGTGTGCGCTTCGCCTGGGGTTCCGCATGAGCGACTGGCGAGCCGTCTTGCTTGCCCTCGCGGTCCCCGCGGTGATGACGCAGGTGCTGCTCGGTTTCATGCGGGCCCATGTTTAGCCCGGGTGGCGTGCGCAAGCCGTGATTTGCAGAACCCGACACCCGCGACGCAATCACAATCGCCCTGCAATCGCGTATGATCGACCCCCATGCCCCACGACCCCATCACCACAGGCACCATCGCCGAGCTCAATACCTTCGACCCCGCCATTGGCTCGCTGCTCGCGCTCGAGGCCGAGCGCCAGTCGAGCACCATCGAGCTCATCGCGAGCGAGAACCACGTCTCCGCCCCCGTCATGCACGCCATGGGCACGTGCCTCACGAACAAATATGCCGAGGGCTATCCCGGCGCACGCTACTACGGCGGCTGCGTGCACCACGACGGCATCGAGCGCATCGCCATCGAGCGCGCCTGCAAGCTGTTTGGCTGCAAGTTTGCCAACGTGCAGCCCCACAGCGGCGCGACGGCCAACCAGGCCCTGTTCTTCGCGCTGCTCAACCCGGGCGACGTCTTTGCCAGCCTCGTGCTCGCCGATGGTGGGCACCTCACGCACGGGCTGAAGGTGAACATGTCGGGCAAGTGGTTTCAAGCGGTGCACTACCCCCTTGTCTACGACGCGAGCAAGCCCAACTTTGAGCACATCGACTACGACGCCGTCGAGCGCGTCTGCCTCGAGGCCAAGCAGCAGCACGGCGACAAGTTCAAGCTCATCATGTGCGGCTACAGCGCCTACCCGCGCGTCATCGACTTCGCCCGCTTCCGCGCAATCGCCGACAAGTGCAACGTGCTGCTGCACGCAGACATCGCGCACATCGCGGGCCTCGTCGCCAGCGGCGTGCACCCAAGCCCCTTCCCGCACTGCCACGTCGTCACCACCACCACGCACAAGACGCTGCGCGGCCCCCGCGGCGGGCTCTTCCTCACCAACGACGAAGAGATCGCGAAGAAGTACGACCGCGCGCTCTTCCCCGGCATCCAGGGCGGACCCCTGATGCACGTCATCGCAGCGAAGGCCGTCGCGTTTGGCGAGGCGCTGCAGCCCAGCTTCCGCACCTACTGCGAGCAGGTCGTGCGCAACGCGCGTGCCCTCGCGACGGGCCTGCAGAGCAAGGGCTTCCGCATCAGCAGCAACGGCACCGACAACCACCTCATGCTCGTCGATCTGCGCGGCAAGAGCACGCAGCTCATCGGCGCCGACGCGGAGAAGTGGCTGGAGTCCGCAGGCATCATCTGCAACAAGAACGGCGTCCCCCAAGACCCCCGCCCACCGAAGCAGACCAGCGGCATCCGCCTGGGCACCCCCGCGACCACCACCCGCGGCTTCAAAGAAGCCGAGATGCAGCACGTCGCCAGCTTCATCGATCGCGTCCTCACCGCAGGCCTTGCTGGCGAAGCCGCCCTCGCCGCCGAGACCGCGAAGGTTCGCGAAGAAGTGCGAACCCTCTGCGCCCGCTTCCCCCTCCCCGCCTAACGCCCGCCTTCACTTCATCCCTCCCTCTCTTCATCCCTCCCTCCCTCTCTTCACCCCTTCACAATCGCATTCCACATCTCCTGCAAGCGCTTCCCGCTCACGGGCATCGCGGTGCGGAGCTCTTGCGCAAAGAGTTGCACACGGAACTCCTCGATGTGCCAGCGCAGCTCCGCAATCTTGAGTGGCGACAACCCCAGCGACTGCTGACGCAGCCGCAGCTCCTCCACGCCCCGCACAAACGGCACGACCTCTTCCATGAGCTTCGCATCGCGCACGTGCCCACCGCCCGGCAGTCTCTGCAGCCGCAGGCGAATGCCCTGCACATATCGCGGCACGTGCCGCAGCCATTCGAAGGGATGCGTCACCGCAAAGTCTGCTGGCACGAGCGACAGCAGTTGGTCGCGCATGTCGTTGATGCTCGCCTCAAACGCGGGCGGATGCCGCATGCTCAGCACCTTGCGTGCCTCGTGCGCGTGGCTCAGCACGCTCGCAACCACCGGCGCAACCTCCGCTACCGCCGCGGGCAGTCGCTCCAGCCCGCGCGACACGCGAAAGGCAAACTCCTTCTCGGTGCGCACAGGCAGCATGTCTCCCAAAAACGCACGATCCGCCACGAGCTCTTGCACCTGCGTGCGGAGCGACGCTGCGCTCCCAAGCGGTGCATAGAACAGCGCCGCCTGCTCCAGCCCCGGTATGCTCGTCGCGTGCCGTCGCAGCGCATCGCTCGCTGCGAGCATGAAGAGCCTGCGCGAGCCCAGCCGCGTTGCTGCCTGCGCCGCATCGAAGGTGTCAAACAGCCGAAGCGTCACGCTGTCGCGCGCGTCCTCGATGCCAGGGAACGCGCCGAACTTCATGCCGCTGCGCTCCAGCTCCACGCGCTCGGGCAGGTCGCCAAAGTCCCAGTGGCGAATCCCCGTGCGTGTCTGCTCCGCAGCTCGCTGCGCCAGGCCCGCCTTGATGCGCGACGCCAGCAAGCTCCGCAGTTGGTGCACGTCTCGCCCGCTCGCCAGCACCTTGCCCTGCTCATCGAGCACTTCCAGCCGCAGCGTCATCCACGCGGGCGTGGGCACGCTCGCGAGCACGTCCTTGGGCACCTCATGCCCGCAGATCGTGAGAATCGCAAGCCGCAGCGCGTCAAAGAAGCTGCCCGTCTGCGAGCGTGCGCCCGCGCCGCCCGCCGGGCGCAGCAGCTCGCTCGCCTGCGCCGCAAGCTGCGCGGGTGCTGGCAGCAACCGGCGATAGTCCTTGGGCAGCCCGCGCACGATCGTGTCGATCTTCTCGGGCAGCAGCCCGGGCACCAGCCACGCGAGACGCTCTTGCGGCACCTGCCCCAGCGCATCGAGCGGCGTGCGCAGCGTCACGCCATCGCTCTCGCTCGCGGTGTCGTGCACATAGCTCAGCGGCAGTCGCAGGTGCCCAAGATCAAGCTCATCCGGAAAGTCCGTCTCGCCGGGCAGCGTCACGCCCGGCGCGAGCAGGTCCTCAATCGCCATGCGCAGCACGCCAGCGTCCTTCTGGCTCGCCTCGTGCCGCCATTTCTCAAACGCGCCCGCCGTCACGATGCCAGCGGGCACGCGCGCCTCATACCAGCGATACCGCGTGTCGTAGTCGCACAGCAGGTGCGCCCTGCGGCAGCGTGCCTCCAGCTCGTGCACGCGCTCTTGCAACTGCATGTTCAGCCGAAGCTGCGGGGGCGGGCTCTCCAGCTCGCCCTGCACCAGCGCGTGGTGCACAAAGATCTCACGGCTCTCCTTGGGGTTCACCTCGCCATAGTGCACGCGCCGCTTTGCGTACACCTCCAGCCCATCAAGCAGGCCCTTCTCAAACGCCACGACGCGTCCCGTGTGCCTGTCCCACCTTGGCTCGGTGTGCACCTTCTTGAGCAGGTGGCTCGCGACCTGCTCGATCCACTCTGGCTGCACGGGGGCGATGGTGCGGGCATACGTCCGCGTCGTGCGCACAACCTCCGCCGCAAACAGCCACTTGGGCCCGACCTTGCCCGCTTTGGGCGCAAGCGCCGAGCTGGGGTGGATGAAGAACCGCGTCGCACGCCCGCCCGCATAGTTGCCCGCCTCGCGATCCTCTTGCTTGTCCAGCTTGCAGCCAATGTTGCACAGCAGCCCGGCGAGCAGCGCGCGGTGCATCGCGTCGGGCTTTGCGGGCTCGCGGTTCTCACGCAGCTTCAGCTCCTCCGCAAGCTCACGAAGCTGCTCGTGCAGGTCCTCCCACTCGCGCAGGTGCACAAAGCTCAAAAAGTGCTCCTTGCACCACCTCCGCAGCTTGCTCCCGCCAAGCTCGCGCCGCTTGCTCCGCCACTCGCGCCACAGCCGCAGCAACCCCAAAAAGTCGCTGCTGCCATCCGCGAACTGCGCGTGCGCTGCATCTGCCTTGTCTTGCACTGCCGCCGGTCGTTGCCGCGGGTCCTGCACGCTCAATGCGCTCGCCAGCACGAGCGACTCGCGCAGCGCATGCTCCTGCGCGCCCGCCAGAATGATCCGCCCCAGCCTCGGATCAATCGGCAGCCTGCTCAGCCGCCGCCCGATCTCCGTCAGCTTGCCCGCCTCGTCGAGCGCTTGCAGCTCGCGCAGCGTGTCCTCCGCATCGCGCACGCCCCGCGGGTCGGGCGGATCGAGAAACGGAAACGCCTGCACCTCGCCCAGATGCAGCGCAGCCATGCGCAGAATGACGCTCGCAAGGTTCTCGCGATGAATCTCCGGATCGCTAAACGCCGGTCGCGAGGCAAAGTCCTCCTCGCCATACAGCCTGATGCAAATGCCCGGCCCCACGCGTCCGCACCGCCCCGCGCGCTGCCTCGCGCTCGCCTGGCTGATGCGTTCAACCTCCAGCCTGTCCACCTTCGTGCGCGGGCTGTAGCGATTCACGCGTGCAAACCCCGCGTCGATCACCACGCGAATGCCCGGCACAGTGACCGAAGTCTCCGCAACGTTCGTCGCGAGCACGATGCGCCGCACGCCCTTGCCCGCCTTGCTCGCAAACACGCGCTGCTGCTCCTCCGCGCTCAGCCTCGCATACAGGGGCAGCACCTCGATGCGTTCGCCGCTCGCCGGACGCACGCGTTGCAGCTCCTCCGCCAGCTCGCGAATCTCGCGCTCGCCACTCAAAAACATCAGCACGTCGCCATCCACCTCGTGCAGCACCTGCGACAGCTGCGTGCGGACATGGTGCACAAACTCGTCGTCGGTCTCGTCCGCTTCCTCGTGCTCCTCGGGCAGTGGGGCGTAACGCACCTCCACAGGAAACATCCGCCCCTCGACCTGCAGAATCGGTGCTGGCGTGCCGTCCTTGCCCGCAAAGTGCGTCGCAAACCGCTGCGGGTCGATCGTCGCGCTCGTTACCACCACCTTCAGATCGGGCCTGCGCGGCAGCAGCGTGCGCAGATAGCCCAGCAGAAAGTCAATGTTCAGGCTTCGCTCGTGCGCCTCGTCGATGATGATCGTGTCATACGCCAGCAGGTCGCGGTCGTGCTGCGTCTGGCTCAGCAGGATGCCGTCGGTCATCAGCTTGATGAGATTGCTCGCGTTGCTCTCGTCGCCAAAGCGCACCTGATATCCCACCACGCTGCTCTGCTCGCTGCCCGCTGCGCCCAGCGCCGTGCCCAGCTCACTTGCGATGCGTGCCGCCACGCTTCGGGCCGCGATGCGTCGGGGCTGCGTGTGCCCAATCATGCCGCGCGTGCCACGCCCAAGCTCCAGCAGCATCTTGGGCAGCTGCGTCGTCTTGCCGCTGCCCGTCTCTCCGCACAGCACCACCACCTGGTGCTCGCTCAGCGCCTGCATGATGCGTGCCCGCTCACCCGCGATGGGCAGGCTGTCGTCATACGTCACGCGCGGCACGCGCTCCCTGCGTTGCTGCACGCGCTGCGTGCACGCCAGCACGTCGCGGTGCCACTGCTCAAACGCGCCGGGCGATGCCCGCTGCCCCGCCAGCGTCCCCAGCTTGCGCCGCAGCTTCGCGGCATCCACGCACAGCAAGTTCATCTCTTCGCGAGCCAGCGTTCCACGCGCGTCCGCAATCGCTTCTTGCAATGTCGCGGGCGGCCCTGCGATGGGTGACGAGGCTGCGGGCGGCGTCGGAGTTGGCGAGTGCGAGTCAGACATCTGCGCGAAGGAACCAGACGGTACGCAACAACCCAAAAAAACGCACGACGCGTATCAACGCGTCGTGCGCGAAATGCCCTGCAATCCTGCGGGAGCAACCAGCCTCTCGGCCGGTCTCCCAGGCAGTTGTTTAGTAGCGGTAGTGGTCGGGCTTGAAGGGGCCCTCGTTCGTCACGCCCAGATACTTCGCCTGCGAAGGCGTCAGCTTCGTCAGCCGCACGCCCAGCTTCTCCAGGTGCAGGCGGGCCACTTCCTCGTCCAGACGCTTGGGCAGCACATACACCTTGCCGCTCTCATACTTCTGCCCGCTCAGCGTGGGCTTGCCATTGGCCGCTGCCCACAGGTCCAGCTGCGCCATCACCTGGTTGGTGAAGCTCGCACTCATGACAAAGCTCGGGTGCCCGGTGGCGCAGCCCAGGTTCATGAGGCGGCCTTCCGCCAGCACGAGCACGCTGTGCCCCTCGCGCTGCTTGCCCTGGAACTTCGTCGACGAGAACACAAACTCGTCGTACTGAGGCTTGATGTTCACGCGCTTGATGTTCTTGTCGTTGTAGAGGCCCGCCATGTCGATCTCATTGTCAAAGTGACCAATGTTCGCCACGATGGCCTTGTCCTTCATCTTCTTCATGTCCGCCGTCGTGATCACGTCCTTGTTGCCCGTCGCCGTGATGAAGATGTCGGCAATGTCGATCACGTCCTCAAGCGTCGCGACCTGGTAGCCCTCCATCGCCGCCTGCAAGGCGCAGATCGGGTCGATCTCGGTCACGATGACGCGGCAGCCCTGACCGCGCAGGCTCTGGGCGCTGCCCTTGCCCACGTCGCCATAGCCCAGCACCACCGCCACCTTGCCGCCGATCATCACGTCCGTCGCGCGGTTCAGGCCGTCCACCAGCGAGTGGCGGCAGCCGTAGAGGTTGTCAAACTTGCTCTTGGTCGCGCTGTCGTTCACGTTGATCGCGGGGATGGCAAGCTGGCCCTTCTTCGCCATCTCGTACAGGCGGTGCACGCCCGTCGTGGTCTCTTCGCTCACGCCCTTCACACCCTTGAGCATGCGGCTAAAGCGCGTCTTGTCCTTCGCGATCTCTTCCTTCAGCAGCTTGAGGATGACGCCGTACTCCTCGCTGTCCTCCTTGGGGTTGAAGGCCGGGACCTTGCCCGCCTTCTCAAACTCCGCGCCCTTGTGCACCAGCAGCGTCAGGTCGCCGCCGTCGTCGAGGATCATGTTCGGGCCTTCGTGCCCGGGCCAGGTCACGACCTGGTTGGTGCACCACCAATACTCATCCAGCGTCTCGCCCTTCCAGGCAAAGACCGGAATGCCCTTGGGGTCGTCGATGGTGCCCTCGGGGCCCACCGCAACCGCCGCCGCCGCGCTGTCCTGCGTGCTGAAGATGTTGCAGCTGCACCAGCGCACGTCCGCGCCCAGCTCCACCAGCGTCTCAATCAGCACCGCGGTCTGCACAGTCATGTGCAGGCTGCCAGCGATCCGCGCGCCGCGCAGGGGCTGCGTGCCGCCGAAGCGCTCGCGCAGGGCCATCAGGCCCGGCATCTCGTGCTCGGCAAGGCGAATCTCGTTACGACCGAGCTCGTTCAGGCTCAGGTCCTTCACCTTGAAATCGGTGAACTTGCCGCTCTTCTTGGTTGCGGTCTTCTTCGGGGCGTTCTTCGTTGCAAACGATGTCATGCTTCCACTCCGGGAATGCTGGCGGAGACCTCCGCTGGCTAGGCCGGGTTGATGTGTCAGTGCCAAAGAGGCGGGCGCTCAAAAGCAGCCCGGCAGCCCCAACGAACACGTCGAGGCGACACTGACAGCGATGTATTCTATCGGCCTCCCCGACAAGATTCTGGAGCCCGGGAAGGTACTAGGCAAACCCGGGCGTTTTCTTCGGTGGCGGGTGGCATTTCCGACCCCAGAGAACCGGCCCTCCGCCTCGCCCAAACGTCCGAATGTCCAACCGCCTCCCCCGCGCCCACGAAAAAAGCGTGCGACCCGTTCCGGTCGCACGCTCTTGGATGCACTCTCGTTTTCCGCCTGCCTTAGGCGTTCTTCAGGTTCTTGTTATACTCATCCGCGCTGATCTCAGTCACGTTCGCGCGAGCAAGAATCGCGTCCAGGGTCTTGTGCTCGCGCACCTGCTGCACGACGGTGCCCACCTGGTTCGTGCGAATCAGCTCGTTTCGCAGCACGTCCGGCCGAACGTTCCGCTGCATCGCCATCTGCATGATGCGGTTGTTCACTTCCGTCTCGTTGATGCCGATCTGCAGCTCTTCCGCAGCGCGCACGAGGATGAAGAACAGCTTCAGGTCGCGCTGGGCCGTCGCGCCGCTCGCCTGCCGCAGCTCCGCCATGTGCTCCTCGATCTTCGCCTGGTCCACGCCGCGATACATCAGCTCCAGACGCCGACGCTCGAGGTTGCGCCCCGCCTGCTGAGCCGTCAACCGCTGAGGCAGCGTCATCTCGACGCTGTCGAGCAGATACTTCGCGATCTGCTGGTGCTGCGCGCTCTGCTGCTGCACCCGCACGTTGATCGCGAGCCGCTGGCGGATGGCATCCTTGATCTGCTGGTCGCTCTCGAAGCCATACTGCTTGACAAGGTCCTCGACCTTCGCCGGAATGATCCGGTCGATCCGCTTGACCTCGAAGGTCATCGTCAGGTCGTTGCCACGAATCGCCTCGACCTCGTGCTGCTCCGGGCCCTTCGCCCGAATCGTCACGCTGTCGCCCGCCTTGGGGTTGCCAAGCTGCTTGTCAAAGTCGTCCACCATGATCCCGAGGATCATGCCCTTGCCGTTCTTGTCCGTCGTGGGCTTCTGGATCACAGCCCCGTCGAGGTTATAGAACTCCGTCCCTTCCTTGCCCTTCATCACCGCGTGCCCGGTCAGGTAGTCGCCAGGCTCCGCAACGTCGCGCCCTTCCAGGCTGCCCTCATTGATGCACGCCTTGCTCAGCTCCTCGGTCACGATCGAGTCCGTCACTTCCAGCGTCGGGCGCTTCACGCTGATGCCCTCAAGCTTGGGCAGCGTGAACTCGGGCAGCACCTCGACCTCAACATCAAACTTAAAGGGCTTGTTCTCGCTCAGCTCGATGGTCTCGATGCTGCCCGGCACCACCGCATCGCCCACCATCTTCAGCTTCAGATCGTCGATCGCCGCGCGGAAGGCCTCGCTCGCCAGTTGCTGGCGCGCTTCCTTCCGCACCGCCCCACCAAAGCGCTTCTCCACCAGCCAGCGCGGCGCCTTCCCTTGCCGAAAGCCGGGCAGTGCAGCCTGGCTCGTCAGCATGTCCAGGCTCTCGGCGAGCTTTTGCCCGACCTTCGAGGCAGGAATTTCAATGGACACTTTTTTCAGGCTCGGGCCCGCGTCCGTCACGTGCCAGGTGGTGCGGTCGATGGTGGCGGTGGTCATTGGTCAAGCTCACTGAATGCAAACACATGTCAAGGTTGCGTGTGCGCACAACGCACGACATGCGATGGATCCCCATCGCCGCGGGAGCGCACACCATAGACAACCCCGCGCGCACCGACAGGTGCACGCGTCGGAAGGGGCGAGTATACGCGTATTGTTCGGCTTCCGCCACTTCCTTCTCGTTTCCCGCCAGAGAACTGCCAGCAGCAGGGCTATGCTCGCTCCCCACAACACGCCGAAGTGGCGGAATGGCAGACGCGACGGATTCAAAATCCGTTACCCCTTAAAGGTGTGGGGGTTCAAGTCCCCCCTTCGGCATTGGTCCTTTTCCGTCTCGCCCACGCCCGCACGAAAGTGTTGGCCGCGAACGACTTGGGACCGCCAGCCCCCTAGGCCTGGCACGCCCTCGCATCCGCGACGCCCACCCATGCGGACGGGCTTCGCGTGCTGCCCCACGCGTGCCAGACCTCCTGCCTTGCGTCTCGCACCGCCTGAAACCACGGCATGCGGCGCTTTGTGTGTCGGCGGATTGTCCGTTGCCTCCTTTCCGCACCGTGGGGTGCAGAGATGCGCCGGACACCGACAAACAACCCCTGAGTTGTGAGTTCATTCCATCGGGCCTGCACAACAGTCCTGAAAACCAGTGCGGCGAGGTGCGTCCAAACGTCGGACGCCTCTCGCAACCCAACACACCGCACGCAACGTGATGCAAAGAGGAAAGCCATGGGCGAAAACCAACAGCAAGACAGCCGTCAGATCCAGCTCCGCATCGACGAGAGCAAGATGGCAACCACCTACGCGAACACCATTCGCACGAGCACGACCCAGGACGAAGTCGTCCTCGACTTCGGCATGAACCTGCCCGTCCCAGGCCCAGACAACCAGCCCGCGCTGCTCTTCAGCGTCGGCAGCCGCGTCGTCATGAACTGGCAGGGCGCCAAGCGCCTCGCCATCAGCCTCGGCCAGGTCGTCCGCCAGTATGAAGAGCGCAACGGCGAGATCAGCCTGGGCCAGCGCCAGGCCGGCGGCAACAACCCCCGCCTCACCCAGTAAGCCGTTCTTTGCGGTTCGGTGGCAGAGTAATGGTGGCACTGAAAGGTGACACTGACAGGTGGCACAGGCGTCTCGCCTGTGCATCCTCGCTCTCCAAACCTGTCCCCACACACCCGCGCCCCCAGCGCGGGTTTTTTCTTCCCTGCCCCAGTCCACCCTCACCCACCCGCCTTCGTCCGATCCACCACCCGCGCATCCGTCCCCCGCAGCCGCTGCCATGCATCCATCGCCGGATTGATCCCGCCCCCAGCCGTGATCAGGCTCTCAAACGCGCTCGCATCCCGCGCCCGCACCAGCGTCGCAAGCTCATCCGCACACCGCTGCATCGCCTCTTGCAGCTTCCGCTGCCACGCAGCCGTGCTCAGCGTGCCGCTCGCGTCCGCCGCGCTTTCCTCCGCCTCCACCCGCGCAGCGCGTACAAACACCTCAGGCTTCTGGTCCACCCAAAACCCATACTCCACCGCCACAACCACCACCTCCAGCTTCATCCCCTGTCGCTGCGCCCTTGCCGCCACCGCCGCCGCCCCAGGCCGCAGCTCGATAGGCTCTCGCACATCGCAAAACCGCCCCTGAGGCGTGATCCAGAGCGTTGCCTGCGACTCCTGGGCAAAGCGGTCCAGCACATACGCCGCCATCGCGGGCAGCCCGCGCGGGTCCTCGGGCCGAATGCCAAAGATGCCCAGCCTGCGAAAGAACCCAAACTTCCGCAGCATCGCCTCATCCATCGGCGCGCACGCCTGCCTCGCCGGGCACAGCGTCCCCAGCAGCAGCGCGACAAGCGGGTCCCACCAGCTGCTGTGCGTCATCGCAATCATCGCTGGCCCGCGATGCTGCCGCAGCGCGAGCAGCACCTCCGCGCTCCCCCGCGCAAGCCGCACCGCAAAGAACTTCTTGCAAAACAGCCGCTTCGTGTACCACGTGAAGAACTGCACGAACCGTGCCGAGTACGCACCGGGAATGAGCTGCGAAGGTTGCATCACACCGCTGGCCATCGATCAACACCACCCACACCGCTCCGCGCCCTTCCTCACCGGCTCGCCATGACCGCCTCGCGTGCCTCCCGGCTTGTCGTCGTGGCCGACGTCAGCAGCGGGCTCCCCTCCTCCACGCCCTTGCCCATCTCCACGCTGGCATCGCTCACGAGCCCAAGGTCCAGCGCCGCGCTCCGCGCCGCCGTCACCCCGCTCATCAGCACCATGGGCACGCCAGGCCCCGGGTTCGCGCTTCCGCCCGCGAGATAGAGATTGCGATACACCCGGCTGCGATTGCGAGGCTTAAACCCGCCCTTGAGCTTGCCATGGCTCGCAAGCCCATAGATCGCCCCGCCCTCTGCGTTGTACATGCGATCAATCGACTGGGGCGTCAAGCTGCGCTCCACCACGATGTGCTTCTCGATGTCCGCGCACCCAAACCGCTTCAGCTTGTCGATGATCACCGGGCGATACTGCTCCAGCAAGCCCCCCTTGCCCTCCCACGTTTGCCCAGGCCGCAAGTACGCCGTGTGCACGAGGATGTAAAACGCCTCGCCTCCGGGCGGAGCCTGCGAGGCATCCGTGCGGCTCGGCACCGCGAGATACAGCGTCGGGTCCTTCGCGGGCACGCCGCGCGTGTAGATGTCCTCAAACTCGTCGTGGCTGTGCTTGCTGAACAAGAAGTTGTGGTGCGCAAAGTGCTGATACTGCTTGTCCAGCCCCAGATACAGCACCACACCGCTGCACGCGGGCGTGTAGTCTCGCGCAATCGCGCTTTGCTCGCGCTGCGCCTCCTCGGTGCCCAGCAGGTCGCGATAGGTCCGCTGCACGTCGCAGTTGCTCACCACCGCATCCGCCAGAATCTCGCGCCCATCATCCAGCACCACACCCCGCAGCCGACCGGATGCCTGGCCCTGCGACGCTCCGGCCTTCTCCTCCAGCATCTTCCGCACGCCGCACCCCGTGATGATCTCCACGTTGGGCAGCTCACGCAGAATCCGCTCCAGGCTTCGCGCCACCATCCGCGTTCCGCCCCCCTCATATGCGCCCCCAGCCTCCACCCGCGTGCCCTCCCGAGGCGACAGGGCATACCAGCACCCGTGGTCCGCCTGCGCCGCCGCGATGAGCGACAAAATCGCCGGCGCGAGGAAGGGCGAGGAGCCCACATACTGCAAGAAGTGCTCGCACATCTGCTGCACGTGCGGCTCGCGCACGTGCTTGGCGATCGTGCCCGCCACCGTGCTGTGCATCCGCATCGCGAGCACGTCACTCAGCAGCCCGGGCTCGGTGGGGGGCTTCTTCATCATGTCCGTCACGCCGCCCAGATCGCGGTAATAGAACACCTTCTCCGACAGCCCCATCATCCGCCGCGCATACTGCACAAAGCTCGCATAGCCCGCCGCAGCGTCGGTGCCGGGCAGCACGCGCTCCAGCTCCGCCCGCATCGCTGCCTCGCCCGCACGAAGGTCGATCACCGTGCCATCCTCATACATGCAGCGCCACTGCGGGTCGAGGTTCACCAGGTGCAAATAGTCCTCGGGCTTGCGCCCGCTGCGACGGATGATGCCGCGCAGCACCTGAGGCAGCGTGATGATCGTGGGCCCCATGTCAAACGTAAAGCCCCGCTCGCGCAGGATGTTCATCTTCCCGCCCAGGTGGGCGTTGCGCTCAATCAGCGTCACGCGTGCGCCCAAGGACGCAAGCTCAACCGCGCTGGCGAGGCCCGCAAGGCCGCCGCCGACAAGAACGATGTGGGGTGTGGTGGGCATAGTGGACAAGCGAATGTAGCATTCGCTCAGCCCCCCCGCCCAGATTGCATGGGCCCTTTGCTGTCTTGTGTTCTCATACTCGTGGCACAAGCCGGTGGCACAAACTGGTGGCACAGGCGTCTCGCCTGTGCCCTCCGCGCCCCACGCTCCCGCACTTCACCATCACGCCACCCCGCGCCGCCAACACATACCGCACTATGGAAACAGCCCTCGCCGAATGCTCAGCCGAGACGGCTGAGCCACCAATGCCACTCGGGCCACCACGGCTCACGCCCTTACTTGGGCTCCCCCTGCCCAGGCAGCCTCGACAGCATCGTCTGCGTCGCCTCATCCAGCTGCGCCCGCAGCACGCTCGCCTCTTTCGCAAGCTCAGGTGTCAGCGCGAGCGCCGTGCCGCTCTCGGCGTCATTCGTGCGACGGCGCAGCTCCGCAACCGCCAGCTGCGCCTCGCGCTTCGCCGCCAGCTCAGGCCGCACACTCATCCAAGGCTCGCCCTCGCGCAGCACCGGCGCCTCAGCGCACGCCAGCACCGCGTCGTCGGTCATCCGCAGCTCGCCGCTCGCGAGCGTGCTCTCTGCCCGCTCGCTCCACAGCGCACGCACCACAGGCAGCGAATCCAGCCACTGAGGCTGCGCACTCACGCGTGCATGCACCAGCACGCCCGCCCCGCCCACAAACAGCGCAAGCGCCGAGAGCAGCACGCCGCGCCGCGCCTGCCACCAGGGCAAGGGCGTCGGCGCGCCAGCCTGGTGCACGCGCTCCATGATCGCTCGCAGCCGCATCGATCGCGTCTCGGTGTCGTCGCGCTCCGCCTGCACGCCCGCCGCATCCCGCAGCGCGGCATGCACGAGCGCCTGCTGCTTCTCCACGCGGTGGGGCTTGCCGCAGTCCAGCGCGCGCGACGAACGCAGCATGGTCAGCAGCCGCATCACGACGCACCCCCGCCGGCGACCTGCGCCATGCCCTCTTCATCGTGCAGCGCGCCGCGGGCTGCCGCACTCACGTCGCTGCGAATGTCAATCAGTGGCAGCCACCCCTCGCGCTGAGCCCGTTTCGCGAGCGACGCACGCGCCCGGAACAAGCTCACCCGCACCCCAACCTCCGCCTTCCCAAGCACCCGCGCAATCTCGCCAATCGACATGTCCTCGACGTATCGCAGCCACAGCGCGGTGTACTGATCTCGGCTCAGCTCCTGCTCGGCTGCTTGCCACAGCAGTTGCCCCGCACGCCTGTCCTCGTGCTGCGCCAGCCTGTCGGCATCCAGCGATCCGCCCCGATCAAACGCCTCGACCACGATCTCGCGATGCAGCTTGCGATGCTTGCTCACCGCAAGCCGCGCTGCGATCGTGTAGAGCCACGTGCTGAACTTCCAACCCGGGTCGTAGCTGTGCAGCCGCTCCCACGCGCGCGTAAATGCTTCCTGCGTCAGCTCTTCGGCATCCGCCCGGCTGCGCGTGCGGCGCAGCAAGAAGTTGAACAACCGGGTGTGAAAGCGCGTCACCAGCTCACCAAAGCATGCGACGGCGGGGCCGCCACCTTGCTGGGCTCGCACCGCGAGCTCCTCGGGCGTTTGCTGCGAGAGCGGGGGCATCGCTCCAGCAGTGGACAAGGGCTTGGGCTTGGCGATCGCTGGGACACGCAGCATGCGGTTTTCACCTTTGTCGAAAGCGTAGGGACGCCTGTTCTTCGCCCGCCCGGGCGACAGGGTTACAGACTCCGGAAAGAGGTTGTGGTGCCGCGGATTGCCATGTGCGCGCATGAAGCACCCAAAGACCAATAACACGCGAGCGGGGCTCCTGCTCAATCCCCCTTGTTCTTGGGGACGTCCTCGCGCGGCTCGCTCGCCTCGGGCTGGGGTCGCAGCACGCGGAGCAGCGAAAAGCTCTTGTCCGCCCCGCCCCCTTGCAGACCCGCGACGGCTTCCTCCAGCCGCTCCTTTGCCCGCAGGTGCACCGTGCTGCCCGCCTGCGCAAGCTCGATGCCAGGGGGGCACTGCCCCGGGGCGGCTGCGTCGTCTCGCGGCGCGAGCATCGTGAGCACCCGCAGCATCAGGCTCCGCATGTCCGCGGCGCTCGCTTCGTCGCGCATCCGCACCTGCAAGTCCGCCTCCACCCACGACGCGCTGGTTTCGTCGCGAATCTCCCCCAGGCGCGCCAGCAGGCCCTCCACGCGGGCGATCGTGGGCACGCCCTGCGATTGGGCCGCTGCGGGCTCACCATCGCGCGGCGCAGCAGCTTCGCGGGGCCCGGCTTCCCGCGGTTGAGGCACCTCGGCAATCGCGAGGGTCAGCATGACGCGATCGTGCATCAGCGTCGGCAACTGATCAAAGGGCCACTTGGGGGCCGGGCTTTGCAGCGCTGCACCGTCCACCGTCGCGAGCTGCGAGCCCAGCATGCTCAGCACCACGCTCGTGCGCATGCTCCCACGGCGGCCTTCGAGCACATCCACCGCGCGCAGCACCGCCTGCTCGTCGTCGCCCAGCACGAGCACGGTGCGCGTGTCGCGCACGCGCTCCGCGACGAACCAGCGCTGCCCCGACTCATCGTCGATGACGCGGAGGGCGCGCGTGCCCTCGCCCGCTTCGCCCTCGGCAGGTCCAAGCTTTGCGACTTCGCTCAGGTCGGCACCGGGCTCGATGTCCAGCAGCGTGACGCCCGCGCGCTCGCGGAGCGAGGGCCCATAAATCGTGAGCCCACGCACTTCGCTGGAGAGGTCGACGCCCAGCTTGGTGCGCATGGGCTCAAACAGCTCTTCCACCTGCGCGGAGGCGATGCGGAGCATCTCGCGACCGGCTGCGCTCGCACGCATCGAGTCCAGGTCGGCATGCACCAACCACGTGCACTGTGCGTCCACGCGTTCAAGCTGCAAGGGCCCCGCGTGCGCAGCCACAGCACCCCCTGCAAGGGTGAGGGCAAAGAGGGCTCGGGCTGTGCGGGCAGGCCATCGCATCGCGAGGATCGATACGCCAGATCGCGCGCGGTGTTTCAGCATGGTCGCATAACAGCAGCGTGCCTGTGCGGAGCGGAACGAGCAGGACGTCATAAGCCGCGCGAACGCCCACGCGGAAGAAATGCTTGGACAACAAAGGTCGCCAACGCGGGATTCGTACCCGATGATGACGCTGAGACATGCGGTTTTCGCGCAACTCCAACCCCTTCCGCGACGATGGTGCCCCCAAGCGCACCGACTTGCGTCGGCATGGTCGGGTGCTCTGCCAAGAGATCCGCTGCTCGGTGGGGGATGTGCTCGATCTGTCCGCATCGGGGATGCGGGTGCGGACGCGGTTCCGCCTTCCCGACGGAGGCGAGAGCTTCGTCATCACCGTCGACTCTCCCGATGGCCCGATCGCGATTCTGTGCCGCATGCGCTGGGTCAAGCGCGTCGGCATCTTCCAGCGCGAGGCGGGCATCGAGTTCTTTGAGGTGGGGCCCAAGAGCCGGGCGATTCTGAATGAGCTCGCGCGGCGTGCCGCGTACAACGAGACGTTCCGCAGCGCGAGCTGAGACTTGCTCAGGGCGGTGCGCGTCGCTCGCGCTTAGTCAGCACAGGAACACAAGTTGACCGGGAAACGAGAACTCAGGGAGCGCGTTAGCGCTGCTTCACGGTGATCGACCCGTTGCTCGTGTCGAGCACGCTCGTGCCGCCCGCGCTGAGCACGACCTTGCCCGACGACCGATCGAGCGAAACCGACGTTGCCCGCGGGGCCTGCACGCTGATGGAACCGTTGCTGGTGTCGAGGTCGATGGTGCCTTCGAGGCTGCTTCCGAAGGTGAGGCTGATGGCACCGTTGCTGGTATCGAGCGTGACGGGGCCCTTCGCGCTGTCGCGCAGCACCACGTTGATGGCGCCGTTCGAGGTGTCGGCGTTTGCGCCGTTCACGTCGAGCAGCTCGATGCGACCGTTGCTGGTGTCGGCAAAGACCTTTCCCGCAAAGTCGCTCACCAGGATCGCGCCGTTGCTGCTCACGAGCATGGCGTGCGACGCAGCAAAGCCCGGGCCCACCTCGATGCGTCCGTTGCTTGAGCGCAGCTCGAGCGACGAGGCCTCGGGCAGCGTGATGACCAGCGATGCGCCCTCATTACTCTCGCGCTTGCCCCCGGGCCAGTCCAGCGTGATACGCACGCTGCCATCGTTGGTCGTCACGGTGTTCACAGCGACGGCATCGGCCCGCGCCTGCGTGGTGGCGCGGATGAGGGCTTGCACCGTCAACTGCTCCCCACCCTTGCGCACCTCGATAGACCCGTTCGCGGTCTCGGC
>JAIYDA010000161.1 GCA_027487735.1 Planctomycetaceae bacterium | reverse complement strand
CTGTCCCGTCCGGCTCGTCCCGTTCTCTTCTGTCCAGTTCATCCCCCCTGCGGAAGCCCGCTGAAGCCCATTGAAGCAAAGTCCGTTTCCTTCCCACTCCAGCGGCGAAGCAAGACGCATCGAAAGGCCTGTCATGTCTCGTATCGGTAAGAAAGCTGTCGAAGTTCCTGCTGGCGTCACCGTCTCGGTCGCCGGTCGCGACGTCAAGGTCAAGGGCCCCAAGGGCGAGCTCTCGCTCAAGGCACGCGAAGAGATCAAGGTCGCCTTCGACGCCGCCACCAAGAGCGTCTCGGTCAGCCTTGCCGAAGGCATCACCGCTGCCACCCCCGGCGCGAAGGCCTACTGGGGCACCACCCGCGCCCTCATCCGCAACATGATGGAGGGCGTGACCAAGGGCTACGAGCGCAACATGCACGTCGTGGGCACGGGCTGGACCGCCACCGTGATGGGCAAGCAGCTCAAGCTCGTCGCGGGCTATGCCAACCCCCTCATGATGGATATCCCCACGGGCGTTACCGTCGTGGTCGACAAGGCAACGGGCGACGTCACCCCCGTCAAGGTCAGCGGCATCGACCGTCAGCTTGTGGGCCAGTTCGCCAGCGCCATGCGCGGCCTCCGCAAGCCCGAGCCCTACAACGGCAAGGGCATCAAGTACGCCGAAGAAGTCATCAAGCGCAAGCAGGGCAAGCAGACGGGCGCCTAATCGCACCGCCCGCTCGCACCAGACCCCAATCACCCACGCCCGCTCGCTCCCACCAGTCCACCAACGCTTTTCAGAGAGATCTCATCATGAATCGCAACTCGCTCAAAGCCCTTCGCCGCTCGCGCCGGCGGATCACGATTCGCAAGGCCATCACCGGCACCGCCGTCAAGCCCCGCATGGCGGTCTACAAGAGCCTGAACCACATCTACGTCCAGCTCATCGACGACCTCGCGGGCAAGACCCTCGTCGCCGCCAGCACGCGCGACAAGGACGCCAAGCTCGACGCGACGGGCAACAAGGATGCCGCCGCCACCGTGGGCAAGGCCCTCGCCACCAAGGCCAAGCAGGCCGGCGTGAGCGAAGTGGTGTTCGATCGTGGCGGCTTCCGCTACCACGGCCGCATCAAGAGCCTCGCCGATGCCGCCCGCGAAGCCGGCCTGAAGTTCTAACTCTTTTCCACGCTCTGTTTCCCACTGTCTGTTTCCCGCCCACGCCGATCCCGACCTCCGACCATTCCGCGACACGTTCGCCCTGAAGACCGAAAGACTGCCCCATGGATAACTTTGACAACGGCCCCCGGATGGACTCTGCCAACCTTGGCGTGGATCGCACCAGCGCGACCGTCAAGGGTGGTCGTCGCTTCTCCTTCGGCGCCACCGTGGTGGTGGGCGATCGTCGCGGCAAGGTGGGCTTTGGCTACGCCAAGGCCAACGAAGTGCCCAACGCCATCGAGAAGGCCGAGAAGTACGCTCGCCGCCAGACCTTCGACATCCCCCTCACGGGCACGACCATCCCGCACGAGGTCGAGGGCACCTACAGCAGCAGCAAGGTTCGCCTCGTCCCTGCCGCACCGGGCACGGGCGTCGTGGCGGGCACCACCGTCCGCGCCATCCTCGAGATGGCAGGCGTCACCGACTGCATCACCAAGTGCTTCGGCAGCACCAACCGCCGCAACATCGTGAAGGCCGTGGTCGATGGCCTCCTCCAGCTTCGCGCCGCCGAGAAGATCAAGGCCATCCGCGGGCAAGAGCTCGGCGCAACCCTCATCGAAGAGAAGATCGAGCGCGGCAAGCGCTTCATGCCCAAGGCAACCGCCAAGGGCGACAAGGCTCGCGGCCCCGTCAACACCATCGGCGAGGAGCGCAAGCGTGGCGGTCGTGGTGGGCCCCGCGCCCGTCGCGGTCCTGAGGGTGGCGGTGGTGGTGGCGGCGGCGACAACGCCGGCGCACCCGCAGCAGCACCCGCGGGCGATGCCCCCAAGGCCTAATCGCTCGCTTCGCCTGATCCCAGCTTGCGCTGGGCTCTGGTTTCGCCCTCGCTTCCGTCTTCTCTCTTTGCCTCGCACGTCCCCATCGCAGGCCAGCACAGGCTTGTCCCAGTCCTCGGAGTTCGCACCATGATCATCAACGACATCACCGCCAAGGCAGGCCGTTTCAAGGCGCGTAAGCGCGTCGGCCGCGGCGAAGGCTCGGGCCACGGCAAGCAGTCGGGCAAGGGACACAAGGGCGCAAGCTCGCGCTCGGGCTACTCGGCCAAGCAAGGCTTCGAAGGCGGCCAGATGAAGCTCTTCCGCCGCATGGCGAAGTTCGGCTTCACCAACGTCGTCTTCAAGACCCAGTTCTGGACCGTGAACCTGGGCGACATCATCTCGCACCCCAACTTCGTCAAGGGTGGCGACGTGAACACCCAGTCGCTCATCAAGGCGGGCCTCGTGCGCGACGATAGCCGCGACCTCAAGATTCTCGGCGGCCTCCCCAAGGGTGCCGCGGGCGTCAAGGTCAAGCTCAACGTCACCGCCTCGCGCGTCTCCGAGAGCGTCACGAAGATGGTGACCGATGCGGGCGGCAGCGTCCTGCAGACCGGCACGCGCCGCGACAAGGTCCGTGGCGTCGACCCCATGAGCGACGACAAGACCCCCAAGAACCTGACCAAGAAGCTCCGCCGAAGCACCCCTGCCGGCAAGAAGCTCGCTTCCGCAGCCCCCGCCGCGGACGCACCGGCCGACGACAAGAAAAAGAAGAAGTAAAGCTCGCCACGCGGCTTGTCACCGAGCTGGCTGCACAGCATCTCATCCCCCCGCCCAGCCCCACAAAGACTGGGCGGGTGGTCGTTTTGGAGGGAAGTTGGTTCGTGTGGGCGGAGGGCCGCTCGCTACCGGTCGCAGGAAGTGTGCCCAAGTGCGCCAAGGCATTCGGGATTCGCCATTCGCCATTCGCAACGCGCTGACGTGCACCGCATCTACCTCGACACCTCGACACCTCGACACCTCGACACCTCGACACCTTAACACCTCGACACCTCTCCCCCCTCTCCCTATACTCCCCCTCCTCATGTTTTCATCCATCGTCAACGTGTTCAAAGTGCCCGAGCTGCGGGCCAAAATCCTGTTCACGCTTGGGGCTATCGCCGTGTTCCGCATCGGGCACTGGATTCCCCTCCCGGGCGTGAACCATGAGGAACTCCGCCGCCAGATGGAGCAAGCCACCCAGGACGGCGGGGCATTCGCCACGCTCGCCCAGGCGGTGGCGATGTTCTCGGGTGGCGCGCTCACGCACAGCACGATCTTCGGTCTGGGCATCATGCCCTACATCACCGCGGGCATCATCTTCCAGTTGCTCGCCACGGTCTATCCGCCCCTCAAGAAGCTGCAAGAAGAGGGCACCACAGGCCGCATGCAGATCCAGACGTACACCCGCTACACCACCGTGGCACTCTGCCTGGTGCAGGGCATTGGCTGGCTGAGCTTCTTGCGGACGCAGGGGCTTATCTATCCCGCGATGCTGGGCACGCCCGTGTGGTGGGTCATGGCGCTCGCCTGCCTCACTGCGGGCACGGTCTTCCTTATGTGGGTCGGTGAACAGATCGACAAGCACGGCATCGGCAACGGCGCCAGCATGATCATCATGGCAGGCATCCTCGCGGGCATGCCCGGTGCCATCACCACGCTCAGCGCGATGTGGGATCCGCAGACACCAGGCAAGCTGGGCTACATGGGCCTGCTCATCCTCATCAGCGGCTTCCTCATCGTCGTCGCCGGTGCGGTGCTCATCACCGTCGCCCAGCGCCGCATCACGGTGCAGCAAGCCAAGCACACCCGCGGGCGTCGCCAGTATGGCGGCCAGAAGAGCTACCTCCCGCTCCGCATCAACCACGGCGGCGTGATGCCCATCGTCTTCGCCAGCTCGCTCATGATCTTCCCCAGCGTCATCTTCGCGCAGATCAAGGCGATCGCCGACTCGCAGCTCACCAGCACGAGCACGATGAGCGCAATCGCCCGCTTCTTTAGCGACGCCTTCACGCCCGGGGCATTCCTCTACATCGTCGCCGAGATCGCCCTCATCTACTTCTTCAGCTACTTCTGGATCACCGTGCAGTTCAACCCCGACGAGATGAGCAAGCAGATGAAGGAGAGCGGCTCGTTCATCCCCGGGCTGCGACCGGGCAAGCGCACCGCCGAATACCTCGAAACCGTGATGAACCGCATCACCTTCGTCGGCGCGGGCTTCCTCGCGATCCTCGCGGTGCTGCCCAGCGTCTTCAGCACCGCCCTGGGCGTGCCCTACGGCGTCACCCAGTTCTTGGGCGGCACGGGCCTGCTCATCGTCGTCAGCGTCGTGATGGACTTCCTCCAACGCATCGAAGCCAACCTCATGATGCGCAACTACGCCGGATTCCTCGCCGGCGAAGATGGCGATGGTCCGCGGCTAAAGGGCCCCCGCGGCTAAGCGGCAGGGAACAGGCGACAAGCGACTGGCAACAAGCGACAGGAAACAAGAAGCGAAGAACAAGCGACCAACCCGGTCGCTTGTTTGTTTTTCCCGCTCCCCGCTCCCCGCTCCCCTCCCCTCCCTACGACTGCACCTTCCGCACAATCTGCTTCACCGCCCGCTGCACGCCCATCTTCTTCGCGGCATCGTTCAGGCGGTCGGCGATGCGGTAGCGCAGGTTCTCGTGCAGCAGCACGGTGGCTGCTTCAAACACGCGGCGGTCTTCAATCATCGCGGTGGCGCTCTGGCCTTTCTCGTGCAGCATGCGGCCCATGTCCACGGTGTCGCCCAGCAGCAGGCGCAGCGTGCGCCCGGGGTTGGTCGAGAGGTGCGGGTGCTTGCTGAGCAGCCGCGCCCGCAGGCGCTCGTGGCGGATGCGGTCGATGCCGTGCATCATGCTGGTGTCGCGCAGGCGATAGAGAATGAGAAACTCGGGGATGGCAACGCCCCGCATGCCAAGGCCAGCGAAGGTGCAGCAGAGGTCCCAGTCTTCGTAGGCGGGCAGGGCTTCGTCGTAACCCCCCACGCGCAGCAGCAGCTCGCGCGGCATCATCATCGCGGCGTTGCTGCCCGCGTTGATGACGGGGAGCAGGTCGTTGTCGTTGCCCAGCGCGATCCAGCCGCCCACGGGCAGATCGGGCGACTCGCGAAAGTGCCGGAGGTAGGCGGTGCTGAAGGCGGCGCCGGGGTTTCGCAGCAGCGCGGTGCGGAGCTTTTCCAGCGTGGTTGCTTCGAGCATGTCGTCGCTGTCGACGGGCATGACGAAGCGGCCCTGCGCGGCGCGGAGCCCGGCGTTGCGCGTGCCCGAGAGGCCCCGGTGCGGCTCGCGCAGCACGCGGAAGGTGAAGGCGGTCTCGCGGGCTGCGGCAGATTGCAGGCTGCTGAGGTGCGCGATGGTGTCGGGCCTTGTGCTGCCATCGTCGACGAGCAGCACCTCGATGCGCTGGGGACCCAGCTCGCGCACGAGGGTTTGCTCGCGCAGGCTGGCGAGGGTCTCGTGCACGAACTCGTGCGTGTTGAAGAGCGGGATGATGATGGAGAGCTCGATGGGTGAGGGTTGAGCGGGCGGGCTGGCTTGCGGGCTCGCTTGCGTGGCGGACTGCAATCGGGCCTTGGCTTGCTCCACCCACTGCGTCGTCTCGCGCGCGATGCGCGCCGGATCGCAGATGCGCGCGATGCGTGCTGGGCCCGCTGCGCTGCATGCGCGGCGGAGGGCGGGCTGCGTGATGAGCCGCGCGAGCTTCGCGGCAAGGTCGGCCTCGCTTGCTTCGCCCTCGCCCCCGCAGAAGAGCAGGCCACTCACGCCATCCTCGATGATGTCGCGCATGCCGCCCTGGGCGCTGCCCACAAAGGGCGTGCCCAGCAGCAGGGCCTCCTGGCATGCAAACGGAAAGTTCTCCCAGATGCTGGGCAGGCACGCGACGGTGCACGAGGCGTACATCGATGCGATGCCATCGCGCGGCACGCGCGGCAAGAACGAGAAGCGCGGCAGCAGCGGCGGCGGGATGAGCGAGAGCAGGTGCTCGCGCATGCTCGTGCCGAGCGGGCCTGTGTGCATGTCCTCACCCACGAGGTGCACGCGGGTGCGTTGCAGCAGCGGGTCGGGGCTGGTCAAAAGGCGCAGGGCGGCGCGGATGAGCGTGTGCACGCCCTTGCGGCGTTCGTAGCGGCCTGCGTAGAGAATGATCGGATCGGCGGAGGCGAGGGCGTGGTCGTCGTCCATCGCGGCGCGGGCGGCGATGGTGGCGGAGGTTTGGCCCAGCTGGGCCTGCTGCTGGGCGAGGGGCACGGGCAGATGCACCACGCCCGCGAGGGGCGTGCCGTTGGGGTGCGCAAGCGCGGAACCAAGAGCTGGAAACACCTGCTGGGCCTGCTGCAACATGCTGGCGCAGGGGGCGAGCAGCAGGTCGGCTTGCAGCAGGCTGCGCTCCTCTTGATGCTCGATGATGCAGCGGGCAAGGTCGAACCAGTCCTCATGGTCGAGCTGGTGGATGTGCCGCATCGTCATGTGCAGGCGCACGCCCAGCACGGCTCCGGCGAAGGCCCCGCTCGCGACGCGGGCCTGCGTGACGAAGTAGGCCTCGCCCAGAAAATCGGGGAACTCGATGTAGTCGTATTCGTGCTGGGCGTGCAGCTGCAGGCAGCGCTCATAGACGGCGTAGGCGTGCTGTTGCGCGGTGCAGGCGAAGGTGCGCAGGGCGGCGAAGCCTTTACCTGGGTGCGTGGTGAAGAAGCGGATGCCGTCGCGCGTCACGTCGTCGCCCAGGCCATCGTGCAGGTCGGTCAGGACGTGGACGTCGTGGCCCGCATCGGCGAGCGCTCGCGCGGCGAGCGCGGCGTAGGTGCCAGCACCCCAGCCGGCGTAGGGGGCGAACTCTCGGCTCACAAGCAGGAGACGCATTGGTGGAGCGTAGGGGAAGGGCGGAGCGTGGGGCGCGCAGCGAAAGCGGCGGCGGTTGATTGCTCAACTGCCGCCGCCTTGCTTTGTGCTTTGGGCACTGTCGTGTGTGCGAGGGGGCTCCGCGTTCGCCTTGCAGCGGACGCGATCGAAGGGACAGCGCACAGACGGCGATGGGACGAGCTTGGCCTTTGGGGCTTTGGCCTTGCGGCCTGACCTTTGGGGCTTTGCGAGACCACCACGGGTCATGGTCTTTGCAGCGGCAGACTCGAGAGACTCGCGCGGAGCTTTGTGGGAGGCGAGCTTGTGCTCGGTCCGTCCTTCGATCGCGCGAGGAGAGTCTGTCGGTTGCAGAGAGGCATGGCCTCGGAGGAGGGGGGGTGGGGGCCGGGGCGCGCGCGCGCGGTGGCAGAAGAAGTGGCGAAGTGGCGGAGGGGCGGAGTGGCAGAGTGGGGGGAAGTGCGGGGGAAAAACAGGGGTTTTGG
>JAIYDA010000059.1 GCA_027487735.1 Planctomycetaceae bacterium | reverse complement strand
GTGCTGGGCATCGCCACGGCATTGCTCATCGCCCGCAGCATCATCTCGCCCCTCCGCGCCGTGGTCAATCGCCTGCGCGACATCGCCGAGGGCGAGGCCGACCTCACCAAGCGCGTCGACGAGACCCGCAGCGACGAGCTGGGCGAGCTGGGCAAGTGGTTCAACAAGTTCATCGCCAACATGCAGGGCATCCTCTCGCAGGTCCGCGGCGCGAGCAACGACGTCGCAGCCGCAGCCACGCAGATCGCCGCCAGCGCCGAAGAGATGGCCCGCGGCATGGAGCAGCAGAGCGGGCAGGTCGCGCAGATCGGGAGCGCGATGCAGGAGATGAGCGCCAGCGTCGTCGACGTCGCTCGCAAGAGCCAGGACGCAACGAGCAAGGCCGACGAAGCGGGCAAGCAGGCCGTGCAGGGTGGCAACGCCGTGGGCGAGACCATCGCCGGCATGCAGAACATCAACGAGGCCGTCACCAGCGGAGCCCAGAGCGTGGGCGAGCTGGGCAAGCGGGGCGAGCAGATCGGCGAGATCATCAAGGTCATCAACGACATCGCCGACCAGACCAACCTCCTCGCGCTGAACGCCGCCATCGAGGCAGCCCGGGCGGGCGAGCACGGCCGAGGCTTCGCCGTCGTCGCCGACGAGGTCCGCAAGCTCGCCGAGCGCACCCAGAAGGCAACCGAAGAAGTCGCGGGCAGCATCCGCGCCATTCAGGACGAAACCCGCGTCGCGGTCGACAAGATGCAGCTGGGCACCAAGCAGGTGGAAGAGGGCGTGGAGCGCGCCAACAGCGCGGGCAGCACCCTCCGCACCATCGTCGAGAGCGCAGGCGACGTCGCGGGCATGATCCGCAGCATCGCCGCCGCGAGCGAGCAGCAGAGCACGGCCAGCGAGCAGATCAGCAAGAACCTCGAGGCCATCACCAGCGTGACGCGTGAAGCCACCGCGGGTGCCGACCAGGCAAGCCAGGCAGCCACCGAGCTCTCAAAGAAGAGCGAGCAGCTGCGCTCGATGGTCTCGCGCTTCAAGCTCGACGATTCCACCACGGAGTCCAAGCCCGTGACCGCCAGCAGCCCAATGGCCGATGCCGCTCGCAAGTACAAGAGCAAGAAGCCAGTCGCCGCGTGACGCCAGCGACAGGCAACAGGCAACAAGCAACAAGCAACAAGCAACAAGGGCGAGCCAATCACTGGCTCGCCCTGTTTCTTTTAGGGACGGGTGGCACAGGCGTCTCGCCTGTGTGCTTTGGTGATCTCGGTGGCACAGGCGTCTCGCCTGTGTGCTTTGGTGATCTCGGTGGCACAGGCGTCTCGCCTGTGCCGTTCGCAACCACCTCACACCAACCCCTTACTCCTGCGCCGCAGGCTCCGCAGCCTTCTCCACCTCACTCCACCCGCCCCCCAGCGCCTTGTACAGCGCAATCACCGCCCGCGCCACCTCCGCGTCGCTCAGCACCAGCGCGTCCTCCGCGTCAAACAGTTGCCGCCTCCCCTCCAGCACGTTCAAGAACGTGCTCAGCTGCCCGCGATACAACGCGTCCGCGAGGTCCACCGCTTCCTGATTCGCAGCAACCGCCTCTCGCAGCGCCGCATTCCGCGCTTGCGAGAACTGCAAGTCCACCAGCGCGTTCTCGGCTTCCTCAATCGCCAGCAGCACCGTCTGCTGATACGTCAGCAGGGCCTGCTTCTCGCGGCTCTCCGCCGCATCGACCGCGCGCCGCAGCCGCTCGCCATCAAAGAGATTCCACCGCACGCTGGGCCCGATGGCCCACCGCCTGCTGTCCATATTCGCCAGCTCACCCACTTGGTCGCTCTGCAACCCAAAGCTGCCCGTGAGGCTGAACTTGGGAAACAGGTCACTCTCCGCCACGCCCACGCGCGCCGTCGCCGCAGCGATCCGCCGCTCCGCCTCGCGCACATCGGGCCGCCGCCTCAGCAAATCGCTCGGGAGCCCGCTCGAAATGCCCGCCTGCCGCAGCTGAGGAATGGGAGAGACCTCGCCCAGCAGCTCCGCCGCGAGCTTCGAGGGCTGCTCGCCCAGCAGCACGCCCAGGCGATGGATCGCCGCACGCTGCCCCGCCAGCACAGGCGGAAGCTGCGACAGCCGCGTCGCGAGCTGTGCCTGGCTCTGGGCAACATCGAGCTTGGGCGCGATGCCCGCGTCCAGCCGCTCCTGCGTCAGCTTCACCGTGTCGCGCTGCGCGCCGATGCTGCGATCGAGCACGCGCTGCCGCTCTTGCAGGCTGCGCAGCTCGACATAGTTCCGCGCCACCTCCGCCGCCAGCGTCACGCGCACCGCGCGCTCCTGCTCGATCGTCGCCTGCAAGTCCGCCCGGCTTGCCTCGACGCTGCGCCGAATGCCGCCAAACACATCGATCTCCCAGCTCGCGTCCAGCCCCGCGTCAAACAGGCTGCTGTCGCGGTCGTTGCCCGGTGCGCCGATGTTCTCGCTGCCGCGCTGCCGCTGCGCCGTGCCGCCCGCGTCCAGCGTCGGAAACTTTGCGCCCTCCGCGATGCCGCGCAGCGCGCGAGCCTCGCGCACGCGCTCGCTCGCGAGCTGCTGGTCGAGGTTTCCCGCCAGCGCACGACTCACGAGCTCGCTGAGCTTGCTATCGCCAAAGCCCTCCCACCACGACGCGAGCATCGCCTCGTCGGGCAAGTCCGCCGAGCTTGCGAGCGGGCTGGTGCCATCCAGCTGCGCAAAGCTCGCACCCAGGCTCCCGTTGCTCGCCTGCGGGGGCACATAGTCTCGCCCAACCGTGCACCCGCCCGCGAGTGCCACGAGCGCAAGCACCGCTGCACCACCCACGCCCCAAACACGCCCCACTTGCTGCTTCTGCATACTTCACGCTCACTCCACAGGCGCTCGCGCGCGTCCTCGTTGCAACACCACCACGCATCCCTCCGCGCCCCGCGAGTATACAAGCCCGTTCCTCGCGCTTACTTTGTCGCCGCCGACACAGCACCAGAACCCGAGCCCGGACTGGAGCCCGAACTCGCGCTCTCGATATACACATCCATCTGCTGCCCCACAAACACCGGCAGGTCCTTGGGCGCGAAGCTGAAGACCACCTGCAGCACGCGCGTGTCCACACGCTCGGTGCTGCTGCCCGTGAGGTTGCGCTTGGGAATCACGAAGGGCTCAAACCGCACGAACGACAGCGGAGCGCTGATGTCCTTGTTGCCGCGTGCAAACGCCGTGGCCTTCGCCCCGCGCTCCACGCGCCACGCCTCGCTCTCATCCACATCCACGCGCACGTGCAGCGTCGTCACGTCGCCCAGCAGCAGCAAGGGCGTGCTCAGCGCACCAGCGCTCGCAAACTCACCCTCGCGGATGTTCCGCTGCAGCACCATGCCGCCAATGGGCGCACGCACCACCCGCCGATCCAGCTCGATGCGCACCGCCTCCACGCTCGCCTGCGCCTGCCGCACCTGGCTCTCCGCCACGCGAATGTCCACGTCCCACGTCCCCGCCTCCAGCAGGGCGAGGTTCGCCTGCGCCTCGGCCTGATTCGCCCGCGCCTGCTCCACGCGAGCAAGCGCCTGCTGCACGGCAAATCGCCTGCGCACGATCTCTTCCTTGCTCAGCGCCTGCGCCTCTTGCAACTGATTGCCGCGCTCCAGCTGCGATTGCGCATCCTCCAACAGCGCCTGCGCCGCATCGATGGCGCTGTTGGCTTCGCTCACGCGTGCCCGCGCTGGCGGCAGCAGCTCACTCCGCGTGCCCGCCCGCAGCTTCGCAAGCTGATCCTGCGCCACACCCAGCTGCGCCTCGCGCACGCCAAGGTCCGCCCGCAGCTCGCGTGCATCGAGCTCAAACAGCGGCGCGCCAGCCGCCACCACATCGCCCACCTTCACGTGCATCTTCGTCACCAGCGCGCCCACCGGCGCGCCGATCGCCACGTTCTCGCTCGAGGCTTCAATCAGCCCCGCACCCGCGACAAAGCTCGCGTACGGCGGCCTCGCGGGCTCAATCACCGGCGCGGTCGCGTTCGGAGGAAGGCTGCCCTTCACCACCGTCACCACCGCGAAGATCGTGCCCGCAACCGCCAACAACGGAATCACCAGTGTCCGAAACATGCTGAACTCCTGAGTTTGCTCGACCCAAACCTTGCTCGCCACCGCCGACCCCACTCCATCCCTTTGTCTCTCCATCCCTTTGTCTCTCCATCCCTCTCTCCCTCTATCCCTCTCTCACCCCAACCTCCGCCCGCGTGTGCCCCGCCCCAGCGCTCACCTTCTCGATATGCCCGTCGTTCATCTCCGCGATGCGATCGGCAAACTCGAAGATGCGCTGGTCGTGCGTCACCACCACCAGGCTCAGCTCGTTGTCCGCCGCCACCGCTCGCAGCAGCTCCATCACCTTCTGCCCCGTCACCGCGTCCAGCGCGCTCGTCGGCTCGTCGCACACCAGCAGCTTGGGCTTGTGCACCAGCGCGCAGCTAATCGCCACGCGCTGCTGCTGGCCGCCCGAGAGCTTCCGCGGCTCGTCGTTCGTGCGATCCCCCAGCCCCACCTTCGCCAGCATCTCGCGGGACCGCGCGAGCGCCTCGCGCCGCGGCACGCCGTTGATGAGCAGCGGCACGCTGACGTTCTCCGCGATCGTGAGCGTGGGGATGAGGTTGAACTGCTGGAACACAAACCCCACGTTCTTCCCGCGAAACGCCGCGCGCTCGCTGCTGCTCATCTGCTCATAGTCCTGCCCCAGCACGCTGCACTCGCCCCCATCGCGCTCCAGCACGCCCGCGACCACGCTGATGAGCGTCGTCTTGCCGCAGCCGCTGGGCCCAACCAGCATCAGCAGCTCGCCGCTCGCGACATCGATGTCCACGCCCCGCAGCGCCCGCACCGCGCTCCCGCCCGTGCCATAGGTCTTCACCACGCCCCGGCAGCGCACCGCGACGTTGCCCCCGCTGAGCACCGCGCTCGCCCCGCCCTTGCCGCCGCCACTGTTTGTTGCCTGCATCATGCTCATGCGCTCCATCTGCTCGTTGCCCCTGCCGTTGCTCGTGCCACTTTGTTCGCTCTCCGCCTGCCTACGCCTGCCGCTCATTGCCTTACCCAGCGGCTATCCCTTAAACACCACCGCCGGTTCCAGACGCATCACGCGCACGGCGCTCAGCGCCCCGCCCACCAGGCAGATGAGCAGCATGCTCACGCACGCGCCCACCAGCAGCTGCCAAGGCATAAAGAACCCCACGCCCGCGGGCTTGAGGAAGCTGCCCGTGATAGCCGCCATCCCCGCGCCGATGCCAAAGCCCAGCAGCCCCACCACCAGCACCTGCGCAAAGATCATGCCCAGCAGCCGCCCGTTGCTCACGCCCAGGGCCTTGAGCGCCCCGAAGTACTTGCTGTTGTCGACCACGTAGTTGAAGAACGTCTGCCCACACACGAGCAGCCCGATGACAAACCCCAGCCCCACCGTGATGCCAAAGTTCACGAGGATGCCCGTGTTGATGAGCGTGTACCACATCGTGATGCTCGAAAAATCACGCGTCGTGCGCGCCTTCTGCCCCGTCTTCTCGCTGATGGCCTGCGCCAGGCTCTCGTGGTCCACCCCCGCCTTCGCCTTCACCATCACGAACGTCATCTGCTCGCGCGTGGGCGGGGCAAACGTGAGCGCCCGCGAATACGTCGTGTAGATCGCAGGCTCCCAATAGAAGGGCTCGTTGCTCTCGCAGATGCCCACCACCCGCGCCGCGCGATCGTTGATCGTCATCGTGTCGCCCGTGCGCAGCGGGCGCTTCGTGCCATCAGCCTCGCGCACCTGCAGCGCGTTCTCCGCTGCCCGACGCTCGACGATCACCGCATCCGCCATCCGCAGGTCTTCCACGCGCCCATCCAGCATCCGCAAAGGCCCGCCCATGAGCGTGCCATCGTCGATGCCCACCACCCGCGACGCACGCTCGCTGCCATCGGCGAGCCTTGCCAGCAGCACCGCTCGATACATGGGCATCGCCCACTCCACGCCCTCCACGCTGCGCGTCACATAGAGCGCGCTCTCGGGCAACGCCTTCGCATCTTCGCTAAACTCCATCTCGCGGTCCATCACCCACACGTCGGCGTGGGGCGTGTCGCTGAAGAAGGCCCACATCCGCTGCGTGTAGCCCATGAAGATGCTCGCCTGCTGCGTGATGAGCGTGGCGGCAAACGCCAGCCCGATCAGCAGCCCGAGATACTTCAGGCGGTCGTTCACGATCATCTTGATCGCAAGGCGAATCATGGGTTCCCCCCGCGCTGGCTGCTCACGAGGCGAGAGAACTCGCCACCCGTCAGCCCGTCCATGTGCATGTCGAGGCACGCGTACGCGCCCGCGAGAGGCTCGCCAAACTCCACCCACGGGTCCTCGCCATAGTTGATGTAGAGCGACACGAACCCGTGCGCGCTCGCCCAGCAGCTCTGCGTCACCATCTCCAAGTCGCGATACCGCGCCAGGAAGCGGCCCTGCTCGATGCACTGCCGCACCGTCTCGCGCATGAACGCGTAGCCGTCCTTGTCGGGGTTGCCGTGCTTGATCTCGCAGTAAGACTCGGGCTCGATCGTGGGCTTCTGTGTCATGAACAACATCCTGTAATGCTGCGGGTGCTCGAGCGCGAAGCGCACATACGCCCGCCCCGTCTCGCTCAGCCGCAGCACCGGGTCGGCGATGCTCGCGCACGCCGTGATCCCTGCGCTGAGCAGCGCGAAGTCCTCGTCCATCATCGCGACAAGCAGCTCGCGCTTGTCGGCAAAGTGCACATACAGCGCACCGGGCGTGCACTTGGCAGCCTTCGCGATCTGCCTCATCGACGCGGCTTCGAAGCCGTGCCGCTGAAACATCCTGCGAGCCGCTGCGAGCATGCGCGTCCGGCTTTGGGCCTTGTCGCGCGTGCGCTGCGTGGGTGCCGCGGGCTTGCCGTCAGCAGGCTGGTTTGCGGTTGGCATGGCATCGCCCTTGCTCGCACGAGTGCGAGCCCTTGCGTCACCTGCTGCCTTTGCACCTGCCCGCTTTGCCATTTGCGCTCGCCTTCCAGCTTTGCGCACACTGAATGAACACCGTTCACTCAGTATACCACTTTCGCTGAACACCGTTCACTCAGATGAGACGATTCTGACACAATTTCCTCGAAGCCAGCCTATCTCCTTGTCTGAAAGAGTCTTAGAACCACCGCAATCAGCCCTTGAACACCACCGCAGGCTCTAGCCGCAGCACCTTCCACATGCTCAGCGCCGCCGCGAGCGTGCAGATGACCGCCACCGCGCTCCCCGCCGCAAACAGCAGCTGCCAGGGCATGCGGAAGGCCAGCGGGCTGTTGCGCGTTGCCTGGTTGCCCATGAGCGACGCAAGCCCCACGCCCAGCCCAAAGCCGATCACGCCCACCACCAGCGCCTGCGTGAGCACCATGAGCAGCAGCTTGCCGTCGCTCGCGCCCATCGCCTTCAGCGTGCCGAAGTAGCGCATGTTGTCGAGCGTGAACGAATAGAACATGAACCCCGTGATGACCGTGCCGATGACAAACCCCAGCGCCACGGCGATGCCGAAGTTGATGGGGATTCCCGTGTTCTGCAAGAAGTACTGCACCGTCTTCCACTTGAACTGGTCGCGCGTGTAGGCAGCAAGACCCGTCGTCTGCGCGATGGTGTTGCACAGCTCCTGAATGTCTTGCCCGGGCTTGGCTTCCACCAGCACAAAGCTCAGCATCTTGCGCTCGCGTGGCGCGAAGCTCATCGCTCGCGTGTACGTCGTGTAGATCGTGGGCTGGCTCTGAAAGCTTCGTGAGTTACGGCTGATGCCCACGACCACGGCACGCCGGTCGTTCAGCTCCAGCGTGTCGCCCACGCGCAGGGGCACGCGCGTGCCATCGGGCTGGGGCTTTGCGAGGCGCGTCGTCGCGCCCACCTCATCCACGATCACCGCGTCCGCACGCTTGAGGTCTTCGAGCCTTCCTTCGACCATCGCGGGTGGGCCCCCCGTCAGCGTCGCGTCGTCGATGCCGAAGACGTTGCAGTTTTGGATGCCGCCGTCGGCGAGGCGGGCGCGGATGTTGCCTTTATACAACGGCATCGCCCAGTCCACGCCCTCGATGCCGCGCACGCGGTAGAGCGCGGTGTCTTGCAAGGGCTTGGTGTCGTCGATGAACGCGACCTTCTCGTCCATCACCCAGATGTCCGGGTCGCCCATGTCGGTAATCACCGCGAAGGTGCGCGACATGAGCCCGACAAAGATGCTGCCCTGCCACGTGATGACCATGCTCGCGAGCGCAACGCCCATGAGAATGCCAAAGTACTTGGCCTTGTCGCCAAACAACATGCGCAGCGCGACGCTCAGCATGGGTGCTCCTTGCTTTGCTGGGTGGACGGATCGGTCGGTGTCGAAGTGGTTTCGGTCACTGGTTCTGCATCCTGCCGATCGGCCCGTAGCCTCGCGAGCCCGCCCAGCGAGAAGGAGCAGATGTGCTCGGCAAGCAGGCGCAGCTCGTGCTCATGCAGCGGGCGATCGGGCGAGAAGGCCTGCGCGGGGCTGCCCGCATAGAGCCTTGCCATCACCGCGGAGCCGTGCTTGTAGAGCAGCACCTGAGCCACGATGCTGCACGTGCTGAGCCAGACGCGCTCGTCGTCGTCGGGCAGGCCCGTCAGCTCGCGCACGATTGCGCGCAGGCCCTCCCACTGCGGACGAATGCTGGAGTCGACCACGTTGTCGAGCTCGCGCGTGGGGTTCACCATCTCGTGCAGCCACAGCTGCGTGTGCCAGTGGGGTTTTCCCTTGTCGAGCACGCGCCTCAGCATCGCGAGCAGAAACTCGCGCAAGCGCACGGCCGGCGGCAACGCGCTGAGCTGCTGCCAGGTCATCTCGCCCGGCGTAGCGCCCATGACGCGCGGGCCACTCTGCTCGCGGGCGTGGGCCAGGGTGGCGGCGTAGAGACCTGCCTTATCCCCAAAGTGGTAGTGCACGGCGGCAATATTGGCGTCGGCCTGCTTGCAGATTTCACGAATCGTCGCGCCCGCAAAGCCACGCTCGCCGAAGTGTTCGCCGGCGGTTTCCAGCAATCGCTGGCGGGTGGCGAGCGACCGCGGGTCGGCCTCTGGAGCGACGGACGGGGTGATCGGAGATTGCGGGGCAATTTCGGACACGCGTTTGAATCGTACGTTTCAAACGGGCGTTTCGATGCGGCCAAGGGGACGGATTCTTACCAGAATCGCCGTAATACTTTGTTAGATTAGGACTTACGCCAGAACGACAAAAACGCATTCCGCAAAAACAAGAACCCCTCGATCGGGGATCGAGGGGCATTGCAGGCCATCGGGCCAAGCGATTGTCGGGCAAGCACGGGTGTAAGGAGTCGAACCTTAAACCTCCTGATCCGTAGTCAGGTGCTCTATCCAATTGAGCTACACCCGCGTCTGCGGATTTTCTCCGCTGGCTAACACTACCAGCCTTTCGTACGCGGTTCAAGCCCAGAGGCTTGATTCTTGAAGGGAAGGTGCAAGAATCTTGACCCACCAGGCAGATTGTGTGCCCGGGGTCGTTTCGGCAGTCCGCATGTTCGAGTTCGAAAGGCTTTTGCGCTCCTATGGCTCACTCTCGCACCGCAAAGAAGGCGATCCGTCAGACCGAAGCACGCAACGAGCGTAATCGCTGGCGTCTCCGCACCATGCGCGATGCGATCAAGGACCTCAACGACGCGCTCATGCACGGCACCGCCGACAAGTGCACCGAGCTGTTTGCCAAGTGCCAGCAGATCATCGACCGCACGGCCCAGAAGGGCGTGATCCACAAGAATCAGGCGGCACGCCGCAAGAGCCGCCTGTCGGCCAAGGTGAAGGCGAAGAAGCTCGCGAGCACGTAAGCGCGAGCGATCGTTGCGAGCGGGCGAGGGGAGCGAAACGAACGAATGTGAGTGGCGCCGCGTGAGGAACGCGGCGTTGTTTTTTTTGTGGGTTGTTCTTTGGTTTGGGGTTTGGGGTGAGGGTGCGGCGCGGGTGGGAGATTGGCACGCAGGGGAGGAGTGGGCGGAGTGCGGGGGGTCCGTCCCGTTGCTTGCGCAACTGGGCTCGCGAGGGGAGATGAAGCGGGGAGCGTGAGCGCGCGGGCTATGGTTTTGCGTGCCACTGGTGCGAGACACCGCCATCTGCGTGCGAAGCTGGGACTGGAGCCAGACAAGCCAGATGGTCGTCGCGTTCTCGCGCGGGGCTGGGTTGCTGCGGGGCATTGCGAAGGGCGCGCGGCGGCTGGGGAGCAACTATGCGGGCGGGTTTGAGCCGCTGACGCTGGGCGACATCGTGTTCAGCAACGCTGCGTGGGAGAAGGCGGCGCGGGCGAGCGAGAGCGGCGGGCTTGTCACGATCACAGCGTGGGAAGTGCTGGAGCTCTTTCCGACTGGTCGGCAGAGCCTGCGGAGTTTTCTTGCGTGCTGCTGCATACTCGACCTCGTGCAGCGCGGCATGCAAGAGGCCGACCCGCACCCGGGCGTGTTTGATGCGCTGCTGGTGTCGCTGCGCGAGCTTGCGCCGAGAGGCGAGCCCGAGCGTGCGCTCGCGCACGTGGCGTGGGCTCTGCTGCATGAGACTGGGCTCGCGCCCGACATCTCGCACGACATCGTGCGCGGTGCCCCACTGCTGCCCGCGAAGGTGTACACGTTTTTTCCGAGGCTTGGGGGGTTTGTGAGTGCGGCAGATGCGGAGACCACGAGCGCCGCGCCCGATGCGGGCCCGGCGTGGCGCGTGCGGAGTGAGACGCTGCATGTGCTGCGCGCGCTGGCTGTGCCCGAGCTTGCGCTGCAGGCGCCGCAGGCTTCGCGCATGGGGCCGCTCGTCTGGCAGCGCGCGGCGAGCTTGCTCGTGCAGTATTTTCGTGAGGTGCATCAGACGGATGTGCCCGCGGTGGGGCAATGGCTGGCGGCGATGCGCAAAGAAGGGTGAGGGCTGGATGTGGGCTTGAAACGCGTGTGCGGTCTGTGCGGGGCGAACGCGGGTTATTCGGACAGAGTCGTGGTGTTCTAAGGCGTTGCCAGCGCGGAACTTGGAGAATTGTCAGCATCTTGACTTGACAGTCTTCTGCGTTCCCGTTATCTTGGCGACGTCGAAGCAGGCGCGGCAGAAACTGCCGCTTGAAGAGCGACAAGATGCAGGGTGTGCGTGTGCTTGGGCAGTTTTTGCCGGGTGCCTCACCTCGCTGGCGTTTCGCTCGTGCCTCCGCTCTGCGTGATTCCCGTCGTTTCTGGCGGCCTTGCTCACGCTCTTTGGGCCCTTTGGCATCGATGCAAACAAGATGGTGGCGAGACGGTGATCGAACAGGCTGGTCTGCCTTTTCGTCAGATTTTCGCTGGGCCCCCTTGCGGGCTTGGTGTGATGCGTTGCCGTGTGCGCGAGAGCGTGCCGGGCGGCATTCGGAGGCGGGCATCGCTCAAGGGCGGTGCGAGCTTCTGATGTTGGTGTTCCTTGGAGGTCTGGACGGGTTCTGTGTTCATTGTTTTGTCGAGCCGTTGTCCTTTGTGAGAGTGTGCTGAGTTTTGCCTGAAAGGGCGAGCCTCGCACGAGCCGGTGGACAGGCCAGCATGGTGCGTCACGCGGGAGGTGAGAGCCCTTCGTGACGCGGCGAGCAAACTGAGTCGAGCAGGATCACGTGATGGCCCGAAAGGGAATCGCCCTGCGAGAAGGCGAGCACAAGCGTGCTTGCGGGTTGCGAGCGAGCCAGGTTGGCGCGGTCGTCGGTGTTGGGTTGGGTGAAAGGTGGCACGAGAAAAGGCGCCTGTGGTGAGAAGCTCCGGGCGTGCCTTTTGTTGGGTTGGTGGCTGGTTGGTTGGAATGGCCTTTGGGAAGGGCTGCACTGAGCAAAGGCTGAGGATGGTGTGTGGGCTGGGTGTGCATATCTGGAAGCGCAGGCCGCGACGGGTTGAGAGCCGTCGCGAGCCGAGCGGGCCAGCGGGGTGGATGGGAGCGGGAGGCGGGCAGTGGGCAAGACTTTGTGTCTCGCGTGAGATGATCGCGAGTGAGAAGGCAAGCAGCGCGGTGGCACGGGCCGGGCGCGCTGGAATGCAGGCAAGTTGGTGCGTGTGCGAGCCTGCTCGCGAGCGTCCATTCGCACGAGCGTGGACGAGGCGGAGCAGGCTTTGGTGGAGCACACGGGTTGGACCACGTGCCTTGCGGTTTTGGCTTTGCTGGCGGCGTGGGCTGGTCGCTGGGTGACCTGCGAGCGGATGAGGAAACCGCTCCTGGGTTGCGCGGGCGAGTTTGCTGGCCGGTTTGCGTAAGCCTGGCGGCGGGTGGTGCGGGCGCGATGTTTGCTCGCCCACCCTGTCTTCGGCGGGGGGACCTTTGGAAGGGCTGGCCTTGGACTATTGTTGATTGGGGCGGGCTCGGAGATGTGCCGGTGTGGGGCTGGTTGGGTTTGGGTGGGTTTGGCTTGACTGGGCTGATTTTTCGCCCGATTCGGTGTGTGCGGCCTTGCGTGTGAGAGCGCGGGGTGCGTGCAGCGGAAACGGGCGTCGGCAGGGTTCGGGGCTGGGGGTTCGGGGCTGAGGGTTAGGAGCCGGTCGGGAAAGGGCAGTCGCTGTGAGAGGCGACTGGTTGGGTTGGTCGTTTCGCCGTTTTGGAGAGTTTGCAATACGCGCGGCGTGCTGCGCGTTGTGCCTTGGAGAGAACCGATGCTCGAAGCATTTTCAACATGTGGCTTTGTGCTGGCTCGCGTCTGCGGGCTGGTGATTGTGTGCGCTCAGGAGCTGCTGGAGGGTGACACCGACACGGCGATCGAGCTCGTGCGGAGCATTGGGTAATGACCGAGCGGGCCGACTGGCCTTGCGGTCTTCCGACGGTTTGAGTCGGACCCACGCCCAGAGCGCCGGTGCAACGACCGGTTGCGGGCATCGCTCCTCACGCGGGACGCAGCGCCTGATGAACGCTGCGCATGTCTCCCCGGTGGGCCTGTGATGCTTGCGACCACGCGGCAACCACGCCGAAGCGTGACGTTCGTTTGGAGATAGAGCGAAGGGCTTCGCAGTGCACGGCGGACACCGCCTGCACGCGAGAGACGCCCCAGCTCAATCACTGCTGTACCGCGGCGTGCGACACGGTCGCACGCCGCGGGTTTTTTTGGTGCGTGCTGTTTTGGGCGCGGGTTTCGCGAGGCTGCGCTTCGCGCGAGCAACGCGCTCAGGCACTTAGCGATTGCCCACGGGCTGGCCGAAGACCTCGCTCAGAACAAACGCGCGGCGGACGTCGGCGGGCGTTGCGTTCTTGGGGAGCAGGGCACCAAGGCCCGAGCCGCGTGCGCTGCCGCGACCGGGCGTGACCTGCGTGGCAGCGCGGGCGGGGGGCGACGCGGCGGGGAATGCGCTGCCGATCTGCGACTGCATCTGCGACTGGGCTTGCAGGTCGGGCAGAGCACCGAGGGCGCGGGTGCGGACGGTCTGGTAGTCTTGGGCGGGAGCGAGCTGGGTTCGCTGCTCGGCGGGCTGGGGCTTTTTGGACTTTGACCTTTGCTGGGCGCGCTGTTGGGCTTTTTGCTGGGAGCGTTGCTGGGCTTGGGCCTGAGCCTGAGCTTGAGCTTGGGCTTGGCCTTGGGCCTGCGTGCGTGAGTTGGAGGTTTGCGGCGCGGGGCGGCCTGCGTCGGGCTCGACGGGCACCTCGATGACGATGCCGCCCGGCAGACGGAGCGTGCGGGTGGGGCCAGCCACTGTCGGGCGGCCGATGGTGGTGCGCGGGGCGGAAAGGACGGGCCTTTGCGGCTGCGGGGCGCGGACGATCGGAGCTTCGAGCACCGGGGCGGGGTCACGCTCTTGCTGCGACTGGGGGGTTTGGAAGGCGGTGTTGGTGTCGGCGGCGTTGCCCGTGCGGAGGGCGTCGATCTGGGCGCGCTGGCTGCGCTGCTGGCGCTCGCGCTCCTTCTTCACTTCGCCCAGCTTTTGAAAGGCCTTGGCGACGACTGGCCCGAAGATGATGAGCAGCGGGATGAGAAGTTGGAGCCAGTTCTGGAGGGACATTGGGGAAGCGTAGACGGGGAGGGCGAGGCATTCGGGATTCGCCGTTCGGCATTCGGGGTCGGCAGGGGCGCTGTGCTGACAGGGCCGCCGACCGAGTGGCCCACGAATGGCGAATGGCGAATCCCGAATGCCTGCGTTCACTCACAACTAAACGATCGCGGCGAGGGCGGCGAAGCGGCCTTTGGACATGGCGACGTCGACGCCTGGGGGCGGGACGTCGAGCCACATGCGGGGCTGTCCACCCAGGCCTTTGAGAACGACTTTGGCGAGGCGGCCTTCTTGGCAGAGTTCGAGCGTGTTCGTGCTGGCGAAGAGGAGGGCGTTTGGACGCATGAGGCCTTTGACCTCGCGGACGAGGGTTGGGTAGTCGCTGATGCTGCTCCAGGCCTTGGTGCCTTTTTTGCGGTTTGCGCTGGCGAAGCTAGGTGGGTCGAGGATGACCATGTCGTAGCGGAGCTGCTTGCGCTTGGCGTAGGTAATGAACTCGAAGATGTCCATGCGCGCGAAGCGGTGGGCGCTGGCGTCGAGCGCGTTGTGTGCGAAGTTGGCCTTGCCCCAGGCGAGATACTTCGCGGAGACGTCGACGCTTGTCGTGATTGCGCCGGCCTTGGCGCAGGCGGTGCTGAAGGCGCAGGTGTAGGCGAAGGCGTTCAGGACGCCGATATGCTGCGGGGCTGCCTGGTCGACGGGGCTGTCCTTGAGTGCGGCGCGGACGCGGGCGTTCGTGCCGTCCTTGCCTTTGGTTAGCTTTGCGACGCGGTTGGCAACGAGCTTGGCGAGCCAGGCGCGGTTGTCGCGCTGGTCGACGAAGAGGCCTGTAGAGAGGCCGTCAAACGGGCGGACTTCGAGCTGCACGTTGTGCTCGCGCACGACGATGGACTCGGGCAGGCGCGTGCCGGCGAGGGGCGTGGCGCTGGTCACGACTTTGGGCAATGCGCCGCCCAGGCGCGAGCGGTCTTTGGCGAAGGGCTTGAAGTAGATGGCTTGCACGCCCAGGGGCGCGAGGGCTGGGAGCGCGGCGTCGGCGAGCTCTTTCGGGTCGAGCGATGCGGTGGCGGGGCCTTCGTAGACCATCAGCGTGGCGAGAGGACCAAAGACGTCGATGAAGACGCCGTCCTGGCCTTCGGCTTTGCCGCTGAAGACGCGGAAGCACTGCGTGGTGTCGAGCAGGGGCATGCGGCGGGCGGCGGCACGAGCGATGGAGGCGGCGAAGGTCATGCGTGGGGAAGCAGGGCGAGGGAGGCTGGGCGAGGGTCGGTTGGGAGTGGAGGGTGCGGGGGTTTGGTTGCGGGGGTTTGGCCGGGGGGGTTTGGCTGGGCGGTTTAGTCGGGGGCTTCGTCGCGGGCAGCGTCGCTGCTGAGCATGCGCATGCCTCGGCTGACGTAGGGAATCGCGCTGATGAGGGTCACGATGACGGTGGTCCAGGCGATGGTGTCGATGGCGATGCGTCCCCAGGAGCCGCGGCCCACGTTCGTGATGCCCAGCAGCACGAGGATGGCGGGGATGGCAAGGGCCTGCACGACCATCTTGGCCTTGCCTGTGGCGCTTGCAGAGAAGTCCTTGCCCTCGCTCTCGAGCATGCTGCGGATGGTGGTGACGAGCAGCTCGCGGCTGAGCATGACCAGGACCATCCAGGGGTGGATGCCGCTGACGTGCAGGTTTTTGGGGCCATCGACGTCGAAGGAGAAGTTGGGGCCCGCGAGCAGGACGAAGGCGCCGAGGACGAGGATTTTGTCGGCGAAGGGATCCATCACGCGCCCAAACTTGCTGACGACTTGCCAGCGGCGCGCGAGTGGGCCATCGATCGCGTCTGTGAGGGCGGCGAGGCCAAAGAGCAGGGCGGCGACGAGGTAGGGCGCGACGGGGTGCGTGGGGCGGACGATGAGCTGTGTGGTGGGATAGGTCCAGACGGCGAGCAGCGTGAAGAAGGCGACAGCGATGACAAGGCGGAGCGTGGTGAGGGCGTTGGGCAGCACGCGACGCACGCGGGGCGTGAGCAGCTCGCCGCTGGTGCGAGGTGGGGAGGAGGCTGCGGGCATGTCGACCGCAGCAGCATACGTCGGGTGCTAGGCACGCGCGTGCACGATGCTGGTGAGGGCAGCAAGGATTGCTTCGGGCTCGCTCATGCGACCGGTGCCCATGGTGCGGCAGGCTTGCCAGCCGTCGGCTGGGCCTTCGAAGTGGTAGCCGTCGGCTTGCAGCGCGGCGACGTTGCGCTGGGTGGCGGGCTGGGCCCACATGACGGCGTTCATGCTGGGGCAGAGCAGGACGGGCGTGGTGGCACGATCGACCGCGCTGAGGAGCAGGCTGACGATCTCGTCGCCCCGTCCGTGCGCGAGGCGGGCGAGGCAGTCCATCGTGCAGGGCGCGACGACGACGGCGTGGGCGTGCTGGGCGACCTTGATGTGCTGGGGATCGAGCAGGCCATCTTCGCTTGCGGTTGGCTCCCAGGGGGAGGTGAGCACGGGGCGAGCGCTGAGGGCCTGGAATGTGAGCGGGGCGATGAAGCGCGTCGCGCTGGGGCTCATCGCGACGGTGACGTGCGCGCCAAGCTGGGCGAGGCGCGAGACGAGCGTGGCAGCCTTGTAGCAGGCGATGCCGCCCGTGAGGCAGACGAGCAGGCGCTTGCCGTGCAAAGTGTGCACGGGCGTGGGCGGGCTAGGCGAGGGTGATGGCACGGGCTTGCGGGCCATTGGGCGGCCTGACTGGTCCATCAGGAGGGCATCACTGGCCCTTGAGCATCACGCTCTCGTCCCAGTCGAGGGTGATTTTGTCCTGCATGATCTCTTCGATGGCGATCTCGAGGTCGCTGCGACCTTCGCGGGCGACAAGGGGGCGAGCGCCGTCCATGAGTTGGACGATGCGGCGCTGGATGAGCACGCAGAGCTTGAAGCGTCCGCCGACTTTGTTCACGATCTCTTCGCTCTTGAGTGCTTCGATCATGCGCTGGGGCCCTCTGGTATGTCCCGTGGGCGAGTTGGCGATTCGGGCGAGCGACCGGTGGGAGGGCTGGGTGCCGACCGCAGGCGGAAAGCGAAGCTCGAAAGCCGGATAACGCTCCGGGAAAGTGCAATCCTGTGGATATTCTTGACACCGGGGCTGGACTGCGTGGCTCCGGGCCGGGATATTATGCAGGACGGAAGTGGAAAGCGAGAGGGCGGGCTGCGGGCGGCAAGATCTGCCTGCGTGGGCCAAGGCCAGAGCATGCAGGCTGCTTCTCCAAGTTGGGGAAGGGTGCACGAAATCTGCCGTGAAGCAAGCCGCCAAGAAGGGCGGTAGCGTTTGGGCTTTCGGTGGTCGGGGTCTTGCGGGGAGGGATGCTGTTGCGTTTGGGGATGGGACGCTCTGGGGAGGGGACCGCAGCGAGCGAACCGCTGCGTTGATGCTCGGGGCATGAAACAAACGAACGATGCGTCCGCTGGCGAAGCAGCCTGCGGGCATGCTTGCAGATGGAAAAAGGCCCACAGGCGGTGTGAGCTTGCACGAAGCGAGCGGCGAAGCACCGCAGCGCGGGCAGGAAAAGACGTGCGAACGCGAGCGGAAACAGCCGCGTGCCCGGTGTCGGGCGATGTTTGTGGGGATGGAGCTGCGTTGGTAATGCATGCGTCCGTGGCGCGACGAGCGGCGAGAAACGCCGACAAACTCGTGCGAAGCGTGCGGCGACTTGGAAGGAATCCGTCGATGTCGGTGACGAGCTTTGCGAGAGGTGATGTGGTGATCCACGCTGGCAAGCCCGAGTGGGGCCCCGGAGACATTGTCTCCATCGAGGGGCACGTGCACGAGGGCAAGCCTGTGCAGCGGCTCACGATTCGGTTTGCACGGGGTGGGCTCAAGACGCTGAGCACGGCGTTTGCCGAGCTTGTGCCCGCGAGCGAGCACCGCGGGAGCCAGGCACTGGCGACGGCGACCGCGCTGATCGAAGAGAAGCCCAGCGCGGGGCTGGATCGCTCGCTGGATGAGGCGCTGCTCGCGCTGCCAGAGAGCGTGACGGATGCGTTTTTGAGCTACCCCAAGCGATTGGAAGCGGCGTTCATGATTTATGCGCAGGGGGAGAAGCCCTCGGGCTTGCTGGATTGGGCGACGGCGCAGACGGGCCTGCGCGACCCGCTGGCGAAGTTCAATCGCCATGAGCTGGAGGCGTGGTATGAGCGCTTCCGCATCACGCTCGACAACCACGTGCGCAAGCTGCTGCGCGATGCGCGGAAGCACGACCCATCGGGGACGGACGCGCTGCTGCGTCGCGTGGTGTCGCCTGCGGGCAAGGCTGCGCTGCGGCGCGTCGACATCGGGCGTTGAAGTTTGGCAACAGTCGCGCCAGGCAGCACGCGGTGAGGCGTGGGAGCTGTCGTCCGCGCAGCCCGCATAAACGGCAGAGGCGCACTGCGTGACGGGCTTGGAGGGGCTTGTGCGGGCCAATCGGCTTGCTTTGCGGCTTTTTTTGAGACGTTTCGTGGAGGGCCCCCACTGCTCGCGCGGGGCGCGCGAGGCTGTGCGCCGGTCGGTGCTTGCGTTGGCATGGGCGTTGTATCTCTGTCATCACCAACGTGTTGGCTGCGGGGCTTGCCACGACAGCAACCGCAAAGACCAACGCAAGACAAGACCAGGGACACACAACGCAGACACGCACAAGACAAGCACAAACCGGAGAGCAAACCATGAACGAGCAAGAGTTTCAGACCAAGCTCAGCGACCTCATCAGCCAGATCAACAGCCTGCCCGAAGAGCAGCGGGCTCCGCTCGTGAAGCTCGCAGCGGAGACCAGCGCCCGCCACGGCAAGATGCAGCAGACGGTGCAGGAGTTGCAAGAGGCTCTGGACTATCTGCGGCTGAGCGTGAAGTACCTCGTGTTTGACCTCGAGGCGACACGCCGCGAGAACGACTACCTCCGCAAGCTGCTGCAGCAGCAGGGTCGCGAAGAAGCGGAGTGAAGCACGTACTGAGATGGAGCTGAGGGTGGCAGGAGCGGGTCTTCACGACGTCACGCCATCCGCCAGAACTCGGCTAGAGCACCAGCGAACTCGCCAGCGAGAGCACCCGCCCCACAACTGTCGCATCGCGGCGCGCAGGAAGCGCCCGCAACTCCTGTCACGCCGGGACCGCATGCCCGGCGTGACTTTTTTTTGCTGGGTGCCTTGCCAGGGGGCGGGTCAGGCGGGCGGGGACGGCGGCGTGGGTGGCGGACCGAGCGAGGCTTGAGCGAGGCTTGTTTGACGCGGGGATGGCCCCTATACTCCTCTTCCGCCGGAGAGGTGGCCGAGCGGCTGAAGGCGGCGGTTTGCTAAACCGTTATACTTATTTCGGTAGGTATCGGGGGTTCGAATCCCCCCCTCTCCGCTTCCAAGCCCCGAGCCCAATGGGCGTCGGGGCTTTTTCGTGGAATCGGCGAATTCTCCGCGAGACTTGGCGCTACTTGTGAGGCCGCCTTGGGTAGAGACCCCGTCTCGCGGCAGTATGTGGCAAAATACGCGACAGGTTCTCTGGCGTGCGCCAGACCAGTGTCGTTTTGAGGGCGAGCTCGGGTCGCCGCATGTCGACATGTATGTACATTCGAATCTCACCAACTCCGCTTCAAGGCCCTGAGCCCAATGGGCGTCGGGGCTTTTTCGTGGAATCGGCGAATTCTCCGCGAGACTTCGCGCTCCTTGGGTGGCGGCTCGTGCAGAGACCCTGACTTCGGTCACGATGCGGCACAATGTGCGACAGGTTCTCTGACGCACCCCGGGCCAGTGTCGTTTTCGGGGCTTCGCCGAGCAGCTTCGCACAGGATACCCGCTAACTTGATCTGGCTGAGATCAGTGCATTCCCGTAGCGCTGCCTCATATCGTCACTCATTATGTCTGTTTACGAGCTATCGGTTCAGGAATTCGTTCGCTCCGTCCACATCAACAAGGACGCTGCGGCGCTGTGGTTGCTGGGAGCCGGCGCCTCGATCAGTTCGGGCGTACCAAGTGCCGGAGAGTGCATATGGCATTGGAAGAGGTCTATCTTCTTGTCGGCGCACCCGGGGATGAGCGATTTGTTCTCAGAGTTGTCCTTGCCGTCGACGCGGTCGCGAATCCAACAATGGCTCGATGCACAGAAGACGTACCCGCCGGCGAATGCACCCGACGAGTATGGCATCTACGCCCAGCGCTGTTACCCCATCGCGGCTGACCGCCAGACGTACTTTCGGCAACTGATCAGCGGCAAGCAGCCGCATGTCGGTTACCTGCTGCTAGGGCTGGTGGCCGAGGCGGGCATGGTGGACTCGGTGTGGACTACCAACTTCGATGGTTTGGTGTCGCGAGCCGTCGTCAAGGCGACCAGGCTCGCCCCGATCGAAATCGGTCTGGATAGCCGTAACCGCCTCCGCGAGCCGCGAACTGGCGAGATCCAGGTGGTTGCCTTGCACGGCGACTACCGATACGACGATCTCAAGAATCTTCCCGACGAGGTGGCGGCGCAGGAGGCTCTGTTCGTGGAGGAGCTGATGAAGCGGCTCCTAGACCGCGATCTTGTCGTCGTGGGGTATAGTGGCCGTGACGACTCAGTGATGACCACGCTGGGATCGGCGTTCGGCCGTCCGGGCAAAGGACGCCTTTATTGGTGCCATGCCGGTTCTCAGGAGCCTGCCCCAGCCGTAGTAAAGTTAATCAAGAGTGCCCGGGCCTGCGGTCGCGACGCCTTTCTAGTGCCAGTCCAGAGCTTCGACGACCTGATGTACCGTCTCGCTGCAGCCTGCCTGACCGGTGATGGTCTGGCGAAGGCGAACACGCTGCTTGCCACGGCCCAGCCAAGAATTGACGTTCCGCCGCCCTTTGAACTGCCCGCAGGGCCTCCTGCAGCAGTCTCGAAGAGCAATTCGTTCCCGATCACCTTGCCAGCGGAGATCCTCGAAGCAGACGTGAGTGGATTTGATAGTAAGGGCGCATGGACAAGATTGCGTGAGGATGTCGGGGACCGGCCCATCGCTGCTGGACTCTTCCGGGGACGGGTCCTGGCGCTGTCCACACAGTCTGAGCTAGAACGTACGTTCGGGAACCGCATCCGGGGAAGTGTCGTCCGGACACCGATACAGCGGTCTGAACTCGATCGTCATGACGGGATCGTCGTCTCAATTCTGATTTCAGCTCTGGCTCGGGCGCTCGCGTCCAAGCCGGGTTTGAATGTTGACCGCGAGCGAATCTGGCGAAGTGAGGCTAGGACCACGCGGACCGTTAATGGAACCAGGGTCGTCATCCACGATGCGATACTCCTGTCGTTGCGGCTCATTCAAGGGAACTCCTTCCTGATCGTCAAACCGACGGTTCATGCGCGGCTTGAGGACGGGCAGCTTCCACCCAAGAGCATCGCCATGGAAGCCAAGCGTGGGGAGACCGCCTCTTGGACAAACGATTCGTTCAACGATCGATTCAAGGTGTGGCACAAACTTCTCTTTAGTGAACCCGTGACGGAGGTCGAATACCCCCCGGCGAGTGGCTCGGGGTTTCGCTTCAGCGTGGGTAACAAACCGCCGTTCGCGGCACTCACCGGTTCGCCAGCCCTTCCAAGCACAATCGTCCAAACGGTCAATAAACATCTGCGCTTCCAGGGCACGATACGGCCGGACGCACGGCTGTTGTTCCGCGCCCGCCGCAACGACGGCTACGTTAAGGACGAGCATCCAATCAGGGGCATCGTTGAGAACAGGCCGTACGACTTTGATCTCAGTTCCAAGGGGCTTGAAGGACCGGTCCGCATTTCAGTGGTCTGCCCCCAGTCGGAAGCACACAGAGCCGCCAACTTCCTCGCCAAGCTAACGTCACGAGCGGCTCCAGACACTAAGGGTGACTACTTGATCGAGTTCCCTGGCTTTCAGAACGCCTTTGGTACGGACTTCGTGGTAGCAGCCCCGGGCTCAAGCGGCTTCGTCGACTGCCCTGAACCCTCCAGGACTCTGTCCGCTGAGAAAGCGTACGGTCGGCTGCGCATGCAACTGCTCGACAGCGTGAAGCAGGCCGCACACGCCAACCCCGGGGCCATCGTCGTTATCTTCAAGCCCAAGCGCTGGGATGACCTAGAGAACTCACTTGAGAATCGTGAACCAAACCTCCACGATGCGGTCAAGGCATTGTGCGTGCAGTTGGGGGCGTGCACGCAGTTCATCCGCGAGCAGACGCTCAACAAGAAATACAGCTGCGAAATCATGTGGTGGCTCGCGCTGTCCTTCTACTCGAAGGCAATGCGCATCCCTTGGCTTCTGGATGGCCTCGACGACAACACAGCGTTTGTTGGCATGGGCTTCGCCATCGACCGCACGGCGACGTCCGGCCAGCACATCCTCGTGGGCTGCAGCCACCTCTACAACGCTCGTGGCTATGGTCTGCGATACCAACTGAGCCGCCTTGAGTCTTCTGTAGTCAGACGCGGCAATCCGTACCTGTCCAGGGAAGACGCCCGACGGCTGGCGCAGAACGCGCGGCAGTTGTTCTACACCTCGATGCAGAAGTTCCCGCAGAGGGTGGTGCTTCATAAGCGGACGGAGTTCACGCGCGATGAACGCGACGGTTTGCGCGAAGGGTTCGATGGCGTGAAATCGTTGGAGATGCTCACTATCCAGGAGGACCCTCAGCTGAGGTTCATCGCCTCCACGTACCGGCAGGGACAGCTCGAAGTGGACAAGTTCTTCCCCTTGCCGCGGGGTGCAGCCATCGCATTGGGGCCGTCCGACGCCTTGGTGTGGCTCCATGGATCCGCGGCAAGCGTTCAGCAGGGATCACGTCGCTACTTCAAGGGGAGGAAGGGCGTGCCGGTGCCGCTCAGGATTCATCGCTATGCGGGGAGCAGCGACTTGCCGACGTTGGTCGACGAGGTACTGGGGCTGTCGAAGATGTCGTGGAACTCTTTCGACCTTTACTCCAACCTACCCGCCACCATCGAATCATCCAACGAGATCGCACGGATTGGAAGGTTGCTTGACCGGTTTGGTCCGCTGAGCTATGACTACCGTTTGTTTATCTAGCTCGCAGTCAAAGTCGTTCAAGTTTAACAGTCCACGCAGCGCATCGTCTTTGATCGTTGTTCGAATTGCTGGGGTTACTCAAGCAGGTTGCGTGCGATCAATCTCGGCGGTAACCCAGTACTCTGCGCGCCGTGATTATGCTCGGCGACGATCCTCGCGTTGCTGCGACACGAGACCGAGCCGTGCTTCCTGACGCGGCCACTCCAAGTGCTGCCCAGCTTCGACGAGGTCGTTGACGCTGACGCGGGGCGGCAGACCTGCGGTGAGCGCGGCTCGGATGATGCGCGGGGAGAGGTTGGTCAGACCGAGCAGCTTCTTGACCTGGGATGCCGACACGCGCCGTCGGGCAGCGAGCACGTCCATTGAGTCGCCCGTGCGAAGCAGCTCCGCGCGCCAGAGGAACGCCTGTCCCAACGCGTGGACGAGGTGCGGATGGGCGCACGCCTTTGCATCCGATGCCGCCGTCAGCAGCAAATCATGTCCCTCTGGCGAAACAAGGACGCGGCGCCCATCCATCCGCTTCATGTGGATCGCGAGCGTGATCGTGGTGATGCCGTCATCGTTTGTCACCGATGGCTTGAAGGGACACGTCGGCAAAGGTTGCGGGGTGGGCTTTGCATCGTCCCCTTCAGTTGACGCCAGCGATTGACGTCGTGAGTTGCCTACTGCTTCGACGACGTTTGTCGCGCCATTGGTGCCCAACGTCTTCGCGCAGCTCGCCACTTGTTCGTTACTGAGTTCGATGATGATGCGGTCCAGCCCAACCGTGACTTGGCGAATCATCTCACGAAGCCAGTGATCACGGATCGAGGGAGTGAGCGTGCCAAGTTCAACCGACTGCGTCGCGCGGAGATGATCGGCGACGAGCGCCCGCACGAGATCGTCGACGATTGCGGCGTTGAGCGACTTGATCGGGCAGGCGGCGTAGCCCTGCTTGATGGCCCGCTGGCTCACGTAGTAACGCACGGCCGGCGCTCGGACGGATGGACTCACGGAAGACGTCAGCCCTTTGCCATCTCCATCGCCCGCCCGCTGGGTCGAGCCTGGCGACATGGTCGAACCATCAACGGTGCGGAACTTGCCCTTCAGCAAGTGAGTATGCGTCCACTGACCCGGCTCGCGTCGGTTGACGATTGTCATCATCGCCTGCACCTTGTCCCAGAGCTCGCGCGAGATGATCGGTTGGTGCAGGCCTTGGTGCAGTTCCGTGACTCGTTGTGATCGGTGCACACCGGGTGACGCAGATGGCGGCGTCCGAGTGTGCGCAATCATGCCGATGTAGATTGGGTTGGTCAGAATGCGGTGGATAAGGCCCGTTGAGAAGCTGTTGCCGCCGAAGCTGCGCCCCCGCGAACTCGTCCATTGCTTGGTGCGACGACCTGCACCATTCACATGCGTTGCCACGGCGAGCAGTGACTTGGTGGCCACGTAAGTGTCGTAGATCGCGCGGACGGTTGCGGCTTCCTCCGGCACGATCAGGAGCGTTCGTTCCACGAAGCCAGCTTCACCTTCTTTGGGGCGCCGGTATCCGAGCGGAGGTTGGCCCGTGACAAACACACCTCGCTTAAACGTGGCGGCAAGCTTGTCGCGAATGCGCTCGCCCGCGACTTCACGCTCGAACTGCGCGAACGAAAGCAGCATGTTGAGCGTGAGACGGCCCATGGACGTCGTGGTGTTGAACTGCTGGGTCACGGACACAAAGCTCACGCCATGCTCGTCAAACGTCTGCATGAGCCGGGCGAAGTCGGCGAGCGAACGGCTCAGGCGATCGACTTTGTAGACCACAACGGTGTCGATGCGCCCCGCGACGATCGCGGTGAGCAATCGCTGCAAGCCTGGACGGTTGGTTGAACCGCCTGAGAAGCCACCATCGTCGAATGTGTCGGCGAGTGGCGTCCAGCCTTGGTGCTTCTGGCTCTTGATGTAATCCACGCATGCTTCACGCTGGGCATCCAGCGAGTTGAAGGCCTGATCGAGCCCCTCCTCGCTGGACTTGCGCGTGTAGATCGCGCAGCGGAGTGTTGATTGAGAGCCGCTCATGATGCTGACCTCCCACGTCGAGCACGATTGACGAGACCAAAGAAGCGCGGTCCCGACCAGTGGAGGCCGGTGATCACCAGCGTGACTTCCGTGAGGCTGGCGTACTCCTTATCGCGGTAGCGAAACGCTGGTTTGGACTTGCCATTGACCGTGTGTGTGACGACCGTCACCTCGTGGGTGCGACCGCGCCACTCTCGAATAAGGCGACTGCCCGCAGGCAAATCCTCGACGGCACGACGGGTCGACGCGGTTGCGATGACGCGGGATCGTGACAGACCGGCACTTACGGGAGCATCACGTTCATTTCGTAACGACTCACGATCCGCGCGGGCCATTGCAGCCTTCAGTAGCCGCTGTGTTGGCGCGTCAAGTCCGCCGCCGATCGACTCCTGATAGCGCCAGCCCAGCTCTCGCATCAAGAGTCGCTTCTGGCCCGGTGGCTTGGCATTGCCATGGTGCTCGCGCCACACCTGTCGCAACTCAGCGAGCGAGAGACGGGGCAGCTTGGCAAGGTCGAGTGTTGACCTCATGGCTTACCCCCGCGAGCCTTGCGCTCCGTTCGAGCGTGACGCGATCCATTGTCAACCTTGGTCGTTAGGCTTGAGGCGCTCGTCTGGGCGGAGGCTGCCGGGCGCTTGCCGCCTCCATTCGGTGCGGGTTCAGCGACCATCGGACTTGACGCGGCGAGGGCAAAGTGTCCCGGGCTGATCTTCCGGAAGCGCGACGCGGAACCCTTGGCCGCGATCTCTCGCGACATCGCGGCGTACAGAGTGGCATCGGGCGTCTTGCCGCCAGGACTCATCCACAACTTTGCTTTCGCCATGCGTTCAATGAGCTGTGGCGCGGACAATCCGGACTCGGCCATCTTTCCTGTGAGTGACGACAAGACTTGGGCGGCTGCGTCGAGCGCGCTTAGCGATCGGACGGAACGTTGTGGCGACGCGCCGCGGGTTGCGGCTGAATTGTTCGTCGCGGGCTGCCGCGCCGACGCGCTCTTGGCTTTGGTCGCGCGGGGCTTCGACGCATCTGCTTGCGTCGAGGGCCGAGTGGCGACTAGGTTTTCGATTCGTGCCTTGCGACGTGAACGCGGCTCTGCTGGCGATGCCGTTGCCAGAGATGGTTTGGCCGGGTCGCTCGGTGTAGCTGCCGGAGTGGTCGTGGAACTTGATCCATTTCGCTGCGGTGCGCGTCGCTCGGTCATCGCTGGCTCCTTGTTGTGTTCACGCTCCCAGTGATGGCCTAATGCAGGCGTCCGCTCTGAGCGAGAACATCGCACATCAGGGCCGGGACATGGGCGATAGGCAAGGCGCTAACGCGGATATCTTGCGATGTCGCGCAGATGTTGGGGACATGCGCACAGGCGAATCGCGATCTGGCCGCACTTTCCGGTGGATATCCGCTTCCTATAGCTCGGATGTGGGCGACCGCCCACTTTCACGCAACCACGACACGCACGGTGACGTGTGGTGGCATGACAATCGCCACACGACGCGTACGGGAGCGCCGAAGGTATGTCGCGCTACGACCCCTTGATGAGACACGTTGCGACGGGAGCAAGATACAGCGCGCTACGAGCCCCTAGCACTTACGCATCGCCATGAGCATTGGTGAAGCTCCCTCGCGACGCGTTCTCGCGACATCCGCCGCCCTGCTCTCTGAACGTTGTCATGACCAACACACAGGCCGATCGGCTCCTGAAAGCCACCAATGCGCTTCGATTGAATCTCGTCACGATGCTCGCTCGTCTCGATGTACTATCTGACATTGTAGAAGAGGTCACATCTGGAGCAACGTGGGCCGCTTTCGCGGGCCGGTCAGAAGCTCCGTATCCGCAACCCGGACGAGCGCGTTCTCGGTGGTCGGTGGCGACAAGTCTAACGATGCGTCGGGGCAATGCACAACAGCCTACTTCTGACGTGCTCGACTCTGGTCGTCGAGGAGAGTCCTGCGCCAGTGCAGCCAGCATCCAAACGCCGACAACGTTCCATGTCGGCCGGGTCGCTCGGCTGTTTGGGTTTCGGACCGAGTGCTGATAATGATGCAGAAGCCCGGGGGTACCCAGGAATGGTCAGTCACGCGACGGGGTATGAGCGGACTGGAGCCTGCGCCGCAACAAGCGCTACGGGAGCCGCGATCTTGACCGGAACACAGCTGGCGAAAGCTGGGGCCACTACTCTAACACCTCGACGGATGAGGTAACCGGATTGCCGCCATGCGCCTGGACCAACTGATTGCATACTTCGGCACGTCGCCAGCGCTGAAGCTGCTGCGGGCGCAGCACGCCCCTTTCGTGATCGATTTCCTGCACCGGCAGTTCAAAGGCTCGGGCCGCATCTCCCTCCCCTCATCAGACTTGGTTGCGGCGCTAGGCGAGTACCAAGAGTCCGTGAGCGAAGCCCATCCGGAGTCGATACGGGACAAACCGGAGACCTATTTGTCCTCCTGGTGCAGCGGGGAGACGCGCTGGCTGCATCGCTCTGTAGAAGGCGGACGGAACGAGCCGGTGTTTCAGCTGACCCCGCACACTGAGGACGTGTTTCTGTTCCTCGACCGCGCCCTGCAGAGAGATCTGGGGTTTGTCGGCACTGAGTCTCGTCTGCGTGTCGTCATTAGTACCCTGGCCGATCTCGTCGCCGGCGCGTCGCACGATCCCGAAGTCCGGTTGGCTCACTTGTACGAGGAACGCAAGAGGCTCGACGACGAGATCGGTCAGATCCTGCGGGACGGCGGAGTCGAGGCGCGGTATGAACCCGCTGCGGTGCGAGAGCGGTTCGCCACCGCCGTTGGCCTGCTCAAGGAACTCCTCTCCGACTTTCGGGCCGTGGAAGACCGCTTCAAGGACATCACGCGGCAGGTGCAGCGGCGACAACTCGACGGAAAGGACTCACGCGGGGAGATCCTCCAGTTCGCCCTCGACGCGGAGGATGTCTTGAAGCAGGACGACCAAGGTGTCAGCTTCTATGAGTTCGTGCGCTTCATCTTGTCGCCGACCCAACAGGAGAAACTCCAGAGGATCATCGTCGAGCTGGGGAGGATCGACGAGCTCTCACAGCAATCCGACGGGCTCGCGACGGTTCGCCGGATGGTGCCATCGCTGATCGCGGACGCCGAGAAGGTGATGCGGACGAACCAACGGCTCTCTGCCACCCTGCGGCGGATGCTGGATTCCCGGACCGCGTCGGACCGACGCCGGGTAACGCATCTGCTCACGGAGATCCGAGGTCTCGGTGCCGCCCTCGCCAACACGCCGCCCTTCGAGGTCGGCACCACTGTTGATGTCGGCGTACAGCTTGCATTCCCCTTCTCGCGGATGTTCTGGAGTCCACCGACCGAGTTCGCGAAGATGGACCTCTCTGAAGGGCAGGTTGACGATGCGCGTCGGGTGGAGTTGTTCCGAATGCTCGCCCAGCTCCATCGCCTCGACTGGGCGGCGATGCGCCAGCGGATCAACTCTCTTACTTCTCGTGCAGGCAGATCGATGACCCTCTCGGAGGTGGTGCGAGAGTTTCCGCCGGACGCTGGGATCGTCGAGCTCCTCGGTTACATACAGATCGCCAAGGACGACGGGCACATCATCAGCCGCGAGCGCTCGGAGGACATCCAAGTCGCAGGGGCGGTGTCCCGTCTCGTTACCGTCCCGCTGGTTGTGTTCCTCCCTCCCCAGGAGACCGCGAATGCCTAACCCCTCTACATCTCCCGTCCCGGAGTTCCGCGAATGGAGCATCGCGGCCGTCCGGCTGCTACAGGGCGTCATCTACTTGGACGAAGACCGGATCTGGAACATCCTGCTGTCAAACCGTTCACAGCTCGAGACCTTCATGGCCCGCTTGGGGCTAGCGCTCGTCGTCGACGAGGCGGAGGGATACGCATATGTCCGTCAGTGGGGAGAGGACGAGTTCCCCAGCGGGTACGAGCAGCTTCCCAAGCTCGTCCGCCGCAGCCAGCTCGGGTACGCCCCCACGATGCTCGCCGTGCTCTTCCGTGATGAACTGCGACGGTTCGAGGAGGACGATCTCCACAACGAACGGTGCGTCGTGGAGGTCGACGTCGTCTTTGATCAGTGGAAGGGCTTCTTCCCGGCCCAGTTCGATGAGGTGCGTCAGCGAAAGGAGTTCAATGCCGCCCTGCACAAGCTGGAAGAGCTGGGCTTCGTTCGTAAGTTCGCCGACAACCCGGAGACATGGGAGGTCCGCCGCATCCTGAAGGCCAAGCTCCCCGCGTCCGAGCTCGAGGCGCTGAAGCAGCAGTTGGCGGCGGCCGCAGCTGCCCGTGGGCAGGGGGCTCCTGATGCATGACGCCCCACAACCAAGACCCGGATTCCGGCTCGAGAAGCTCGAGGTCTCAAACTGGGGAACCTTCGACAGCAGCCGAGGAACGGTGCACGTAGTACGGCCGTGCAGAGCAACCACGCTCCTGATCGGCCAGAACGGCTCGGGCAAGTCCACTCTGGTCGATGCCCTCCTAACCCTGTTCGTGCGGCCGGTCGTGCGCAACTACAACGTCGCCGCCGGCGCTCAGAAGACTGAGCGCGACGAGCGGAGCTACGTCAAGGGGGCCTTCGACCGACGGAGCCGGGATGAGGACAATCGGGCGGAGGTCCAGTTCCTTCGGCCCGATGGAAAGCACTACTCGACCCTGCTCGCCACCTTCAAGAACGAACGTGGCGAGGCGTTCACGGTCGCGCAGGTTCTCTACCTCGGCGGCGATGGCGGCGTGGAGAAGGTCTACGCGTTCTCGCAGGCAGAGCGGTCAATCGCCGAGCACTGCGCCAACCTGGCCACCACCGAGAGAGTGAAACAGCAACTGGAAAAACGCGGATTCCGCGCCACCGACAAGTACACGGAGTACCACGGCTGGATCACAAAGCTCACCGGCATGCAACCGAAGGCGATGGACGTGTTCAATCAGACCGTCGCGGTCAAAGACATTCAAAGTCTGAACAGGTTCATCCGCGAGCACATGCTCGAGCCGAAGCCGTGGATGGAGAAGATCGAGACGCTGCAGACGCACTTCACCCAGCTCACTGAAGCGTACCAGAGCCTGCTGCGGGTCCGGCGGCAGTTCGAACTTCTCACGCCGATCGCGACGAAGGGCGCGATCTTCACTGAGCAGTCGGAAGCACTGCTGCTTGCTCGGTCGATGCGCAGCGCCGCTGGCCCGTACTTTCGGGCGATGACGGTTGAGCTGCTCGGTCCCGCGGCAGCTTCGCTGACGAGGGAGCTCTCAGCCCTTGTCGCCACCAGGGAGCGCCTCGATAGCTCGCTGCGGGACGCGGCCGAGCAAGAACGGCAACTGAAGAACGAAATCGAGAACGCCGGGGGCGAGAGGCTTCGCCAGCTTCCCCTCCTGATCAGACAGCACGAGACCGAGAGCACCACCCGGCGCGAGCGCAGCACGCGGTTCGCCGCGGCCCTCGTGACGACCGGGATTGGCGCGGAAGTGACCGACGACGCCGCCCTGCGCTCGCTGCACCAGCGCCTGCCCGAGTTCATCAAGGCGCTTGATGCCCGCGAGGAAGCGCTGCGGCGAGAGCACCAGGATGTCGTTCTCGATCGCGGTGACGCGCACCGCGAACTGGGTGAGAGTAAGCGGGAACTGGAGGCCCTCGGCACCCGCCACACCAAGCTACCCGAGAGCCACGTGGAGATCCGCCGACAGCTCTGCGAAGCGCTGCGGCTCCCGGACAGCGAGCTCCCGTTCGCGGCGGAGCTCATCGCCGTTCCCGCTGAAGAGAAAAGTTGGGAGGCTTCAATCGAGCTAGTCCTCCGGTCGTTTGCGCTCAGTCTGCTGGTCCCGCAGAAGCACTATGCGGTTGTCAGCGCCCACATTGATCGGAACCGAATCCGCGACGGACGCGGCTTTGGCCAGAAGCTGGTGTACCTCCGCGTTAGTGGGCGCGCCGCGCCTCACTCCCGTCCGGTCGTGCACCCCCAGTCCCTACTCCGAAAGGTGAAGGTCAAGGACGGCCACGGGCTGGCTCCCTGGGTTAAGGCGGAACTTGAGGAGAGGTTCAATTACCTGTGCTGCGACACGATCGAGCAGTTTCAAGCCGCACACGACATGGCGCTCACGCGTGAACGACACATCAAGGGCAGGGGATCTCGCCACGAGAAGGACGACCGGGACCGCGCCTTCGATCCGCGTGATTTCGTGCTCGGGTGGGACAACCGCGAGAAGCGAAAGGCGATTTCCGACAACGTCAGGCGGCTCGAAGACGAGATTCGCAACCTGGATGCTCGTGTCACCAAGCTCAACGCGGAGATTGCCGGCCTCGAGGGGCAAAGGCGCGCCGCGCAGGTGCTGCAAGAGATCAACTCATTCGCGCTGATCGACTTCGAATCCGAACAATTCGCTATCGCGGCTCTTCGACAGGAAAAGCGGGCGCTTGAGGAGTCGAGTGAAGCGTTGAAGTTGCTGCGCGCACGCGTCGCCGAAGTAGAGGCGGCTAAGAAGCGATTGAGTGAGAATCGCGACCAAGCGATTCGGCAGCATGAGCGTGCGTCGCAGGACTTGCGGTTCGCGGAGCGTCAGATCGAGGAGGCGAGCCGGGTCATCTCGTCGCTCCGGCAGACAGGGGAATGGTCGCGGCACGAGGCGTTTTTCCCCGCACTGTCGAAGCTCTTCGAGCACGAGCCACTGACCGCCCACGACGTGACACAGCGCGAGGCGGCCTTTCTCTCGGCTCGGCAGGCCGAGGTGGAGCGACTCACGAAAGAGCTGGAACCGCTGGAGCGTGAGATTTGCAGCCTCATGAACCGGTACCTGCGGGACTTCCCCGACCAACAGGCCGATCTGGATGCGTCCATCGAGTACCTGCAGAGTTTCTCCGCCGCGTGCGAGCACATCCGCCGCGAGGGTCTGCCGCGGCACGAGAATCGCTTCAAGGAGCGGCTCAACGAGAAAGTCACGCAGGAGATTGGCATCCTGAACGGCGCGTTCCAGACCGAGAAACAGGAGATCGAACAGAAGATCGAAGTCCTAAACCGGTCGCTGAGGCAGCTCGAGTACAGACCCGGGACGTACATGAAGCTCGAGCCGCGTGGGGTGCGGGACGCGGAGATCCAGCAGTTCCAGGCGAGTCTGCGGGAGTGCCTCGCCGATTCGTTCGAGGGGACGCTGGCCGCGGGCGAGGCTCGGTACGTTCGGATCGCGAAGCTGATCCAGAGACTTCGCGAGGAGGAGCGCTGGCGGGAAAAGGTCACCGACGTCAGGCGGTGGTTCGACTTTGCCGCACGCGAGCTTGACGCCGAGTCGGGTGCTGAGCGGCACTACTACGAGGACAGCTCGGGCCAGTCCGGCGGGGAAAAGGCTAAGCTCGCGTTCACTATCCTCGTTGCTGCCATCGCATACCAGTTCGACATCGATCCCGCCCGCCCCAGCAGCGATCGCTTCCACTTCGTGGTCGTCGACGAGATGTTCTCAAAGGTCGACGACCGGTATGCGGAGTACGCCCTGAGGCTCTTCCGGCAGTTTGGGCTTCAGCTGCTGATCGTGGCTCCCTTGGATGCCAAGGCCCGCGTGACGGAACCGTACGTGGAGTGCTATCTGCATGTCGTCAAGGACCCCAAGGCGCATCACTCGGAAATCTTCAGCATGACGGCAAGGGAGTTCGAGGACACCGACCTCGGCCGCGCGGCGGTCGTGCCCGCTACCACATCGGCGATGCGTGCGTGACCCATGATCCAGCCTGACGATATCTCGCGCAAAGCGCTCGCCATCTATCGCGAATACCTGCGGTCGTGGGTTGAGGGCGACCCTGGGTACTTTCCGCGCCGCGTGCCCGCCAAGATGGACCCCGGCCCTGACGTCGTCGCCGCGATCGACAACGTGAGACGCCTGCGCGAGGGCTCGAAGGACGTGCTGGGGTACGGCTACTCGGTGGAATGGAAGGAACTCCAGTCCAGGCGGCACGGCAAGAACCTCTTCCCCAGCAAGGTGTTCATCGCGACGGAGCTCGATCTGCTGCGGCTTGTCGGCAAGGAGAGCGAGTTCCGACGGTTCACCGAGGCGGTGGCCCGTCTGCGCTCGGAGTTCCCGGTACTGCAGTCGTGGGTCAGGTCACACCTCGCCGCGGTGACGGACGCAGCGGCCGACCTGGATGGCCTACTCGAGGTCGTTCGGTACTTCCGCGATCACCCTCGGCCCAACAGGTTCACTCGCGAGCTGCCGTTGACGGTGGATTCGAAGTTTATCGAGCGATATGAGCGCGTCCTTTCGCAATGGCTGGACCTGGTGCTCCCACCGCACGAGGTGCGTGCGGACGAGAACCACTTTGGGCGCAGGTTCGGCCTTCGCTATCACGAGCCCGACATCTTCGTTCGTTTTCTCGATCGCGCCGTGCAGGCTGAGCTCGGCTTTCCCTGCGACGCCCTCGCCGTGCCCTTGCACACGCTCGGCGCGTGGGATATACGGGGCATCAACGCGGTAATCGTGGAGAACCGTGTGAATCTGATGACGCTGCCCATGTGCACCCGAGCGATCGCGATCGGTGGGCTGGGGAATGGGGTGTCGCTCCTGCGGTATGTCCAGTGGCTTCAGCATGCGCGCGTGTGGTACTGGGGGGATCTGGATCGCGAGGGACTCGAGATCCTGTCTCGGGTGCGCGCGATCTACGCTGCCACCAGCAGTATCTTCATGGACCGTGAGACGCTCGAGCGATACCGACATCTCACCGGCCCGGGCAGTGGCCGCCGAACCGCTGCACGACCGGCGCACCTGACCCCGACTGAGGCGGACGCGCTCGATGTCTGTGACAGGCAAGGCCTGCGGCTCGAGCAGGAACGCATCCCGCAAGCTGCTGTCTTGGACAAGTTCGCCCGCGAGTTCGAGCCGAAGACAGGCGTGTACGCAGTTCGTTCTTGTAGCCTCACCGATACTGCGCCGTCTAGAGCGCCCGCCACCGACGCTTCGGCGGAACGTGCTGCACGCTGACAATCGCCCCATCGGGCGACACCAACACCACCCCGTTCCTGGCCCGATCGCTGATGTGCCGCAGTCGCGTGCTATTCCTCAGAGTCGCCTGATCGCCAAGGAAGTAGGCGATGCAGCCGTCACCAGCGCGGTGCACATCACCAAAGGTCACCATGTGTTCGACTGATCTCACTCCTGCATGCTTAGAGAATCGGTCCCCACCAACAACCGCTGGGCTTGTTTGCCATGGCCACTGCCATTTCCATCGCATCAGGTCCATCGTCGTACTTGCCGCCTGGGAAGGTGCGGAGTTGCTCGAGCAGCAGCGAGTGTCGCCGGGTGAACGCGATCAGGCCTTGGCTCACCTCGGCTTCGATGGCCATGATGCGCTGCTGTTTGTTGGAGCGACTCTTGATGTCCTCGATCGTAATGTGCGTTCCGGCTTGCTGCGACCGACGCTTGAGATCATTAATCATGAGCTCTTGGAACTGATTGCCCTCGACACCGAATCGGCGGAAATTGTAGATACGGGCGTACTGGACGATCTTGGCAATCGTCTCATCGGGCGTACGGCGTGCGATATCGGCCACGAGCACGTACTTGGTCTTGCGTTCGTCATCGTCACTATCGGGCACAAACAGAATCACGATCGCGCTGTAGTCGCCGCGATGGGGATCGTTGCCAAGGCTGGGATCGCAAGCGCCGTAGAACGCGCCATTGATCCGTCCATATCCAGGGCTGAACTTCCGCAGCAGGTCTTCCGGTGTCGGCGCGATATCGTCCCACATGCGCAGTTTCGCGTGTGCGAACACGCACGCCTGAGGATCCAGCGGCTGGTTCTGGAACTCTGCTTGAAACGCAGCTTCGCCCTCGCGCAGGCGCACGTGCATCAGATGGTCATAGTCATACTGCTGGGGCCAGAGCACGACGGCACCTTTCGCCATCTGGTCTTTGTTGTGGGTCAGAAACTGCTTCGCACCCTTCTCGCCCCACTGGCCGCCGGTCGCAGGCGGAGCTGGATACGGCTGCTGACCTGAAGCAATGGCGCTGTACTGATCCCACAGCTCGGGATGATCACAGAAACGCTCCACGGCCTGATACCGGAACGTCAGCCAACCGGGGCGTTTGGCGCCGTCCAGCAGGTTTGCGAGCAGCGCATCGTGGTGCAGCACGGTGCCGACGACGATGACGTTGGTGTCGGGCGAACCAGCCTTGAGCAGCGTGCTGTGGAACCAGTCACTGAGCTTGGCACGCTGCTCTTCGTAGACCACGTTCTGCTTGTCCTCGATGTCGTCCACGACGATCAAGGTCGGTCTGTGCTTTCCGAAGCGGATGCCGCGGAGGTTTTGACCACTGGAGAAAGCCATCAGCAGACTGCCGGTACCCGAGCGAGCTGGAAGTTTGAGCGTGTCTTTGCGCCATGGCGTGATGCGGCGGACATCCGCAAGCTCTGGGAAATCCTGCTGGAGCAGCGGGTTGGATTCAAGCTGCACGCGAACATGCTCGACCAACCGCGCGGCCTGCTGTTCGGTACCCGACGCTACGACTACGAACGGCTCAACGCCATAAAGCAGGCACCAGAGCACGTACGCCAGCGTGACAACGGTGCTCTTGGCGTGCCCGCGTGGCGCGGCGATGGCGACGTGATTGCCGCGCCGCTCATGCAGGGTCTGCAAGCAGTTGAAGATCTCCGTGTGCATGCGCGACGGCGCGACGATGAACGCACTGCTGAGATAGATGCGGGCAAAGAGCTGCGGTGAAGTCGAAGCGATCCGCCGACGATGGGCGGAGAGTTCACGCTGGAGCGCGGGCATGTACTCGGGGGCGATCTGCATGACGATGTGTCCTCTCGGTAGACGTGCAATGACGCGCGTGAGGTAACGGACCACGGACAGAATGACATGGAAGTTCAACGCGGCGTGTGAGGAGCAGCCGCCGTGTTGGACACGTGCTTGACCTGCGTCGCCACGCGCGCTCTGGTCAGCGCGGTGGACATGCTGCTGATGGACTCAAGCAACGCCGGATCAGGCTTTCCGGTCGCTGACACGAGTTCGCGCAGCCCGGCCACCTGCTTCTCAAGATCTTCGGCGCTGGGCAGGTCGGCTGCTTGGTGCGTGATGTCGGCCTGCACGCGCATTGCCGCCGTCGGGAGATAGCCCAGCTTCTGTAATCTCTCGACCGCCGAGTCGACGATCTGGAAACAGCGGTGTTCGGCATCGATCTTGACGGCGGGGTCCACTTCGCGTTCACGGGCTGTGCGCCGGATGCGCTGGATGGATAGCTCCGCCTCGGCGAGAATGCGCCCGGCCATTTGTTCAACGAGCTTGGGGTCACGCGGTAACGCGTGACGATCACGAATGTCGCGGCGGTCACGCTCCACGGTGCGGTCCGACACCTGCAGGATCTGGGCGATCTCGGGTCCCGAGAGACCGTCCGCCGCCAACAGCGCAACCAGAGCTTGGCGCTCGGTTGCGCCGAGCATCTTGCCGGACAGCGTGCCTGCACGGACTTTGGCGAGCAACTCAAGTGACCGCTCCATGCCGCCCGTGTCGTCGTGCACTGTCGGCACAGCATGAGACTCCCCGCTTCCCTGCGATGAATGCATGCGTGGTCGGCTCATGCGTGCACCGCCTTCTTGCCAGTCGCCTTGACAGTCGCGCCTTGAACCGGAACCGCGTAGCGCTTGACGAGCTCACGCGGCGCCTTCGCTGGCCCAACCGCATGAATCCATCGCCTAACGATGACATCGCAGTAGTGGGGACTGATCTCGAGTGCAAAGCAGCGGCGAGAGAGCTTCTCCGCGGCGATGATCTGCGTGCCGCTGCCCGCGAACGGTTCGTAGCAGATATCGCCCGGCTTGGTGTGCTGCTTCATGGGAGTCTCGAACACTTCCAGCGGCTTGGGGGTGGGGTGGTCCGGACGCTGCTCGCCGTTGGGAATGGTGTCGATATGCCAGACGGTGCTCAGCACATCGCGCTGCGCGCGTGGAGGCTTGTTGCCCTGCAGCCATCCCATGAGGCACGGCTCATGCTGCCACGCGTACCACGTGCGTGTGAGTACAGGGCGGTTCTTCGCCCAGATGATTTGGCAGTGGACAAAGGCCCCGTGCTTGATCCACGCCGCTTCGAGCATGGCCTGCCGGCGCGATGCATGCCAGCAGTACCACGCGGCATTGGGAGTAATCGCGTGCTCGACGGCGGCTGCGATGAAGTTGTCGTAGAGGTCGGTGTTGGCATCCGCGTCATCCCACGTCACGCCGTACGTACCGCTCCAGTCTTTGTTCTTCGTGGGACGAGTGCGTGGCTTTGGCGCGTTCGCGGCACGCATCGACGGCAATGCCGCACGCGACGCCATCACGCTGGTTGCGCCCGGTGACTTCGCATTCGGCTTGCCCGACTTCGTGCCCGGGTGGTTGGTGCCGTCATAGTCCACCAAGTACGGCGGATCGGTCGCAAACAGCACCGCTTTCTGCCCGTGCATTACCCGCTGCACGTCTGCCGCGACCGTGCAGTCCCCGCATAGCAGCCGGTGATCGCCGAGCACGATCAACTCGCCCGGCTTGGTGATGGCGGGTTTCCCGGTCTGCAGATTGGCCGCGAGGTCGAACGCCGCATCGTCGTTCGCGAGCCCGGCGGTAGTCGCGACGTTCGCGAGCACGTGGTCGATCTCCGTGCCGTCGAAGCCGGTGAGGCCGATGTCCAGTGACGGATCGGCAGTGAGGTCCTTGAGGAGTTCGGCAAGCTTGCCTTCGTCCCACTCGCCGACGATCCGGTTGAGCGCGAGATTGAGCGTCTTCTCGGCAGACAGATCCAAGTCAACGACCACCACATCGACATGCGTGTGACCGAGGTGCTTGAGCACGCTCAGGCGCTGGTGACCCCCGACCACGTGCCCCGTGCGGCGGTTCCAGACAATGGGCTCGACACTGCCGAACGTCTCGATGCTGCGACGCAGCTTCTCGAACGTGGGGTGCCCGGGCACGAGATCGACGCGCGGGTTGTACGGGGCGGGCTTGAGGCGAGCAATCGGAAGGCGAGTGAGTTTCACGGATGATCTCCTTCTGTGGAGCATCACCCTACCAAGCAGCAGCTCGCTTGTCACGAAGTCGAATGACTCGTCGTGCAATTAGCCGTTACCCACCGCGATCAGCCGGGATTAGCCGCTGCGTTTTGCTGCGGAGGAAGCACGATGTGGTCTTCTGGCCAAAGCCTTGCGGCATCGCGCACCGAGTAGAGGTAGCGCTTGCTTTGCTTCTCCGCACGAAGATGACCAGCGCGGTGCGCTGCACGCAACCGCTCCTGCGGAATCCCGAACTGATCTTTGAACCACCGGGCGGGCAAGTATGGCGCCCATGGATCGAGCGGCGACTCGGCTGCTAAACTTCCATGAGCTGTCACGGTCGTCGAGCACAACTCGCGAAGGTCCGCCGGGATCGCGTAGCCGTACCGCATCAGCCAGTCTCGTGCTTCGCCAAGCGAAAACCTGTTGGCGAACGAGTTGGAATCGAACTTGTCACTGCCGACACCCTCGATGTCCGGGTGCTTTGACATGTAGACCCGAAACCACGAACTGTCGTAGCAAGGCTCGTCGATGCCTGCGATATCCAGCAAAAACTCGTCGAAGTGAGGATGCGGTGGCGCATGCCAGCGACGGAAGCGCAGGGCGTCATACGTTGAAACGGGCAGCAGCCCTCCCCGGAAGACGCCGTCGCTGTCGAAGACTCGAACTCGCATGGATGATTGTTAACGTCATTCAGCCTGTGTGCGCATCAGGTAAAGTTGCAGTCGTTCGCCACTGTTCGCTTGCCCCATGAGGACGATCGTACATGCCCGCTTACTCGTCACCGAGACTCGCCAGCTAGAGCTTCTGCCAGACTTGCAGCCGCAGGCTGTTGAGGACCACGCTCACACTACTGAACGCCATCGCGGCGCTCGCGAGGATCGGCGAGAGCAGCCAACCGGTAAACGGAAATAGGACGCCAGCGGCGACGGGGATTCCAACGACGTTGTAGATGAACGCCCAGAAGAGGTTCTGACGGATCGTTCGCATGGTCGCGTGGGAAAGGGCGATCGCCTGCGGCACGGCGCGGAGATCTCCACGCATGAGCGTGATGTCCGCCGACTCCATCGCAACGTCGGTCCCGGTCCCTACGGCAAGGCCAACATCCGCCTGCGCCAGCGCGGGTGCATCGTTGATGCCGTCGCCCACCATCCCCACGACGTGCCCCTCGGCCTGGAGCGCCCTGACCTTGTCGGCCTTGTCCTTGGGCAGCACCTCGGCGAAGACCTGATCGACGCCCACCTGCGAGGCGACCGCGTCGGCGGTCCGGCGGTTGTCGCCGGTCATCATCACCACCCGCAGGCCCAGCCCGTGCATTGTTGCGATAGCGTCCTTGGATTCGGCCCGCACCGTGTCGGCGACGGCCACGATCCCGGCCTCACGCCCCTCGATCGCGACAAACATTGGCGTGCGGCCCAACGACGCCAGTTCCGCCGCCTTGTCCGCGAGCGTGATCGCGATGCCGCGTTGCTCCAGCAATGCCGCCTTACCCACGAGCAGCCGTTTCCCATCCACGGTCGCATCGACGCCGTGGCCGACGACGGCCTGGAACTGAGATGGCTCCACGAGCCGAGCGTCATGCGCCGTGGCCTCGCGGACGATCGCAGTGGCGAGCGGGTGCTCGCTGTGCTGCTCCGCCGACGCGGCGAGCCGCAGCAGTTCCGCTGCATCGACGCCTGCCCCGGCAGCCGGAATCACGTCCGTGACCGCGGGCTTGCCGTGCGTGATGGTGCCGGTCTTGTCGAGCACGATCGCGGTCAGCTTGTGCGCGGTCTCCAGCGCTTCGCCGCCTTTGATGAGGATGCCCTTCTCGGCCCCGCGGCCGGTGCCGACAATGATGGCCGTGGGTGTGGCCAAACCAAGGGCGCACGGGCACGCGATGATGAGCACCGAGACCGCCGTCACCAAAGCCATGCTCAGCCGCGAGTCTACCGGCGACACGAACCACCACACGATGAAAGTCACGACCGCGATGGCGATGACCACTGGCACGAACACGCCGCTGATCTTGTCCGCCAAGCGGGCGATCGGCGCCTTGCTCCCCTGGGCCTCCTGGACCAGTCGCACGATTTGCTGGAGCGCGGTATCGGATCCGACCTTCGTCGCCACCAGCCGCAGGGCGCCGGTCGTGTTCATCGTCGCGCCGAAGACGCTGTCGCCGGCCTTCTTCTCGACCGGAACGCTCTCGCCCGTAAGCATCGATTCATCCACCGCCGACTGCCCGCTCTCGACCGTGCCGTCCACCGGGACTTTCTCTCCGGGGCGGACGAGCAGCCGGTCACCTACGACGACGGCCTCGATGGGCACATCGCGTTCGACGCCGTCGCGCAGCACCCGGGCGGTCTTGGCCTGTAGGCCGATCAGCCGCTTGATCGCAGCGGTTGTCCGACCGGTCGCCCGGACCTCGAAGTACTTGCCAAGCAGGATGAGCACGATAATGACCGCCGCGGCCTCGTAGTACACCGGCACCATCGTCATCCCGCCCATGCCAACCGTCTCAGCGCTCGCGGCGTGCGCGGCCGCCGCCGTGTGCGATGCACCGCCCGCCACACCAGCAAAGAACCCAGGCCAGATCGTTGCCGCGAGCGAATACAAGTACGCCGCACCGGTGCCCATCGCCACGAGCGTGTCCATGTTCGCACTCAGGTGCCTCACGCCCTTCCACGCGGAACGGAAGAACTGGGCCCCGCACCACACCATCACCGGCGTTGTGAGCACAAACTGGAGCCAGTTGATCCAAGGCACATTGAAGATCTCGAACTTTCCGTGCGACATGGCGATGACCAGCACGGGCAACGACAGGCTCGCCCCGACGATGGTCTTGGTCAGGACGCGCTTCACATCGGCCTCGCCCACGTTCATGTGCGCCGAGTGGTCATCGCCGGTCGCGCCGCCGTGGCCCGCGTGGGAGCCCGCGCCCCGCGCCGCGATCATCGCGGCATGGTCGTGACCCTTGTGCCCGTGCGGCGGATTCACCGCCTGGTTCTCTTCCGCGGCCGCCGCGGGCACAATCGCCTTGTACCCGATGTCGTCCACCGCCTTGGCGAGCTGCTCGGGCCCGGTCGCCGCCGGGTTGTACTTCACCGTCGCCACCTTGGTAGCGAAGTTAACGTTCGCCGACGAGACGCCGGGCTGCTTGGCAAGACGCTTCTCGATCCGATTGGCGCACGAAGCGCATGTCATCCCCTCGATCGGAATGTCCGCCCGCTCGATGGTCGACTTAGCGTTCGTCTCCATCGATGCGGGCTCGCCGCCGCGCTGATGTTCATGGGCGTTCATCATCGTCGTCCTTTGTCGGTTTGGCCGAGCTCAGGGTTGGGTCGCTGCTGTGATCCGCTCTGCTGGCGAGCGAGACGCGGGCTTGACCGCGTCGTCCTTCTTGAGCACTGCCCCGGCGATGAGCGCTCCGACCACCACCACGCCCACGATCACGGGCACGAACCTCCGCCATCCAGTCGCCGGGGGCTTGTCGTCATGGCATCCGCAGTTGCAACTCATCGGGCACCTCGCATTCCAGTTCGTTCATCGCGCGACCTTGGCGACCAATTCCAGGAGTTCCTCGATCATGTCGTCACGCTTGGCCCCATCTTCGCACATGGCGGCCACGGCGCAGTGCGAGAGGTGGTTCCGCAGCAGGTTCTTGGCGACCGAGCGGAGCGACTCCTGCACCGCCGCGGCCTGCTGGATGATGTCGGCGCAGTAGCGGTCCTCCTCGATCATCTGCGCGATGCCGCGCACCTGCCCCTCGATCCGGCGCAGGTGCTTGAGATTCGCCGCCTTGATCGCCGCATCGACACTCACCGCGTGCGCGCCCGGCCCCACGCCGTCGCGGGTTTGGCCGATGACCGAACCCGCGCCCGGCCGGCACCCACACGCCGCGCCGTTCAACATAGGCAGCGCTGCACGCTCGGAGACACCTTTGCTCGATTTGCCTTTGGCCATGATCATCACTCCTTTGTCGATGCTTCACCACACACTTACCGGCAGCACCCGCCAGGGGTCTTCTCGCTGCTCTCACTCTGCAGCATGGCCAACCCGCCGCCCGGGATCGCGTTCCCGCCGTCCGGCTGAGCGCGATTCGCCCCGCCGCTGCACCCGCCGCTGCTCCTGGCTGGCATCGGCGCTTCCGCGCCTGCGGCATCGCCCATCGCCTTCGCCGGATACCCGGCCTCGTCGAGCGCGTTTATGGCCTTGCTCGTGGCCCAACCATCCACGGTTTCGATCACCGCCGAACCCACCGCCACCGACTTGACCGTCACCCCCGGCACGCCCGAAAGGGTTTTCGTCACGGCCTGCACGCAGTGCCCGCAGGTCATGCCGTCGATGCGGAGCGTGGTGGTTTTGTTGATGTCCGTCGTCGTATTCATGCGAATCTCCTTGGTGGAAGTATACTCCCCCCCAGTATATACGTCCACCGGGTTTGACCGGTTCGCACAACACGTTCATTGGGCGGGCAACGATGGGATCCTCCCGCCCGCCGCCTCCTCCAGCGAGATTCGGGCAAGCACCGCGTCTCGTTCCAGGTCGTTCAGTGTGCGCCGGGCGTCGAGCAGTTCCCTCTGTGAGTCCAGCAGCACCGTTACATCGGCCTGCCCGGACTTGAGCGCGGCCTCCGCGAGCGTCAGGTTGTGCTCTGAGATCGCCAGCACCGTGGAGCGGTACTGCTCCGCGAGCCGCGACGCGCTATCGAGTTCGACCCACGCGATGCGGGCTTCGCGAATGGCGCGCTGGGAGACTGCTTCGTACCTGGCAAGGGCGGCGCGGGCGAGCGACCCGGCCTTGGAGATCTGCGCGGCGTTGGTGTCGAAGATCGGGATGCCGACTTCTATCACCGGTCCGATGGTCTTTGCACCATCCACATCTCGCTCGAAGTCGGCCCCCAACCCGAAGTCCTTGATGCGGCTCTTCTCTTCGATGGAGAGGTCGGCACACTGTGCCTCCACGATGGAACGTGCGGCGGCAACGTCCAATCGCTGCGACACCGTAATAGCGATGACGGCGGACTCGTTGATCGCGGCTGTGCTTAGGGCTGCACCGCTTCCGTCGGCGGTCCACTCCGCGTCCTCGCTGGCAAAGCCGATCAATTCCAGCATCCGACGGCGATCCTTGGCGAGGTCGCGGAAGACAACGGCCCGTTCGGACTGGGCCTTGACCAGCTGCTGCCTGGCTCGGTTCACATCAAGCAGCGTCCCCTCGCCGCCGCGAACGCGGGCTTCGAGCGAGTCGATGGACCCCTGGATTGTGGCGAGGTTCTCATCGCTGAGCGCGAGTGCGAGTTGACCGAAACTTATCCGAGCGTGCGTGGACTTCACCTCGGCCACGAGTCGAAGGGCTTTGTCGGAGATGTCCAGCACAGTCTGGTTGAGCCGGGCGTCCGCCGCCTTGATCTTGCCGTCACGCAGCCAGAGGGCGGTAAACGATTGCACGACCTGCGCGCCGATGAGCGTGCCGCCGCTCACCGGATCAAACGGGAAGCGCAGTGTCAGGCCAAGCACGGGGTTGGGCAGGAGGCCTGCCTGCACGAGGTCGGCGCGCGACGCCGCGATCTGCTCAACCTCAGCCCTGATCTCGCGGTTGTTGCGGAGCGCCATCGCCACCGCCTGCTCGAGCATGAGAGGCGAGCGTCCGTCCCAGGAAGTGAGTGATGCCTCCCACGGCTCGGTCCACACCGGCGTCATACCGGAACGCTCGGCCACGGTCGAAGCGGCGCGGTTGATGTCGGGTTTGGGGTCGAGCGAGGCGCACCCTCCCGTGATCAGAGCGAGCGCGAGGGCAAGCGTGGCGGGCGTGCAGGTGGCAAGTACATGCTGACGAGTCGGCTGGCGCTTCATGCGGAAAGTCTCCAAGCGGGAATCGGCCCACGCCGCGTCGGCGGAGCGGGACGGGTGAGTGTGTTACTTGTGCTCGTGGCCGCCGCCGGCTCCGTGCCCGCTCGCGGGCGTCGCGGGTGCATCCGCCGCGGGCTTCTTCTCCGCCCGGCTTGACCAATGCAGGTGGGCGATCTTGGGCGTGCCGTTGTCATCCACGATGACATAGGTCACCGCCGCGAGGTACTTCTTCGTGAGTTCCTTGTGGTTGGGGTCGGGCAGCGTGAACGAGCCGATCTGGCGGACGATCGAGGTCGTTCCGAAGGTCTGGACATCCTCCTTCACCACGGTCATCACGAACCCGGGCATCTCAATGAGCTCTGGCATCAGGTGGTGGTCTCGGTAAGCCTCCCATGTGCCCTCATCTCCCGCGTTCTCACTCACCGTCGCGCGGCCCTTGTCGAGGAAAATCGCGTCGAGAGCCTTCACGTCCGCCTTGCCGCACGCCTCGAGGTAATCGCGGGCGATCTTCAAAGCCGGGCTGCTGGCCGCGTTGATCGCGGCGACGGATTCGGGGGACATCTTGGTCAGGAGCGCCATCTTGGCCTCGTCGGACTTGCGGTCCCACTTGCGGTCGCAGCCCGGGCAGCAGAACCCGATGGTGACGCCCTTGAACTGGCGCGTGGGTGCCTCCGCATCCACTTCATTCTCCATGATGGGACAGAGCTTGTTGATGGGTTTGGAAGCGGGCTGTGCTTGGGCGGACACGGCGGGCTGCTCGGGTTGTGCCGCCCACGCGGCAGCGGTGACGATGCCCGCCCCAAGCAGGAGCGCGGCGAGCGAGCGGGAGAGCATGGCATTAGACGGTTTCATGTGCGTAACTCCGGGAGCATTGGAACACAGGGATGGAACGAACGACTGACGGGTCGGCGGTAGCGACCCGCACAAGCCCTCCGCGCCCACTCTCGCGCGGCGCGGGGGAGAGGATCACTTCTTCACATACTCGCTGGGATCGAGCACTTCCTTGGGCGAGGTTTTCGCTAGCAGCATGTACTCATCGATGCATGGAGGGCAGCAGAACTCGTAAGTCTTGCCACCGATGATCCAGGTGAACTTGGGGTTGGCCTTGGTCATCGTGATGGGGCACACCTTGTCCCCAGGCTTGGGCTTCATGTCGTGCTTGGCCATCTTGCCTTTGTACTTCTCGCTCGCCGTCATCGAGCCGTTTGCCTTGATGTCGGCTTCGGTGTAGAGGCCGCCGGGCGTCAGGTAGAGCGCCCGCTCCTCGGCGGCATCGACGCCGGCGGGCATGTCGTCGTGGCCGCCTGCGGAGTCCGAGCCTGCGTGACCCGCGCCGGGCTGCGCGCCGTGCGGCGTCTTGGGCGTTGAGCCCGCGATCGCCGCGACCAGTTTGGCCATCCGTTCCTCGTCCTTGAGCCCGTCCCAGCGCAGAGCGCAGTCCCCGTCACAAAATCCGACCGTCTGCCCCTTGAAGTCGCGGGTGTGAAAGGCGTTGACGGTGTCGCTGGTCATCGGGCAGACCTTGTTCACGGGCGCTGCAGCCATCGCGCCCCTCTCGACCGTGAAGGTGAAGGGGACGGTCAGAACCTGCTCTTTCTCCGCCGTGCCGACGTTGAACTGGCCCCACGCCTTGTAGGTACCCGGCTCCTTGAAGTGGGCCTCAAAGTCCACCTTGGGCCCGCCGGTCTGGACCGTCGCCTTCGGCGCACCGTGGCCGTGGCCCGCGCCCCCGGTGTGGTCGTCCTTCTTCGCGCCGTCATCGTGCCCGCCGCCCGCTCCATGAGCATCGTGGCCGCCTGCGCCGTGCTCCCCGCCCTCATGCGGATGGGCATGCACGAACTGCGTGCCGTCCTGGCTGATGATGACCAGGTGCCCCATCGCGCCCAGGTACGGGCGGAGCGAGGTCACGGGCTTGCCGTCCTTGGTGATCGTGAAGGACATGTGGGCGTTGCCGCCCGCCTTGATCGCACCCTCGGTGTCCAGTGCGACCGTGAACCCGTCGATGGTCTTGGGCTTGTCGGCATCCACCGTCAGCGGCACGGCGGCCTTGGGCGTCCCGGTCGCCGTGACCTTCACCGGCACGACCTGTTGAGGCGAACCCTTGGGCGTGAAGTCAAAGTACAACGTGTACTCGCCCCCCGCCGGGAAGGTGATGGGCAGCGTGAACGCGCCGTCCGCGCGGCGCGTCGGGTGTTCGTGCGCGAACCACGAGAGGTCCTTGCTGACGATGAGCAGGTGCAGCACCTTCTCGTGGACCGTCTCCAGGTCCTTGACCGCCTCGCCCTTGGCATCCTCGAGCGTAAAGACCATCGCCGCGGCCTTGCCCGCCTCGATGGGCTTGCCGCCTTCAGCGGCGACCGCGACCGAGTGCGTGACCGGCGCGGCCTCCGCGCCATGAGCGTGGTCGTGTCCGTCGGCCATCGCCGGCGCGAGGGCCGCGACCTTGGCCGCCGCCGCCTTCACCGGCGCGAACGCGGCCTTGCTCTTGGCGATGTCGCCCGCATCGGCGATGTTGTGCAGGTTGTCCGCCGCCTCGGCGAGTTCCTTGCTGGCGGCGTTGATCTCCTTGACCTTCTCACGAGGCACGCCGCTCTCCTTGGCGAGCGCGAGCGCCCCCAGCGTCTTGGCGAGGGTGGCGACGGCGTTGGCCTTGTCCGAGACGCCCGCGACCGACCCGCCCCCGGATGAAGGGTTGAGGGCCGAATCCATCGCCTTCACATCGGCGGCGATGCGCTGGGACGCATCGGCGAACGAGCCGGCCTTGGCGACCTCGCCGTGACTGTGCCCGTCATCCTTGTGGCCGGGCTGAGCGTCCGAGCCGTGACTGTGCTGGGCGACTGCGCTCGGCGCCGTCGAGAGCGCGAGCCCGGACACCAACAAAAGGGACAGGATCGAAAGACGTGGACGATTCATTGCTGAACTCCTTGATCTGGGGCCGCAGGGCGGCCGGATTCGGGTAACGCAGAGGCGGATGCGTTTCCACGATCGCTCGCCCCTGCTGGAATGGCGACGGTGGACTTGGCTGAAATCGGAGCGGTGGTTGGATCGGAATGGCTTTGTGGGAGTGCTCCGTGCTTCTCGATGTGCTCCTTGGTCAACCGTTCCGCGGCCGCCTTGCCGAACCGATAGAAGATCGACGGCGTGACGAAGAAGTCGAGCAATGTGCTGGTGATGAGGCCGCCCAGGATGACGACCGCGACCGGGTACAGGATCTCCTTACCCGGCTCGCCCTTGCTGAGCACCAGCGGGATCAGGCCCAGCCCCGCCGTGACGGCGGTCATGAGCACCGGGGCGACACGCTCCTGGCTGCCCCGGATGATGAGTTCCTTGCTCCAGGGCTGGCGTTCCTCGGTCATCAGATGGATGTAGTGGCTGACCATCAGCACACCGTTGCGGGTGGCGATGCCGGTGAGGCTGATGAAGCCCACCAGCGAGGCCACGCTGAAGGGCTCGCGGGTGATCAAGAGCGCCGTCACGCTGCCGATGAGCGCGAAGGGCACGTTGAGCATGATCTGGGCCGCGACCATGCCCGAGCGGTAGTGGGTGAAGAGGATGACGAAGATGGCGATGAGCGAGCCCGTGCCCAGGGCGAGCAGCAGCCGCGTGGACTCCTGCTGCGCCTCGTACAGCCCGCCGTACTGGATCGTGTAGCCCTGGGGCAGCGTCACGTCGATCGCGATGGACTTCTTGATCTCTTCGACCGTCGAGCCCAGGTCGCGTCCGCGGACGTTGGCCGAGACGACGATGCGGCGTCGCAGGCTCTCGCGCTGGACCTCATTGGGGCCGAGTTTCTCGACGATCTCGGCAACGTCCTGCACGAGCACGATCGCCCCGGTGGGCGAGACGAGCCGCACCAGCCCCAGCGCAGTTGGATCGGTCCGGTGATGGTCATCGAGTGTGAGCGTGATGTCGAAGACCTTCAGGCCGTCGAGCACCTGGCCCACGACCTTGCCCTTGGTGGCGGTCTCCATCGCATCGGTGAGCGACTGCGGCGTGAAGCCGACGCGGGCCGCCGCCGCGCGGTTGACACTGATGTGCAGTTGCGGCACCAGCACCTGCTGCTCGACCTGCAGGTCGGCGACGCCGGGGATGCCCTCCATCGCCGCCTTGGTCTGGTCCGCGAGCGTGCGGAGCGTGCCGAGGTCGTCGCCGAAGATCTTGATGGCAACCTGGGCACGAACCCCCGAGAGCAAGTGCTCGATGCGGTGGCTGATGGGCTGGCCGATGCCCGTCGCCACGCCGGGGAACGCCGCGAGCTTCTCCTCGATCATCGTGAAGACCTGCTCGCGGGGAAGGATGTCCTTGGCCGGCGGCGGCCTGCGACCGGCGGGCGTCGTGTGCTTGTCAGGGTTCTTCGCTTCCTCCTTGGTCCAGAAGTCCACCTCGATCTCGCTGGCGTTGACACCCAGCGCGTGCTCGTCCTGCTCGGCGCGTCCGGTGCGGCGCGCCGTGCTCTTGACTTGAGGGATGGACAGGATCATCTCCTCGGCCTTGGTGCCGAGCTTGTTGGACTCCTCCAGCGAGATACCCGGTTGCTGCATGAAGGAGACGACTGCGGTGCCCTCGTTGAAGGGCGGCAGAAACTCCGAGCCCAGCCGCGTGACCATGAACAGCGCCGCCACGACCAGCGCGCCCAGCGTGCCCAGCACCGCGACCGGGCGTGGCATCGAGACCGAGTATGACTTGAGCGCCAGCCACTTGCAGGCGCGCAGCAGCGGGCCGTCCTTGCCGTGCTCCATGCGTTTGATGCCCGGGAGCAGGTAGTACGCCAGAACGGGAGTGACGGTGAGCGCCACCAGCAGCGACGCGAAGATGCTCACGATGTACGCCGTGGCGAGCGGGGCGAACAGTCGTCCCTCGATGCCTGGGAGGAAGAACGTGGGCAGGAACACAAGGTTGACGATGACCGTGCCCAGAATGATCGGGTTGCGGATTTCGCTGGAAGCGTCGAAAACAACCTGTGCGATCGGCTTGGGCGATGCAGCGCGGCGGTTCTCCCCCAGCCGTCGGTAGACGTTTTCCACGTCAACAACCGCGTCGTCAACAAGCTCGCCGATAGCGACCGCCAGCCCGCCCAGCGTCATGGTGTTGACGCTCAAGCCAAGCCAGTGGAAGACCAGGAACGTCGTGATGATCGAGAGCGGGAGCGCCGTGAGCGTGACGATGGTCGTCCGCACGTTCATGAGGAACAGGATCAGGACGATGACGACCAGGATCGCACCGTCGCGCAGCGCCTCCACGACATTCCCGATGGCCGAGTTGATGAAGTGCTCCTGCCGGAACACGTCGGCGTTGATGTCGATGCCGGCGGGAAGGGTCGGGCGAATCTGCTCCAACGTTCGATCGAGCGACCGCGTAAGCGTGATGGTGTCCGCACCAGGCTGTTTCTGAATCGCCATGATGACGGCGGGCGTGCCGTTGTCGGAGCCATCGCCGCGCTTGATCGTGGGACCCGCTTCGATGACCTCCGCGACGTCGCGCACGAGGACTGCCCGCGGAGGGCTGGCGTGATCGCCGGGCCTTGTGGCGACCAGCGACATGGCGATGTCATCGGCGTTCTGCACGCGGCCGAGGTTCCGAACCACGAGTTCCTGCGCGCCGCTGACGACAAAGCCACCCCCAGTGTTCTGGTTGGCGGCGGCGAGTGCTCGCTCGACATCCTCGATGGTCAGGTCGTAGAGCCGAAGCTTGTCCGGATCGACTTGAACACGAAACTGCTTGAGGTCGCCGCCCATCGCCGTGACCTGGGCGATTCCGGGGATCGACAGAATGGCTGGACGGAGCGTGAACTCGGCGACCGTGCGCACCTCCATCGGGGAGAGCGTCTTACTCGAGACGCTGATCAGGGCGATTTCGCCCATGATGCTGGTCGCGGGCGTCATGACCGGTACGACGCCAGGCGGCAGTTTCTCGGAGATGGTGCCCATCCGCTCGCTGACAACTTGGCGGTTGTACTTGAGGTCCGTGCCCCACTGGAACTCGACGAACACGATCGAGAGCCCGAGCGAGGAAACGCTCCGGACTCGCTCGACGCCCGGAGAGCCGTTGACGGCGGTCTCAATGTTGTACGTGACCTGGGCCTCGACCTCCTCGGGCGCAAGCCCGGCGGCCTCGGTCATGATCGTCACAACCGGCCGGTTGAGGTCGGGCAGCACGTCCGTGGGCGTCCGCAGCGTCACGTACATTCCGTAAACGGAGACGAGCAACGCGGCGATCAGCACCAGCACGCGGTTGTTCAAGGATGATCGGATGATCCAGTTGAGCACAGGGAGGTTCCTCGGATTGCTGTTGTGCGTGAGACGCGGGCGGACTGATCAGTGCGAGTGGCCGTGGCCGTCGCCGGGCTTGGCAGGCTCAGCGACGGGTTCGGGAGCACCGGGCACAAAGCCACGGAGCTGCGACAGACTGAACGCACCTCCAACCGCAACGACATCACCGGGGACGAGGCCGCTCGTGATCTCAACGACGCGGTCGTCGCGCACGCCCACGGCCACGTCTCGCTTCTTGAACACGACGTTCTCGCCCTTGCCTTCCCGCACAAAGACGTATTGCAGCGGGCCTTCCTTGACGACAGCCGTCGCTGGCACCACTACGGCGCTGTCGTTGGTTGAGATCACCACGTTCAAATCCACGAACTGGCCGTGCCGCAACAGTCCCTGCGGGTTGTCCACATCCACGATGACATGCGCGGTACGCTTGGTCGCATCGATCACCGGACTCAGGAACCGCACCACGCCCTCCGCCACCACGTCACTGGGAACTGCCATCCCACGCCGAATCCGCACCTTCGCCCCGGGCACGCCCTTCACACGGGAAAGCAGACTCTCGGGGAGTTCGCCCTCGATCTGGACCGTGGAGAAGTCGCCAATGCTCACGATTGGACTTCCGGCGGCGACGCCCTCGCCGATGACTCCCGTTCGGCTCACGACCACACCGTCCAGCGGCGCGACCAGCCGGATGACACCCGCGGCTGGGTTTGCTGAGTCTGATGGCAGCGTGGCACGCAGTGCTTCGGCCGATGCCCGCGTCGCGTCGAGCTGACGCTGCAGCGAAACGGCCTCCGTCCTGGCTTGTTCGAGCGCAACCTTGCGGAGTGATGCGTCCGCACGCAACCTGATCGCCTCGGCCCGGCGTTGTGCCAGCAAGTTCGCCGACACGCTCTCGCCCGCGGACTTCAGCCGATCCACTTCTGCCTCGGCGAGCGAAGCGCTCAGCTCAGCGGCAGGTGATTCGATCTCAAGCGAGGCGATCTGCGCGGTCGCTCGCTTCTGCTCAGCGCTCAGACGCTCCGACTCCGACTCCAATCGCCTGACATCAAACAGCGCCCGGGCAAGTTCGGGGGACTCGACTTCGGCGATCAAATCGCCCTTCCGCACGCGATCACCGACCTGCGCTTCGATCGCTCGGACCACGCCCGCGTAAGTCGCCGAGACCGCAGCAAGCGATCCGGGCTGAGCGCGGACCATGCCGGTCAGCCGAACAACGTCCTCGACGTTGCCAAAGTCCACCTCGGCGGTCTCAAGGCCAATGGCGAGCGCGGTGGCTTCAGAGACCCGTTTGGGTGCGTTCGGATCAAACGTCGCACCCGTGGGCTTGCCGTGACCTTCGTGGGCGTACACAGGAATCAGAATGGCGGCGGTCGCGAGCGCGAGGGCGCTCGCACCAAGAGCCGCGCGTGAGCGGATCATGAGCGATCTCCATGAGAGGATGGGTAACCGAGATGTGGGGGATGCCCTAACGCGTCGAAGTGCGAACAGGGTCATGGGCGCACCGAGACCGGCCGCATGTCGATTCTCGCTCGGCAACGGCTAGTCATGGATTGCAGTGCTACACGATGAGCGCGCAGTGCAAGCGCAGCAGGCTGGTCGGCGGTCGAGCACATGCCCAGACTTCGCCACTGACGAAGGTGTGGGCAGGCTCGACAGAAGTCCAATTCGACGTAATCCAGTTGAGCGTCGCAACGAGAACCGCTAGAGCGAAATCGATGGTCGGCTTCTCGCCCGACATCATTTTCGCTTGGTCCTTGCCGCAGGTGCAGTCGTGCGGGTCGGAGCCATCACCAGGCGACGTCGGGGTTTCGTGGTGATCGCCACTGGAGCGAGCGGCGTCTGTGCCCGAGTGGTGACACCCGTGGTGGTCGTGTTCGCTCGCCGTGACGTGACGGTCCCCGTCAACCACGGCAGCGGGGACACAGGAAGCACACGCGCTCACCCACGCATGGAAGTTGCAGCAGCAGAACGGCACCACCACCGCCATGAGCAGGGCGATGAAGGTCCGGAATTGAGAGCTGCGGAAGAGCATACTGTGGGGGAGTATATCGGTCTCTCAGGGAGTACGTCAACAGTCGAGACCAAGTTCGACGGGCAGAACTAAACACACGGCCTGAGAGCCATCGACTCGTCCTGGCACTGCCACGCCGTGGCTACAGGGCAGAACGTTCGTTTTTCGAGCGCCGGTACGTCGGCGATCAAGCTGGGCCCGGGCTGCTCGCCCGCGTGGTTACGCAGTACGACGACGTAGCGCTCTACCCGCCGGCGTACTTTCACCCGACGGTCGGCGAGTCGAAGTCGAATCCCGACGCCCCGTCGTTCGTGAAGGCGGCGCATCTCTTTGCCGGGACGTGGGTGGAAGCCAATCGCGGCCGCCACGCTCGCTTATGGCATGACAACTCAGGTTACTGATGCACGTACATCGCTGTCGCATTGACCACCAGCGACTTGCCGTCGGAGGCGGCGACCTTGCCGACGACGACGACCTCAGACAATTCCTTCAGTCCGCGACGACCCTTCATTTCCGTCCGCAGAATCTGGCCTTTGGCGTCCACGATCTGCACCGTCACCGAGTTCGCCAGGATGTCCGCATTGGTCTCGCAGCAGTAGTCCCAGGGCTTCGAGCACTTGTCGTCGGGGTTCTCGTTGCAGGCCTTCAACCCGCGTCCTATGAGGGTGAGCACGGCGCGCCCCGCGACGAACGGCTCCTTGCTACCGCCAATGCGCCCACGCAGCACGACCTCCTCGCCGACCTTGGGAGCCGTCGCCGCCTTGCGAACTTCTGAAACATCCTTGGCGTTCTCCGGCTGCGTGCTGACAAACAGGCCCGTGGGCAGCGCGGCCTTGGGAACATGTATGGACGTGGCGGTCAGCACGAGCGCGTCGGTCCCGTTGGCGGTCTCGACCTTGCCCGTGACGAAGACTTCCGCGCCGGGCTTGAGCCCGTGCTCGCCGCTGAGACCGAATCGCGCTGGCTTGCCGTTGGCATCGACAATCTGCACCGTGGCCCGGCCTTCGGCGGGAATGTCGCACGCGGTGTCGGGCAGTTTGTCGCTGGGCGGGCAGCACCCCTTGCGGGTCGTCTCGTCCACCAGCGTGAACATCGCGCGGTTCTCGACGAACGCATCCTTCGACATCGCCACGTTCCCGCGCACGGTGATGGTCTCGCCCACCTTGGCCGACTTCATCGCCGCAGAAATCTCCAGCGCATTCGCGGGCAACTCCGTCATGAGCAGCGTCTTCACGTCACCCGCGCTCTTGATCTGCGCCTGCGCGGCCTGCGGCAGCATCACCACCGCCGCGCCGCCCAGCAGCGCCGCCGCCAGCGTCATCGTGCGGACCACACTCGTCATCCTCGTCATCATGGTTGTCACGTCGAAACTCCTTGAACAGCTTGCAGCACTCTCTTCGCCGCGCGGCACACGCCGCGACAGCGCACGCGTCCACCATCACACCGCCTTGAGCGCGACGGGGATCGTCGGCCTCAGGCAACGAATCGCCGGGGGCAACGCGCCCACGACACCAAGAGCCAGGCCCGTCAGCAGCCCCAGCCCGATCACCATCTCGTCAATCTTCAGCCCAAACGCCCCCATCGAGAACCGCACCGCCAGCCCATCGAGCAGGAACACGCCGATCGCACACGCGATGAGCCCGCCCGCCGCCGTCGCCAGCGTCGATTCCTGGATCATCGACCAGACGATCGCCAGCCGCCGATAGCCGATGGATTGCAGCGTGCCCAGTTCGCGGATGCGCGAAGCGAACGCGGCGTACATCGTGTTCAGCCCGCCGAACAGCCCGCCGACGGCGATCAGCCCCGCCGTCACCCACGCGACGATCTTGATGGGCCCAAAGAAACTCGCCAGTTTGCCGTAGTACTCGCGCTCGGTCATGGGCACGAGTTCGAGGTCGGGCCGCGTCTTGGTAAAGGCCGCGATGTCGCCAAAGTCGGCCCCTTCGCCCGTGGCCTCGTTGTACGGGTCAAGGGTGAGAACGACGCATGAGATGGTCTCGCGTTTGGTCGCGGTCATGAGGTCCGCCAAGGGCAGCCACACCTCCGCCTCGACGACCGTCCCCGGCGCGCCGAAGCGCCCGACGATCTGCCACGGTCTGCCGTCGATAATGACCGCCTTGCCGATCTGCAAGTCGATCTCAGCAACCCCCAGCACTGTCGCCGCCATCCGTCCAACCATGACTTCATCAGCTCCGGAGACGGGCCAACGTCCCTCGGTGAGCGACACCGACTCGTGGACGAGTGCCGCGGCGGGGGTGACTCCACGCATCATCACCTGTCGTCCCTTTGGCTTGGGCATCGAGGAAGCGCTCGAACCCTGAGCGACTCCTGTCTGTGCTCCGCTTGGTGGGCTCGTCGTGCTCTCCGTGGCGCCCACTCGGACAGGCAGCATGACATGGACCTCGGGCGAGACGTACGCGACGCCCGCCCGGGTGCGGACGCCCGCGACGCTGGCCGCGAGCACACCGGGAACACCCGCCTCGATCTCGGAACGCTCGACGCTCTCCTCGCTCCCCGCCCCCATGAGGATGACGTTGTGCTCGCCGCCGGTCGCGCGCAGCGCCGTGCTCATGCCGCTGACAAACCCGCCCGCGACCAGAATGAGCAGCACCACCATCGCCGACCCGGCGACGGAGAGGAACAGCCGCGAGGGCGAGCGCCCCAAGTTGCGGACGGCGTAGGCAAAGGGAAGAAGTCTCATGGAGTCCTTTCTCACACCGCCCTGAAACAAGACGCAATCTCACGCCGCCCGGCTCGCCACGCGGGCACGAGGCCGGCGACGATGCCCACGCCCGCGGAGATGACAAGGCCCAGGGCCATGACCGACCATGACGCGCTCACGCTGATCGACAGCCCTTCCTGCGAGAGCGAGAAGTTGCCGAAGTGGACGACGGCTAGGGCGATGCCCGTGCCCAGCGCGCCCCCTAGCAAGCCGATGAGCATCCCTTCGCTGACGATCAAGCGGGCGATAAGCCCAGAGCGGAACCCCAGCGTCTGGAGCACGGCGTGTTCCTTGATGCGGTCCTGCACGCTCAGCACAATGGCGTTGGCGACCAGCGCGAGCACGGCGGCGAGGCAGCCCCAGCCCAGCCACTGCGTGAACTTGACGATCTCGACGATGTCGGCCCCGGCCTGAGCCACAAAGGCCTTTTCGGGGCTGGTCATCGTCGGGTCGGCCTCGGCGCGAAACTCCGCGTCGATTGCCTCGGCCACCTGCTCCATCTTCGCCGGATCATCGACGCGCACGGTGAACTGCGTGACGCTGCCCAGCCCGCCGCCCTTGCCCGCGGCCTGCTGAAGGAAGTCGAGATGCACATAGGCCACGTTCTGGTCCTGGGCTTCGGGAGAGCGGATGATCCCCGCGACCGTGACGGTGATGCCCGAAGCGTCGAAGGATTCGCCGACCTTGAAGCCACGCCGCGCGGCGAGCGTCTCGCCGACGAGGGCCGAGTCGGAGCGCTTTTCCCACTCCGCGACGGACCCGGCGATGAGTTGCCACTTGCTGGCCCAACCGTTGGGTCCAGCAAGGTCTTCGCGCGGCACGCCCCGGAACGTGACGACATCCAGCGAGGCCCGGCAGTTGTTGACGATGATCTTGACCGGCACCGCCGAGACGACGCCGGGGATCTTCTCGATCCGGTCCACGTAGAACTGCGGCAATCGGCTCGCGGCGGGGCAAAAACGGTTCTCGCGGTAAACTACCAGCGTGGTGTCGCCCGCGGCGGCCTGCGTCGAGCGGCGCACGCCCTCTTGCAGCGTCTGCACGGCGATGAACAGGAACATGGCCACGCCCACGCCCAGGAGCGTGAGGATGCTGCGGACTCGGTGCCGCCAGAGCTGTTTGACGACGACGGGGATGAACTTGGGGGGGATCATGGGTTACGACTCCTGCAACTGGTGCGCCGCGCGGCGGGCGGTGAGGGTCTGGGCTTCGACCAGTCGGCCCTTCTCAAGGTGCAGCGTCCGCTTGGCATAGGCGGCGCTCTTGGCGTCGTGGGTCACGAGGATCAGGGTCTTGCCGAGGTCGTCGCAGAGCCGCGTCATGAGGTCCATGATGGCGGCGGCGGACTCTTGGTCGAGGTCACCGGTCGGCTCGTCGCCGACGATGATGGTGGGGTCGGTGACGATGGCCCGGGCGATGGCGACCCGCTGCTCCTGGCCGCCCGAGAGTTGACGCGGGTAGTGGTCGTACCGATCGGCGATGCCGACGAGCTGCAGCGCGGTCTGGACCTTCTCGTGGCGGTCCTTGGCCGAGAGCCGGTGCAGCAGCAGGGGCAGTTCGACGTTCTCGTAGGCCGTCAGCACCGGCACGAGGTTGTAGAGCTGGAAGACGTAGCCCACGTGCGTGCTCCGCCAGTCGGCGAGTTTGCTCCGCGAGAGCGACGCGATGTTGGTGCCACCGATGATGAGCTCGCCGCCGCTGGGACGGTCGATTCCCGCGATGAGGTTGAGGAGCGTGGTCTTGCCGCTGCCCGAGGGGCCCATGAGCGCGAGGAAGTCGCCCGCGGGCACGTCGAGGTCGAGTTCCTGCAGCGGGGTGATGGTGTTGTCACCCTTCTTGTAGGTCTTGGTCAGGCGGCGGCACTGGATGAGCGGCGGGCTGGAGGGGGAAGGTCGATGATTCGTGTCGCTCGTGGTCATGGATGAGTGCTTTCGTGCGGCGAAACTGTCGCCGGTGTAGTCTTGAGTGGTGCGTTACGGTGTGGTCGGACTGGGCGTTGCCGCTGCGGTGGTTCGTTCACCGAGGAGCTTGAGGCGGGTGCCGTCTTGGATGGCGGGCGGTTTGGGAGGATCGAGAATGACGCGGTCGGTCAGGCGCAGGCCGCTCGTCACGGCGGTGAACCCTTCGTCCGCAGACGGCGCGGTGGCGATGTCGCGTTGGCGCGCGACCGGGCTGCCGCTGCTGGTGTCCACGACCCAGACTTGGCCCTTGTCCTCACCCGTTGATGTCACGGCGGCGGTCGGAACCAGGAGCGTCATGTCGCCGCTCGCGTCGTGACCGGACGCCGCGCCGCTGTGCCGCGAGGCGAGCGCGGGCGCGTGGAGCTTGACGCGGGTCAGCATCTCGGGCTTGAGCACGGGAGAGGGCGCGTCGAGCGCGACCTTGAACTGCACGGTGTTGCGCTGGATGTTGGCCTCGTGCACGACTCTTGACACGACGCCAGTGAACGTCTGGTCCGCGAGCGCCTCGGTGCTGACCGTCGCCCGCGTACCTACGCCCACCTTGGCGGCATCGGCCAACGGCACATCGACCCGGACCTGCAACTTCGCGGGGTCGTAGATGCGCAGCACAGCCCCCGCCGTGCCGGACATGCCGCCGCCCGCGCCTGCTTCGCCTCCTTTTGAACCCATGCTGATGCGTGAGCCCGGCTCGACGAGCCGCGCCAGCACCACGCCGCTCGCGGGCGAGCGCACATCCATTCGCTCCAGTCGCAGCCTCGCCTCGTCACGCATGACGTGCGCTGCGGCATGGGCAGACTCCGTCTGGGCAAGGGCCGCACGCGCCTCGCTCACCATCTTCTCCGCCGTCCTGACCTTGGCGTCAAGCCCGTTCAGGCGAATCTCCATCCTCCGGAACGTCCCTTCGCTGAGGCCCCCCGTCGCCACGAGATCACGCTTTCGGGTCACCTCGTCACGCAGTTCAGCGGCGGTGGTGCGTTCAACGTCCACCTGCGACTCGGCCGTCGCAAGAGCGGCCCGGGCTCGCGCGACATCGGACTCGCGCTCCGCGATCACCGCATCGGTGGCCCGCACGGCCAGCCGGGCATCGTCATCGATCATGCGGGCGACCACCTGGCCGACTTCGACCCGCTCTCCTTCGAGCACCAGCACCTCCCGCACCACGCCTTCGGCGAGCGCGGGCACGCTGACGGCGAACGGCGCGGGCTCGATCCAGCCCGGGGCCTGCACCGCAACCGCGCCGAGCGCGGCGGTGGTTGGGGGCGACGAAGCGGACGACGCGTCGGTCGGGTCCGCGCCCGTCGCTCCAGCGGTTGAAGCCGTCTCGGGGCGCGGTGGTGCCGACACGCTGCCCTTCGGGACGGCTGCGGCGACATAGACCTCCAGCCGAGGCTGGAGCGCATCGCGGGCGGCATATGCGAGGAGCCCGCCGGTGGCGAGCAGCACAGCGGCGGGCACGACCAGCCGCGTCGCCCATCGGGCTTTGGGGCGAGGGATCGGCGTAGTTGCGCCGGCGCTCGCAGGTGGTGATGCGGTGGTTGTGCTCGTTGATTGCGGACTCCGTCGAAGGGTCCGCAGGTCGGTCTGCGTGGTGGCCATGTGTGGTTCCTGCATCGCGCCGGGTCCGGGCGCGCAACGTGATGACGAACCTCGCACGGGCGAAAGAGAATCGCTCGCGCAAGGACGATGCGGACGAAAACCGTCCGGTGCAGGATGGAACTAAACGATCAGCGCGCAGTACCACCGCTGAGCATCGCGGTTGGCTCGGAGAAACGGTGGATCAGACCTCCACCCAGGCGGCACCGATGGGGCTTGTGCTTCGCCGAGAAGCGAGTTCCACACGATGGCGAAGGCAAACGTGGCGAGTGCGTCCCACTGCGATTTGAACGAGGGGATGGTGGCCTCAGACTTGGCTCCATTTCCAGCGACCGATCCCTGGCACGATGGGCATGATGGACACGTCTCCGCTGGCTGTGGAGCGTTTCTTTCCGTACCGTCGTTATCCGGTGGAGCAGACGATTCATCTTCGGACTCGTGGCAGCAGGAGTCGACTATCTGTGCAGCCTCCACGATGCCGGAACAATGTCCTCCTACGAATGACGCCGCCTGGCAGCAGCACAGCGGCATGATGATGCCGATGAGCAGAGCGACCAAGATGCGAAGCAGGGGGTGACGCATGATCGTAACGAGTATATCGGCAGAAATCGGCGCGGATTCGTTCTACGCACGGCCTCCGGACGGGTTCGATCCGGCCCGGGCTATTGGACCCATCCGCCTGCCCAGCACCCGCAGCCCGTTCCCGACGACGAGCAGGCTTGCCCCCACATCCGCGACGACCGCCATCCACATCGTCCCCCAGCCCGCGAGCGTCAGCGCGAAGAACACGACCTTGATCCCGACCGCCAGCGTGATGTTCTGGGCCAGGATCCTGCCCGTCCGGCGCGAGAGGACGATGAACTCGGGGATGCCCCGCAGGTCGTCCTGCATCAGTGCAACATCCGCCGTTTCCAATGCGGTGTCCGTGCCTGCCGCGCCCATCGCAAAGCCGATGGTGGACTTGGCGAGGGCCGGGGCGTCGTTCACGCCGTCGCCGACCATGCCCACCGAGTCACCGTGCTCGCGCGTGAGCCGCTCAATCTCGGCGAGTTTATCCTGCGGCAGCATGCCGCCCTTGGCCTCGTCGATGCCGACCGCCTTGGAGATCGCGTCCGCCGTCGTCTGATTGTCGCCTGAGAGCATGAGCGTCTTGATGCCCAGATCGTGCAAGTGCCTGAGGGCCTCGACGCTGGTCTCGCGGGGCGTGTCGGCGACGGCGATGACGCCCAGCGCGCGCGTCGCCGAGGCAACCACGACGGTTGTCTTCCCCTGCACCTCGAACCGGCCCAGCACCGCCTCCACCTCGGGCGAGCAGACCTTCCGCTCCTCGGCGAGGCGGTGGTTGCCGAGAAAGTACATCTCGCCCGCGATCTTTCCCTCGACGCCCCGCCCCGTCAGCGACTTGAACCCTTCGACGCTCTGGCGCGGCCCTGCCCAAGCCGCCACCACCGCGAGCGCCACCGGGTGCTGCGAGAGCGCATCGAGACTCGCGGCGATACGCAGCACCTCGTCCTTGGTCGCGCCGCCGATGGGCTGCACATCCGTCACGCGCGGCTTGCCCTCGGTGATGGTGCCGGTCTTGTCGAGCGCGATGACTTTGAGTTTGCGGCCGTTCTCCAGATGCACGCCGCCCTTGATGAGGATGCCTCGGCGGGCCGCCGCCGTCAGCCCGCTCACCACCGTCACGGGCGTTGAGATCACAAGAGCGCACGGGCACGCGATCACGAGCAGCACGAGTGCTTTGTAGAGCCAGGGATAGAACGGCTGCCCGAACGCCAACCACGGCACGACCGCGACCAGCACCGCGACGACGCAGACGATGGGCGTGTAGACCCGCGCGAAGTTGTCCACGAACCGCTGCGTCGGCGCACGGCTTCCCTGTGCTTCCTGCACCGTCCTGATGATCTTGGCGAGCGTGGTCTGGTCCTTGCCGCCGGTGGTCTGAAACTCCAGCACGCCCGACTCGTTGATCGTCCCCGCGAAGACTTTGTCGCCGACGCCCTTGTCCACCGGCACGGACTCGCCGGTGACCGGGGCCTGGTTGACGCTCGACTCGCCCGCGACCACCACGCCGTCGAGCGCGAGCCGCTCGCCCGGCTTGACCTGCACGACCGCGCCCACGGGAACTTCTCCCGCGCTCGTCACCTTCCACGATCCGTCGGGCTGCTTCACGCGCGCCTCGTCGGGGGCCATCGCCATCAGCCCCTTGACCGCATTCCGCGCGCGGTCCAGCGCCTTCTTCTCGATCATTTCGGCGAGGCCGAACAAAAAGACCACCAGCGCGATCTCCGGCCACGCGCCGATGAACATGCCGCCGACGACGGCGACGGTCATGAGGAAGTTGATGTTGAGCGTGAAGGTCTTGAGCGCGATCCAGCCCTTATAAAAAGTCTCGCGGCCCCCCAGCAGCATCGACACGATGGACATCGTGACGATTGGCCAGGAGGTCTCCTTCACGCCCGCGAAATACGCGATCTCGCATGCCGCCGCGAGCAAGCCCGACAAGAAAAAGACTCCATACTTGATCCACCAGGACTTTGTGAAAGGGTTTTCCCCCGTCGCGCTGACCGCACACGGGCCAACATCGCAAGCAGAATTAGAACGCTCTGGAAGCGAAGCAAGCGCGGGGGTCATCCCGATGTCGTCCAGCGCAGCGATGATGACCGCTTCATCGGCGACGTCGTGAACCACGGTCAACCGCCGCTGCATGAGGTCGAACCGCATCTCAAATATGCCAGCGACCCTCGCGAGGCGATGCCGGATCAACGATTCCTCAGTTGGACAGTCCATCGTCGGAATAATGAAACTGCTTGTTGGCATAGATCACTCCGACGGCTCCGAATGGTGCGGCTGGGTGTCGTGCACCACGCGAATTACCGATCCTTTCGGAGGTAGTCCGGGGAACCGGACCAGATAGGTCGCATGACTGTCCGCTTGAGATCGCGATCCCCGACTCGAACCTCTCGGGCCGGTGGGTGTTCGTGACGTCGGTTGGCGGAAGTTCACTGCAGCGTCGAAGACAACCGTGCCATCTGGACTGATCACCTGAATGTCAACGTGTCCGCCCTTGATGACTTCGGACGCGTCGAGCCATCCATCGACGACAAGGCCGCCGTTTCGTTCATAGACGCTCGGTGAGTGCGTCAGCGCAGCGGTCGATGTGGGTTGGAGGGAGAGGTAGCCGGACTTCACCAAGTCACTACGGGTGGAAGCACAACCAGCCAAGAGGCCGCTCAGGGCAACTGCAATCAGGATGCGGTTCATGGAAAACTCCTTTACATGTTGAATGCTCCGGGCAAACGCAAGCCTGCCGCGAAGCTGGCGAGTTACTTCTTGGGGGCGTCCTTGGAGTGGTCGTGTCCATCACCGTCTTTGTGGTCATGGTCGTCGTGGCCCTTGGCGGCACACTCCTTGCATTCCCCGTGAGCGACGACACGCAGGGCGTTGCCCTCGCGGACCCACAGGTGTGCACCTTCGCCGTCGGCGGTGACGAAGTACTCGCTCGCGGACTTGACGGGCTGGCTCGCGCCCTGGCCCATCATGACCGCTGCGAGCGTGGTGAGCGCGGCGCCTGCGGCGAGGCCAACGAAGAGGGACTTGGAACGGGGATGGCTGGGGAAAGTGGATTGGTTCATCGAAAGACTCCTATCTGAAACTACGGAACAGACTCGATCGCTGGACGGTTACGGGCAACGCGCTCGTGTTCCCAGCGATTACGATTTGGGATCGGGCTTGGTGTCCGACTTCGGCGGGGCCGGGGGCGGCGTCACTGGTGCGGGTGGTGTGCTGGGCTGGGCTGGGGCTGAAGAAGGTGGCGGAGTGAGCCGAGCGACCGTGTGCCCGACGCTTGCATCGCCATGGGCGGTCGGCACCGCCGCTACGTCCGCGAGTGGCGGGACTGGTTCATCTTTCTCCCACACTTCCGGCCTGGGCCCGGGCTTGCCGTCCTTGCTCGTGCCCGTGAAGATGCGGTAGAGGGCCGGGAGCACGATGAGCGTGAGCAGCGTGCTGGAAATGAGGCCGCCGATGACGACTGTGGCGAGCGGACGTTGCACCTCCGAGCCGGTGCCGCGCGCCAGGGCCATGGGCACGAAGCCCAGCGAGGCGACAAGCGCGGTCATCAGCACCGGACGAAGGCGCGTGATCGAGCCGTGGATGATGGCGTCTTCGAGTTTCTCTCCCTTCTCTCGCAACTGGTTGATGAAGATGATCATGACAAGCCCGTTCAGGACCGCCACTCCCGAGAGGGCGATGAAGCCCACCGCCGCCGAGATCGAGAAGGGCATGCCGCGGACCCACAGCGCAATCACGCCGCCGGTCAGGCCCAGCGGCACCGCCGCGAAGACCAGCAGCGAGTACTTGAAACTCTTGAACGTGGCGAAGAGCAGCAGCAGAATCAGCAGGAAGCAGATCGGCACGACGATGGTCAGGCGCTGCTTGGCCGCGACCAGATTCTCGTATTGCCCGCCCCAGACGAGCCACTGCCCGGCGGGAAGGCTGACCTGAGCCATCTTGGCCTGCGCTTCGTTGACGAACGAGCCCAGGTCCCGCCCGCGCACGTTGCACTGCACGACGATGCGACGCTTGCCGTTCTCGCGACTGATCTGGTTCACGCCTTCGGCGATCTCCACCTTCGCCACTGCACCCAGCGGAACAAAGCCCATCTCCTCCTGCCCTTGAAGCAAGCCGGTGCCGCCGTCGATGCTGGCGGTTTGGATGACGCCCTTGGGCTCGCTCTCGCCGCGTGGCAGCGGGATCGGCAGGCGTTCGAGCATGTCGATCTTGCCGCGCAGGTTATCGGGCAAGCGGACTACAAGATCGAAGCGGCGGTCTCCCTCGAAGACCAAGCCCGCCTCTCGCCCGCCCATCGCGACGGCTACGACCTCTTGCACATCGGACACGTTGAGGCCATAGCGGGCCAGGGCGGCGCGGTCGGGCTCGACGGTCATCACGGGCAAGCCCTCGGTCTGCTCGACCTTGGCATCGGCAGCGCCGGGCACGGACTGCAACGTCGCCAAAACGCTGGCGGCGGTCTTCTGCATCGACGCGAAGTCATCGCCGTAGACCTTCACCGCGACATCGCCGCGCACGCCGGAGATGAGCTCGTTGAAGCGCATCTGGATCGGCTGTGTGAACTCGTAGTTGTTGCCGGGGACGGTCTGGAGCGTGAGTTCGAGCAGCTTGATGACCTTGCCCTTGTGACCCTCGGGTGGCGGGCCGTGGGCATGGCCGCCTTCTTCGCCGCCGTGCCCGTGCCCGTCGTCACCCCCGCTGTGCGCGCCCATCTTCTCCATCTCTTCGGTCTTCTCGGCGATCAGTTTGGCGAGCTGCTCCTCGCTCCGCCATTCTTTTTTGTCCTTGAGAATGATGAACGTGTCGGAGACGTTGGGCGGCATGGGGTCAGAGGCCAGTTCCGCCGTGCCGGTCTTGGAATAGACGAACGCAACCTCGGGGAAGGTTGACACCGTCTTCTCCACGTCATATTGCATCTTCTGCGACTGCGTGATGCCGGTGGAAGCGATGCGCATGGCGTGCATCGCGATGTCTTTCTCGTCCAGCGTGGGCACGAACTCCTGTCCGAGTCGCGTGAAGAGTGCCAGCGAACCGAGGAACGCGACCACCGCGCTTACCACGACCGCGTAGCGAAGTCTGACCGCCCAGCGGACGATTGGCTCATAAACCTTCTTCGCCCAACGGATCAGGAACATGTCCTTCTCCGTCACTCTGCCGGTGATGCATAGAGCGACCATCGCCGGGATGAAGGTGAGCGAGAGGATGAACGCGGCGATGAGTGCCAGAATGACCGTGATCGCCATCGGATGGAACATCTTGCCTTCGACGCCCGACAACGCCAGGATCGGGAAGTAGACGGTGATGATGATCGCTTCGCCAAAGGCGGTCGCCTTTCGGACCTCTTTGCTGGCATCAAAGACGATGTGCAGCCGCTCTTGTAACGTGAGCAACCTTCCCTTGTGGTGCTGCTCCTCTGCCAAGCGCCGCAGGCAATTCTCCACGATGATGACCGCCCCATCCACGATGAGGCCGAAGTCAATCGCGCCCAGCGACATGAGGTTGCCGCTGACTTTGCTCTGCACCATGCCCGTGGCGGTCATGAGCATCGACAGCGGAATCGCCATCGAGCAGATGAGCGCGGCTCGCCAATTCCCTAGAAGCAGCAGCAGGACGGCGATCACCAGGATCGCGCCCTCAATCAGATTCTTCTGCACCGTGGCGATGGTCGCGTCCACGAGTTTGGTGCGGTTGAGAACCGTCTTGGCCTTGATTCCCTCAGGGAGAGAACGCTGAATCTCGGCCATCTTGGCGTCGACCGCAGCGGCGACGGTGCGGCTGTTGGCCCCGATGAGCATGATGGCCGTGCCCACCACCACATCCTCGCCATTCTCGCTGGCCGAGCCGGTGCGCAGTTCCCGCCCGATCCCCACGCCATTTGCTCCCACGACATCTCGCACATACACGGGCACGCCGTTGCGAGTCCCTACGACGATGCTCTCGATCTCTTCGATGGACTGAATGCGTCCGGTGGCGCGGACGAGGTAACTCTCTCCCTTGTGCTCGACATAGCCCGCGCCCGTCGAGACGTTGTTCATTTCCATCGACTCGATCACGTCGTGAAAGGTGAGCCCGTAGGAAACCAGTTTCATCGGGTCGGGCTGGACGTGATACTGCTTGACAAAGCCGCCGATGGCGTCCACCCCCGCGACGTCCTTCACGCCCTTGAGCTGCGGGCGGATAATCCAGTCCTGCACTTCTCTGAGATAGGAGGCCAGTTCTACTTCAGTGGAGAGCGTTTTGCCTTCGGGCGTGAGATACACGCCCTCCTTCTGCCAGCCCACCTTGCCGGGCGTGAACTCCGCGCCCTTGCCGCGCGGGTGTTCGTACTCGACGGTGTACATGTAGACCTCGCCCAGGCCGGTGGCGATGGGGCCCATGATCGTCTCGACGCCTGCGGGCAGACTCCCGCCCGCCTCGCGCAGGCGCTCGCCCACCTGCTGGCGGGCGAAGTAGATGTCCACGCCGTCCTCAAAGACGACCGTCACCTGTGCAAACCCGTTGCGCGAGAGCGAGCGCGTGTATTGCAATCCCGGGATGCCCGCCATCGCGTTCTCCATCGGCCACGTCACCTGTTGCTCCACCTCGAAGGGCGACAGGCTGGAGGCGATGGCATTGATCTGCACCTGGTTGTTGGTAATGTCAGGGACCGCGTCAATGGGTAGTTTTTTGAGCTGAAAGAAGCCCACGGCCGCGACCACCGCCGTGAGTATGACGATCAGCCAGCGATTCTTGATGGAGAAGTGGAGGAGGGATTCAAGCATGGGTGTGGGCTCCTAGTGCGGCAGTTGGATTCAGTGCTCGTGTGCCGCGGAGCCCTTGCCGAGCTCTGCCTTCAAGATGAACGTACCGGCGATGACGAACCGCTCGCCCTCGACCAATCCAGAAAAGATGGGGACAAGGCCACCAATCGGCTTGCCGATGGTCACCGCGCGCTTGGCAAAGGTGTTGGGCTCGCCCTCCACGGGCACGAAGACGGCGGGGCCGCCCTCGACCGTTTGGATCGCCTCATCGGGGACGGCGACCATGGGCGCGGGGTCTTCACCACCCGGGAGTGAAGCGACGATCTCAGCCTGCGCGAACATGCCGGGCTTGAGCGTAAATCCGCCCTCTAACGACAACGGCACATCGATCCTTACCTGTGCGGTGCGGGTGGTGGGGTCCACGAGCGGAGCGATGAACGACACCGTTCCCTCGAACTTCGGTGCGATACTCGTGTCGTTCGTGCCCGTTGTCGAGCCGATGGTGATCCACGTCTTCGCACCAACGGCGATGCCAGCAAGCTTCGCTTCGGGCACGTCCGCAAGCACCCACAGCGAACCGGTGTCCGCAACAACCATCAAGGCCTCGCGGTCTGGACCGACGAGTTCGCCTAGCGTGACTTCGCGCTGTACGACCTGGCCGTCGATAGCGGCCTTGATCGCGTGACGCGGCGCGATCTCACTCGTGGCGGCGAGCGTGGCAACCTCTTCCTGCTTCATGCCCAGCAAGTGCAGCCGGTTCTCGGAGGCCATTGCAGCCGCCTCGGCGGCCTTGACGTTGGCGATGGCGGCCTTGTATTCGGCCTCACGGCGCTGCACCTCAGTCAGGGAGATGCCCTGCGACTGTTCCAGCAACCCCTTGGCTCGATCCCAGGCAATCTTGCTCAGTTCAACTGCGGGTCCCGCCGTTAGCACTGCGGTCTTCTTCTGGAGATAGTCAGCTTGTGCCTCGCCGAGTTCAGGGCTCTCGATGATGACCAGTTCCTGCCCGGCCTTCACCGTGTCGCCGAGGCGGACCTTTACCTCAACGGCGCGGCCGCGCAGCGGCGAACCCACATGGGCCATCGCCTCTGTGTTGAACGCGACGCGCGCGGGGGTCAATACCGTGGGCTTGAGAATCCAAAGCTGTGCAGGTTCGTCTTTGACGCCGTAGCGAGCGATCGCGTCCGCCGTGAGTTTGACCTCGTCGGCGTGCTCGCTCCCACCTGCACTGTGCTCGTGGCCGGCGTGGTCGTCCGCCTTCGCAGCAGCAGCCGAGCCATGGTCGTGAGCATCGCCCGCCGGTCCCTCGGTGTGCTTCTTACACCCAGCGGTAAATGACAGCATCATGAGCGTTGTGGTGATCGTTGATGTGCGGAGGCAGGTCAGGAGGGTTGTTTTCTTCATATGTGATCTCATTGGTGGTGCGAGATTCGAGAAAAGGCAGTCAGACGCGCGGCGGATGAGTTGCAATGCGTGGGCGTTGAGTGAGTGGGACGCAGGTCAGCGCTGCGGAGCACTCTCGCTTGGAGCGGGCGCATCTGGAGGACTTGGAACAACTGGCGTGGGGGCTTCGATGAGTGGCATCGCCACGCCCGGGCCCCCAATAGCACGCTGCAACCGAACAAACGCAGTCGAAGCCTGTCGCTCGACCTCGATTGCCTTCGCTTGCGTCAGCCGGAGATCCTGTTCAGCGAGGAATAGGGCGGTCACATCACTCTGCCCGGCGCGGTAAGCGTCCTCCGCAAGGGTTCTGCGCTGCTGCTGGAGAGGAATCAACTCGTTTCGGATGCGATCGAGATTGGCGTTGCTTGCGGTCAATGTCTGAAAGGCAACGCGGACTTCTTCGACGACTTTGCGCCGAGCGAGCGTGAGTTCGTGCCTCGCTTCCAGTTGCTCCGCGGTGACCCTTGCTCGTTTGGCTTGACCGGTGTCGAATATGGGCAGCGGGGTTGACACGGACGGTCCAGCAAACCACTTGTCATCGCGAGCAGCGTCAATTCCGGCGCTTGAACCATCCCATGGGAGTAGTTGGATAATCGCTTCATCGTCGCCGAGTGCACGCAATTTCCACGCCACTGCCTGGATCTCGGGACGCAGCTGTAGAGCAGTGTCGATCCATCGCGACTCGGGCTGAACGCCCGTGCTGGGCGCGGTCCATGGGTCAAGCGTCCACTGAGCGGGCGATGACGGTTCACCGATGAGCCTCGCCAAACGCAATCGCTCCTCCCGCGCGGAGAGCATCGCCTGATCGATCTCAACCTGCAGTTCGACACGCTGGGCTTCAAGCACCGCCAAGTCACCGCGCGTGCCCTCACCGGCATCGAGCCGAGACTTTGCGATTGCGATCAAGCGTTCCAACAGGACCATCCGCTCGCGCAACACAGGAACCAGTTTGTCCGCTGCCTGTGCCGCCGCGTAGCGTTCCTGGACATCGCTTGCGACATCAATCGCGACGGTGACTGCGTCGGCGGCCGCCTGACGTAGCCGGTTGTCAGCGGCGCTGGCGCGTCGAGGAAGCTGCAAGGCAAGAATGATGTCCTGCGCCAACGAAGCCTCGACTTGCGGTTTGCCCGGTCCCCATCGCAGGACAAAGCTGAGCACAGGATTCGAAAGCAGCCGTGATTGGTCCGCGTCGGCTATCGCGATCCGCACCCTTGCCATCGCCGCTTGGAGCGCGGGGTCTGTGGTAACCGCTCGACGGAGAGCTTCCGTCAGAGCGAGCGCATCGCTAGCACCGTTCGATTCGTCAAGCGGTCCGCCGTCGGGTCCTACGACGACAAAATCGATCGGCGATGATATTCCAGCGGCTTCACCCGCGCGCAGAGCGACATCCACATTCAGCCGCTGCGGCCTTTGACAGCCGGCGAAGATGGCCGTCGTGACCAACACAAGCACGAGGTTGAACAACCATCGGCAGGGTTTAAGAGCAGTCGTTTCGTTCGTTGTGTGCATGGGTGGTCTCTACATCAGACGAAGCATCAAGATGCCACGGGCGCCACGCATCGCGCGGCGATCGGAGCGCACGGCGGGCGTAGCTCCTGATTGAGCAGCAGTTCCAAATTGTGAAGTGGGGAGATCGCCGACTGAAGGGCGATTCACGCGCGCTAAAGAAAGCGCCGCTTGGAGCGGGGGCGCGATGATGGCCTCATCTCTTGCTCGGATTGAGACGAGCAGAGATCGGGCCAAGCCTGTAAAGGACTAAACAACGAGTATGACCGTGCGCAACCGGACAAGAGAATCCGGCGGTCGTTCGCGATCCTGACCAGACGCGAAGGCACGCGCGGGGCGGACGCACTCAGGCGGCCACGCATCGCAGATCACGGCCACCATCACAGCCGTAAGGATGGTGTCAAGCACCATCGCCGAAGTACCCGGCTTGGGAACGGCAACCTGTAGACCCAGCGGCTGATCTTCGCAAGGCGTCGGAGCGACAGGATCTGATGAATGATCCTCGAGTGCCTCATGTCCCGACGAATCCGAGCAAGGCGTTAAACACGCACCCAGCGATGACTTCAAGCACGCGAGTTCAAGCCGACCCTGACCCGACCCATCGGTGCACCAAACGCCGAGAGAACCAAACAAGGTCTGGCCAATGGCAAACGCCACAAGGCAGAGAAGTGTGACCAGGCGTTGAGTCGGTGTCTGTCGCATGAGGAGCGTCGCGTGAAGTGTACGTAGCCACTCCATGCCAGTTCGCCTTCCGGGATATCGGCTGTCGGACAGGGCTTCCGCGAGTTGCTGGAAGCGAAGTTCACGGAATCTATTTCTTTGGCGAGTATGGCCAATGAGAACGCGGTGCCCACGGGCGGAAAGCTCGCATAGATAACAAAATACGAACAAACTAGGTCTGCATCGTCATCGCCCTGCTCCTCGGGACGCACGCCGCGACCGCGCACGATCTCTGTCGTGCGTTGCAGGTTTTGAACTCGGCGAACCTCGGATGAGCCTTCCAACCGCGGATTGCGGTGCCGATCGTCGTTGTCGGGCCGAATCCAACAGACAGGACCTAAACCCTAATGTTAAGGAGGTTTAAGCATGAACATGACGCGCGCGACCCGACAAATCCGCCCCGCTCGCATTCCCAATCAGGAGAGCTCAGCCCCTATCCGCGTCCCCTCTCCGCTT
>JAIYDA010000121.1 GCA_027487735.1 Planctomycetaceae bacterium | reverse complement strand
TTTTTGCCGCCCTCGCCCACGCTGGCGATGGGCCAGGCGATCTCGATCTGCGTCGCGGGGGCTGGCAAAGGCTCGTCGCGCGTGCCGCCCGGGAGGGGCTGCTGCGCGGCGTATTGCTCGAGCGGGCGCGTGCCCCAGACCAGACCCACCAGCAGCGTGAGCAGGATGAGCAGCGAGCAGACCACGCCCAGGTGCGAGAAGAACACACCCCACGCCAGTGGCTGGCTGGAGGACTTATCTGGCGACTTGCTGGCCTTGCTGCCCATGATTGCTCACGACTCCCAAACGCGGGTGCTTGATTGCTGTGCTTCTCACGCGAGCTGCCGCGTCGCGCGAGACGGAGAGCATCGGCATGCCGTTGCGAAGGGCGTGAAAAGGGAGCCGGGGGAAGAAGGGAGCGGGGAGCGGGGAACGGGGAGCGGGAGATGCCCACGCGGCGCGAGCCGCCACCGCGCGACGCCGATCGCGTCGCCGCCCTACCTGTCCCTTGTCACCTGTCGCTTGTTTCCTTCTTCCTGCCTTCCCGCTCCCCATTCCCCGTTCCCTGCTCGCCCAGCCGCCCCGCGGCTACGCCTCCGCTTCCGTCGAGCGATTAAAGTGCGCATCTTGCATCGGCACCGCAGCGTTGAGCAACTGCGTGAGGACGGCGGCGGGCGAACCGAGCGCATCGACCTCGACGACCAGGTCGGGGTCGTAGAAGCTCAGCACGGGCAGGGTCTCGCGCTGATAGACCTCGAAGCGCCGGCGGATGACGTCGGGCTTTGCGTCGTCGGCGCGGTTTTCCTTCGCGGCCCGGCGGATCATGCGGCTAAAAAGCTCCTCGGTGTCGCGGCAGACGAGGTGGATGACCTTGCAAACGTCCACATAGCGATACAGCAGCTTCGCCTGATTCACGCTGCGCGGCAGACCATCGAGCACCAGCAAATCCTGGTTGGGCTTGAACTGCCCCAGGATCGTGTGCGCGTTCATGTTCTGGCTCCAGATGCGGATGGTCACGTCATCGGGCACGAGCTCGCCCCGGCTGCTGTAGCGATAGAACAGCTTGCCCATCTCGCTCTGCATGTCGAGATTGCGGAAGATGTCGCCCGTGGAGCTGTGGAAGAAACCAGGGATCTTCGCGAGGATTTTGCCCTGCGTGCCCTTGCCCGAGCCGGGAGGACCAAAGAGGAGAATCGTCTGGTAGCGGTCGGACACGCAAACCTCCTGAAACGGGCAACGAGTGGTCCTTCGGGGGCCAATCGTAGCGGGAACAACCGTCCGGCGTGGCAGCAAGCAGGCACAAGCGTCCGTCGCCCGCTCCGGGCCGGCGCAAGCGCACACCCACACCCACAAAAACAGCGACAGCGACGCTTTCGCGTCGCTGCCGTGAGCCTTCTCAGAAAGGAGATCAGACTTTTCGCCGAGGCAATCCGCAGGGTTTACTTGCGGTTGCGACGACCCGCGAGCACCAGACCAAGGCCAGCGAGCGCGAGGCTGCTGGGCGAGGGGATGACGGCGCAGAAGATGAGGAACTCGCCCACGTTGGCGCCGGGCTCGAAGCTCGTGCCGTTCGTGTCGGCCCACATCCAGCGGGCGTTGGGCGTGATGCCCGGAATCTCGCGCCAGGGCGAGGTCGCGGCGGTGTTGGGGCCGCCCACGGCGGTCGTCGTCCAGGCCGAGGTGCTGTTGGCAAGAGCGATCTGCTGCTGCATCAGCGCGGCGGTCGGATACGGGTCGTTGTCGTCGAGGTCGATGCCGGTGCGGAAGACCTGCCAGCGAGCATCACCCGAGAGCAGCGTGCCGTTCGTCGTGCTGATGAACTGCCCGAGCAGCCCCTGCGCGAAGAAGTCGTCGCTCCAGGCCGCGACGTAGACCACGTCGCGCTGGCTCTCGAAGGTGAAGGTTTCCGGGAGGCTCCAGTTATAGAGGCCCGGGCTGCCGTCGAAGGTCAGCTCGTTACCACCCACCAGCGCGAGGACATCGCCCTGCTGGTTGGTGCCGGTCACTCGATAAATCGAGTAGTGATTGTCAGCGGTCACCGTGGCGGTGATGCTGGCAGATGCGGTGCTGGCGAGCAGCACCAAGGACGCGATAACGCCCGCGCCCTGGGCGACGTTCTTGAACAACATATGGACTCTCCACTCAAAGGCTCATGCCACGGCTTCGCAGCCGCATGCACCCCCAACATGCATCACGCCAGCGAGAATGCCAGAAAAATGGCGCGAAAATTTGCCGAGGGGGCGAAATCTGGTTGTTTCTGAACATGCCTTAGCGTTTATGGGTCGTTTTTGCGGGCTGCTGGCCTCCTCCCGCGAAAGAAACGCGAAGTCACCCCCCGGATTGAGGAAGAATTTCTGAACTTTCTGCGGAATGCCCTTGACGGTTTGCCATCGTGTGATAACTTGGAGCTCGCGTCGATCGAGGCCCCTTGCCCGCTCTGGTGCGTTCCCCGGGTCTCGACCGCGCATGCCGCAGGAGTTGCGCCATGTCGCACGAACGCGATGCACTGGTGGGCGTGGAAGGCAGCGTGAAGTGGTTTGACCCGCGCAAGGGCTTCGGCTTTCTCGTCGGGCCTGAGGGGCAGGACATCTTCGTGCACTTCAGCGTGATCGAGGGTGACGGCTTCAAGGTCTTGCGCGACGGGGCACGCGTGCACTACGACGCCTCGAACAGCGACAAGGGCTGGAAGGCGACGCGGGTACGCAGGGCCCCCACCATTACTGTTGTTGATCGGACGCCCACCCCGCAGGAGGGGCAGGCCCGAAGCTGAGTGCCGCTGGACGAGGCACGCGGGCCAGATGCGGTGTAATGTCGCGGGAGCAAGGCGGGGCGCGCCGCTGCACCCGCCCGTCACCCCCGGAGCCCGACCATCGGTAGTTGGATGGACCATGTCACGCTCGCGCAGACCAGCGCGCAACCTCTCCCCGCTGCCTCGGTGTCGGGGGCGTGGTCGGCATGGTGGGCATGGCTGCTGCTTGGGCTCGCGTGCGGCGGAGCGCTCGTCATGGTGCTGTCTCGCTGGCAAGTTCGGCGCTCGCTGCTGAGGCAAGCGCAAGCCGAGAAGCGCGCGAGATCAGCAGAACGTCTCGCGGAGCTTGGGAGCATGACGCGGGGCCTGGCGCACGAGATCAAGAACCCACTCTCCACGATCAGCCTGAATGCCCAGCTGCTGTCGGAGCGTGTGGACGACGCACCGCGCGATGAGCCCCTGAGCGACGCCGATAGGGCAGCGCTGCACAAGCGCGTCGATGCGCTGCGGCGCGAGGTCGAGCGGCTGCGAGGCATTCTCACGGACTTCTTGACGTACGCGGGCGAGCTGCGGCTGGAAGTGCAGGAGCGCGACGTCGCGACGATCGTGCGCGAGCTGGGAGACTTCTTCGCGCCTCAAGCTCAGCACGCGGGCGTGCGGCTGCGCGTGGAGATCGCGCCAGCGCCCACGCGCGCGCTCTGCGATGAGCCCCACCTCAAGCAAGCGCTGCTGAACCTGCTGCTCAATGCGCTCCAGGCGTTGCAGGGGCCGCAGGGGCAGGCTGCGGGAACTGGCACGGAGACGAAGCGCGAGATCGTGCTCCGCACGCGCGGGGCGGTGATGGAGGATGCGCCGCAGTCTCCCATGCTCGCGATCGACGTCATCGACACGGGCCCGGGCATCTCGCAGGAGGTGCTGGCGAGAATCTTTGATCCCTATTTCACGACCAAGGCGGGCGGATCGGGTTTGGGCCTTCCCACCGCCCGGCGCATCATCGAGGGCATGGGGGGTCGGCTGGTGGTCGCGACCAAGCCTGGCGAGGGCACGGGCATGAGCGTGATGCTGGGGATGGCGGGGGGAACGGGGAACGGGGAGCGGGGAACGGGAAGGAAGAAGAGCGAGTAGCGCAGAACGAACAGGCGCGCGCAATCGCGCCTTCCCGCTCCCTGTTCGCCGCTCCCCGCTCCCCCTTACCCTCCCCCATGCAGCAAACGGATCGTGCGATCGCCGGAGCGGGGTGTGCGGAGCGGCTCGCGGCGTGGCGCGGGTTTACGGCCCTGGTGGTGGGCGATTTCATTCTCGATGAGCTGGTGTATGGCGAAGCCGAGCGGCTCTCGCCCGATGCGCCGGTGCCTGTGCTGCTCGTCAAGCGTCGCGAGTTTCGCCCGGGGGGAGCGGCGAATGTGTGCATGGACCTCGCGGCCCTGGGGGCGCGCGTGCTCGCCTGCGGCGTGGTGGGCGAGGATTTGCACGGGCCCGCGCTCCGCGCGGCGCTCGCGCAGCACGGGGTGGATGGGCGTGGGCTGCTGGGCGATGCCTCGCGACCAACCACGCTCAAGCAGAACCTCATCGGGCTTGCCCAGAGCAGGCACCCGCAAAAAATGTTCCGCGTGGACATCGAAAGCCGGGAGCAGATCGGGAGCGAGGTGGCGGCGAGGCTGTCTCGCGCGATCGAGGAGCGGCTGGGCGAGGCGGACGTTGTGGTGATTGAGGACTACGCCAAGGGCGTGTGCAGCGATGCGCTCTGCGCGAGCGTGATCGCGATGGCGCGTGAGCTGGGCAAGCCCGTGTTTGTCGACCCCGCACGCGGGGTTGCGGTGGCGCGATATCGCGGCGCGACGGCGATGACCCCCAACCGGCCCGAAGCCGAGCTTGCCGCGGGGATGACAACCGAGAAGAGCGACGACCCGGTGAAGCAAGCCTCGCACAACGCGCGCGTGGCAGAGAAGCTGCTCGCGGAAGGCGCGATGGAGGCGGTGGTGCTGACGCTGGACAAGCACGGCGCGCTCCTGCTGGAGCGCGATGCGAGCCCACGCAGGCCAGTCCTCTTGCCCACGCTCGCGCGCGAGGTGTATGACGTGAGCGGCGCGGGGGACATGTTCATCGCGGGGCTCGCGGCTGCGCGGGCAAACGGCTGGCCCTGGCAGGAGAGTGTGCGGTTTGCGAACGCGGCGGCGGGGCTGGAGGTGGAGGTGTTCGGGGTGCAGCCCATTCCGTTTGAGCAGGTGCGCGATGCGCTGCTGCGCGAAGAGGCAAAGGCTGGCAACGCGGGCAGAGGGCGGGCGATGAGCGTGGCGAGCGCGCAGGCGATGGTGCGCGATGCTCAGCGGCGCGGCAAGAAGGTGGTGTTTACGAATGGATGCTTCGATGTGCTGCACAGCGGGCACGTGACGCTGCTGGAGCAGGCGGCGGCACTGGGGGATGTGCTGGTGGTGGGGCTGAACGCCGATGCGAGCGTGCGCCGGCTGAAGGGGAGCACGCGACCGGTCAATCACGAGCAGGATCGGGCACGGGTGCTGAGTGCGCTCGGGTGCGTGGGGGGTGTGGTGCTGTTTGGGGATGGGGACGAAGCGAAGGGTGCGAGCGAGGCGACGCGGGACACGCCTGTGCGGCTCATCGAGGCCCTGCGGCCCGACGTGCTGGTGAAGGGGGGCGATTACACGCGCGATACGGTGGTGGGTGCGGATATCGTGGAGCGGCACGGGGGCGTCGTGCGAATCGTTCCTTTGGTGGAGGGCAAGAGCACGACGGCGACGATTGCACGGATGCGGAGTGGGGCGTCAACGCGGGGGTAGAAGCCTGAAATGGGCTCAATCTGGGTTGCGGGGGGGGGGCACAGAGTGGGAAAAACCGCCAAAGCAGCAAACAAGCGGCTTCGGACGGGCGAAGAAGAAGCAGGCAAAGGCGGCGGCGAAAGGTGCACGGAGGCAGCGTGAGCGACGATGGGCCCAATCAGGTGAACGCGCCGGTGGCAGCCAACCCGGCACGCAATCCGGCAACGAGTGGCAACGCCGCGTCGCAGCAGATTGCCCGGTCGCTTCGGCTGCTGCGCAAATCTATTCGTGTCCACCTGCTGTGGACGCGTGCTGGGGTCATCGCGGCGGTGTTGGCGGGCGTGGTAGCGGCAGCGGCGATGCTCGACTATGCCCTCGGGCTGCCCATGGGCGTGCGGCTGGTGGTGTGGGTGTTCGGTGTTGCCGCGCTGGTGTGGGCGGGGCGCAAGTGGCTCGTGCCCGCGGCGCGGTTTACGGCTCCGCTCAGCGTGCTCGCGCTGCGCGTGGAACGCAGCGAGCAGGGCAAGCGGGCAGGGTGGGAGCACAAGTTGACGGCGGCGCTGGAACTGGGCGATGACGCGGGGGCTAGCGCGGGTGGGGGCTCGCCCGCGCTGCGCGAGGCTGCGCTGCAAGACCTTGCCCGCAGCGTGCAGGCGAGCAGGATTCAGATCTCGGGACTCCTTGAGCGTGCGTCGGCGGTGCGGGCGGCGCTGGCGCTGGGGGCGGCGCTGGGGCTGGGCGCAGGGATGTTTGCGCTTGCGCCAAAGCTCACGAGCATTGGCATCGCGCGAGCGGTGACGCCCTGGCGGGATGTTGCGTGGCCCAAGCGCACGGCGGTGGTGCTGGCAGAGATGCCCGGCACGCACGCACGCGGGAGCGCGCTGCCTGTCCGGGTACTGCTGGTGCGCAGCGACAAGCCCGCCTCGCGCGAGCGCGTGACGGCGAGCGTGCGCGTGCGGGTGGAGGGCAGGGTGGTGTCGGAGCAGGATGTGGTGCTGAGCCATCAGGCAACGC
>JAIYDA010000143.1 GCA_027487735.1 Planctomycetaceae bacterium | reverse complement strand
CGAACACACACTCGTGAACCCGTCGCAGAGGCTCCTGCCGAACGAATCGCTCGAGGGACTCGACGCCGAGCGAAAACTCCTTCATCGCCAGCGTGCGCTTTGCACCAAGCCCTCGAGATCGGAGGCGGTCGAGGTTGGCGGGCAAGGTGTACTCGGGACCGTAGATGATCCGCAAGTACTCCTGCCCACGGACCTTGATCGCTGGCTGAATCAGGCCCCGAGGGCCCCTCGCGATGAACTCCAGTGGCTTGACCACCATGCCCTCGCCCCCGCGAGAGGTCAGGGCCGTCCACCAGCTCGTGGCCTGCGACTCGCTCTCGAGGCTCGACAGGTCGACCACTCGGAAGGGTGTGGCAAGAAACACCGGATCGCCAGCAGCTGCGATGCGAGCGAGCGTCTCCATGTGCCAGACATGGTCGCGGTCCATGTGGACCTTTCCTTCGGTCGCAAGCAGGTGGAACGGCGCGAGCCGAAGGTCGTCCACGCCCGCAACGCTCCAGCAATACTGCCGATACGCCGTTGTGTACTTTCGCACCAGCTCCAGCCGCTCTCGATGCCGTTCAAGCAGCGGTCCGACATCCGCGAGATGCGTGTGCGCCTGCTCAAGCGCGGCGACGCTGCTCGCAAGCCCCGTCGTCGCCGCAACACCGACAGCAGCATACTGCTCCTTGATGAGCGCCTGCGCCTTGGCTGACCACGGCATGAGCTCACAGTCCAGGCACATCCAATCCGTCGCGAGCTCCTCCCACAATCCCGCCTTCGCGATGGAATCACTCAGTCGCCGCAGCAGCGACTGCTCCGTCGCTCGTTCGCTGAAGAAGGGCCGACCCGTGCGCGTGTAGATGAGCCCGAGCGTCCCCGCAGCATCGTGCCCGAGCAACGCCGCCATCGTGGCCGAGGGCGCGATGCCAAAGCGCTTGCGAGCCACCTCCGCATCACGGCACACCACCGCCACCGCCCGCGAACCCATGTGCTTCTCTTCGCAGATTACGTTCCCCACACCGTTGGTTCGGAAGTACTCAAACGCCTCGCGCGGATGCTCCAGCAACCCTGGCTCGCGGCTCGTCTCGCAGGGCGACATTGTGGGCGGCAGATAGATCACCCAGCGCGGGTCGGCGGCGAAGCGGCTCATGATTTCCAGCGCCGCCGCAGCGTTCTCCTGCCGCACGGTGATCGTCCGCGTCAGCCGCGTCTCGATGTGCCGCTTGCCCGAGATGTCATCGAGGTCGAGCACATCATCGTGCTGCTGCTGCAGCGAGAGCCCGGTCGCCGATGCAACCTGCTCCTGGGGCAGAAAGGGCTTTCTGGGCTCGGCATACTTCGCGCGCGACGGCACGCTGATGAACTCTCGCTCGGGCCAGCGCAGTGCCGTGAGTGCCCCGCCGAACACACACCCAGTGTCGATGCACACCGTGTTGTTCAGCCACTGGGGATCTGGCACAGGCGTGTGCCCATACACGACCGCCGCCCTCCCGCGATACTCCGAAGCCCAGTTGTACCGAACGGGCAGGCCAAACTCATCGGTCTCGCCCGTGGTCTCGCCATAGAGAGCAAACTCGCGCACCGCCCCCGAGCCGCGCCCCTGCATCGACTCCTTCATGCCCGCGTGCGCGACGACCAATCGCCCACCATCAAGCACGTAGTGGCTCACGAGATCGTCGATAAAGGTCGCCGCCTCCTTGCGAAACTCCTCAGTCTCGGCCCCGAGTTGTGCGAGCGACTCCGCCAGCCCATGCGTGATCTGCACGTTCTTGCCGCGCAGCGCTCGCAACAGCTTGACGTCGTGATTCCCCGGCACGCACAGTGCCTTGCCCTCTCGCACCAACTTCATCACCAGCCGCAGCACCGCAGGCGTCTTGGGTCCGCGGTCGACAAGATCTCCCAAAAACACCAGCTTGCGCGATGAACCCGCCGGCGCAAGCACCTCGCACGTCCCCTCCGGCTCGTTCGGCACCTGCGTCACCATGTACCCAAGCTTGGAGATCAGATCAACCATCTCGTCATAGCACCCGTGCACATCGCCGATGATGTCAAACGGCCCCACCTCGTGCTTCAGGTTGTTCCACAGCGGCTCGCGGACAAGCGTGGCACCATCGCACTGTTCCTGCGTCCGCAGCACAAACACGTGCCGAAAGCCCTCGCGCTCCAGCCCACGCAGCCCGTGGCGCAATGCCATCTTCTGATTGCGAACAACGTGGGCACCGAAGTTGCGATCAGGCCGCGACGCGTTGCGCTCTTGGCACACCCACTCGGGCGTATCCACCACAATCGCCACAGGCAGGCAATGAAACTCCCGAGCAAGCTGCACGAAGTCCTTGCGATCCTCCGCCCGCACGTTCGTCGCATCCACCACCGTGAGCAGGCCCCGCGCCAGCCGCTTGCGAGCCACATAGTGCAGTACGTCAAACGCATCGTTGGTTGCCTCCTGGTTGTTGTCATCGTCCGACACCCAGCCACGGCACGTGTCCGACGACAAGATCTCTGTGGGCCGAAACAGCCGGCGCGCAAGCGTGCTCTTGCCCGAGCCCGAAGCGCCGATCAAGACAACCAGCGAAAGTTCAGGAACAGTGATGGTCATGCTGTGCCTCGCATGCGTAGGTGCTGAAAGCGAATCCGCACCAGTAGCTCGCTCAGATCGTGTTGGGCCGAGGGTGCCTCAGGCAGCTTGCTGGCCTTGTGTTCAAGTTCCAGTCGCGCCCGCAGCCGCTCATACTCGCCACGATGAAACGTCATGTCCGCGTCGCTCAGTCGCGTCTGCTCGTCGCGCTGCACCTTGCGGGCAATCAGATCATCGATGTACGGCAGCCGATACTCAGCGTTCAAGCGGGGCAAGTTCGCTTCCACCACGCCCGACCGCATGAGGTGAATGCCCGTCAGCAGCACCCGGTAGACATACAGCAAGGGCTTCACGCGCGGCGGCTGCTCTTTCGCAAACAAGTTCCACTGCGTCTCTGCAAACCCCAGGTAGTGGTGCGCGTGATGCCGCGTGACACAGCGGGCTGCGAGTCCGACCAACTCTTGATGTTCGTCCGAAGTCTGCACCACCAGCGGCGAGAGCAGTTGCTCCAGCACATACCCGTTGGTCTTCAGCAGCATCCGCATGAACTTCGCCACATCGTGCGTCACAAGGTCAATCTCCACGCCGCGCACCACGCCCGAGGATTCCACCGTCTCCTTGGGTTCCTGAAGCGACAGCAGCTCCTGGGCCGACAGCACATGAGCCCCGCGCAGGTCATAGTCCGAGTCAGGCGAAGGAAAACCATACAGGTGCGCTCCGCTCACGGTCGCAAACAGCAACGGGAACGCATGCCGCTCCATGATGCATCGGCACAGCTCATAGTCAACGTTCATGCAGAACCCTCCCGCCTGGCCATCTCACGGCGCGCATCGATCAACATCGCGTTCGCTCGCTCATAGTCGGGCCGATCCGCCAGCGTGCTCTGCCCGAATGCCTCTTCAAACTCTCGGTGGAGCGCCATGCGCAGCTCGTCGATCTGTTCCCACGTCATCAAGCCATCACGAATCGCCAGCAGCTGCTCGCGTTCCCTTTCCACCCGCACGTGCAAGTCGCCCGTTCGCAGCGCGATGATCCCCGCCTGCAACAGCCGGATCAAGTGCATCGCATGCTTCCACTTCACCTCGCCTTTGTTGCGCAGGTCCGCCTCCATCTTGCGAAACTGCGACATGGCATAGCCATTGAACGTCTGATACACGAGGCGCGAGAGAAAGAGCGAACGCTCGTCCCGCAAGCGCTGCGCGATCGCATCGACATGCTCGACCACCGGCGAGTACAGCGCTTCGAGCACGTTGGGGTTGGCCTTCAGCGCGAGCTTGATGAACTTCTCAAACTCCCAGTAGCACTCCTGGGTGTCGACATTCTCAAGCTGCTCCGGCACGCCATACACCGACCAATGCATGCTCGCTGGCGGCAAGTAGACCCCGCGCCGATCAATGTCCGAGCCCTCGCGATCAAGCCCATACGCAACCGACCCAATCACGCAGCGATAGATGATGTGCCGGTGCAGGTCATGCTCCGTCAGCGCGTCCACCCGCGCGTCATACCCCTCACTCTGATAGCGACTCAAAGCCTGCAACTCCCGCCGCTTCAGCGAGGCCTCATCGCCCCCCGGAAAGCGCACGCGATACGCATGCTCCGCGTCCACAGGCGACGCCACCACCATCCCCATCGCCCCCCGCCCATGCAGCACCCGCCCATCCGCACCGCGGACGTCCACCTGCGACACAATCGCCGTGCCGACGGGCAGGATGGCAACGAGGTCACGCTTAGCCACGCACGAACACCCCCATCTGCGTCGGCGACCCTACCTCCCGCCCGTCCGCCGTCACGGCATTCTCCCCCACATCTCGCAGCTCCACGCTATACCCAAACCGCGAGCACACGCTCGCCGCCCACATCCGAAACTGCTGGCGTGTCCATTCAAAGCGATGGTCGCGGTGCCGCATCGCCCCCGCGGCGAGCGTTTCCCACATCACGTTGTACTCGCTGTTGGGCGTCGTCACGATCACCACACCGGGCTTGGCAAACTCGAACACCACGCGTTCCATCGCCGCCAGCCGCCCCTCGTCCATGTGCTCGATCACCTCGCACAGCACCGCCGCGTCGAAGCCCGCCAGGCGCTGATCGCGATACATCAGCGAGCCGTGGATGATGTCCACGCGTTGCCGGACCGTGGGCGGAAGCTGCTCAAGTCGCAGGCGATCGGCCGCGATCTCGAGCGTGCGGTGCGACACGTCCATGCCCACGACCTTCTCGAACGTCCGGTGCTGAAGCAGCTCGCGCACAAGCTTCCCCTCGCCACACCCCAGGTCGATCACTCGCTTGGCGCCCTTGGCTTGCAGCACGCTGAGCACCGTGCCATGCCTCTGCTGATGCAAGCTGAGCGTGCGCTCCGCCGCTTCCTCGCGCGGGTCGTCCGGCGAATCCGCCTCGATTGCCTGAGGCCCTTCGCCATCTTGCTCGCGCAGCTGCTTGATGGCTTCGTTCGCAAGGTTGCGTCGATGCTTCAAGTACCGGGTCGCGATGAGCTCCCGCTCGGGGTGCCCAGCGAGCCAACCCTCGCCATGGCGCAGCAGCTTCGCAACCTCGTCGTCGCCCACCCAGTAGTGCTTGTCGTTGTCGAGCACCGGGATCAGCACATACAGGTGACTCAGCAGGTCCGACAGCGTCTTGGTTCCCGCGAGCGTCACCGTGAACGTCGACGACGCGCCCCACTCCGGCACGCTCGCATCGAGCGCATGCCGTGTCGCAACCACGCTGTAGCCCAAAGGCTCAAACAACTTCCGCAGCAGCTCCTCGCCGCCCCGGCAAGGAAGCGATGCGATGCGAGCCGAGAGCGGAATCGGCGTCGTCGCGAGCTCGGGTCGCGTCTTGCAGTTCCCCGCGAGGGCGGTGCCAAACACCTGCGCGATTGCAACAGCAAGCATCGACGACGCTGCGTATGGCCGGTCATTCACATACTGATCCAGCGTCCGCTCGCCCCCCCTGCCGCGCACGAGCCCCACGGGATCAACATCAATCAGCAGTGCCGCGACGCACCGCGCCTCCGATACCTCCGGATAGAACACGTGCGCCTCGCCAAAGGCCATGGCAAATGTCTGCACCCTGCCCGGGTGCTTGTGCAGCAAGTAGCCCAGATCGCTGGCGGGAGTGTGCGTGGTGGAAATCTCAAGCAGCATCGCAAGAGAGGGTACGAGGTCGGAGCGAGCTCGACCCCTCTGACCCGTACACTGTCCGCTCATGCACCCGCCAGCCATTGGCCCTTTCAAGATCGAGCGCGAACTCGGCCGCGGCGGCATGGGCGTGGTCTACCTCGCCACCGATACCAAACTCGACCGGCAGGTCGCCATCAAGGCCCTGCCCGCCGACCTCGCGGCGGATGCCGATCGCCTCGCCCGCTTTCAACGCGAAGCCAAAGTCCTCGCCGCGCTGAGCCACCCCAACGTCGGCGGCATTCACGGGCTGGAACAAGCAGACGGCCAGCAGTATCTTGTCTTGGAGTACATCGAAGGCGAGACGCTCGCCGATCGTCTGACCGCAGGACCGATCCCGGTCGCCGATGCGCTGACGCTCGCCAAGCAAATCACGGAGGCCCTCGAAGCCGCGCACGAGAAAGGCATCATCCACCGCGACCTCAAGCCCGGCAATGTGATGGTCACAGCCGACGGCGTGGTGAAAGTCCTCGACTTCGGCCTCGCGCGCACGGCCCACGGCTCACCATCAACCACCGACGCAAACGCAATCGCCAACTCGCCCACCGTCATCGCCCGCCAGTCGCCGACCATTCCCGGCGCCATCATGGGCACGGCCGGATACATGTCGCCCGAGCAAGCCCGCGGCAAGCCCGTCGACAAGCGCTGCGACATCTTTTCCTTTGGCTGCGTGCTGTTTGAAATGCTGACCGGCGTCGGCCCGTTCCCGGGCGAAACCGTCACCGACTCACTGGGCGCGATTCTGCACCGCGAGCCGAACTGGTCGCTGCTCCCGCCAAGCACGCCGCGCCGTGTGCGCGACCTGCTCACCAACTGCCTCGCCAAGGACCGCAAGAACCGACTGCATGACATTGGCGATGCGCGGCTGGAGCTGGACCGCGCGATCGCGGAGCCGCTCAGTGGTCAGGACGCCGCAGCCGCAGGACGGCGTGGGCGGCCTCTGGCAATCCCGCTGCTGCTTGCCGGCGCAATTGCGCTCGTCGGCGGCACATTCCCGCTGTGGTCGGGGCGCGTTGGGCTAAGCGGTGCGGCGGTCACGGTGCCAGGTTCGAAGCAAGTGGTGCGGTTCACCATCCAGCCTCCCGCGGGTTACACGCTGCCGATGTTCGCCATGTCAGGCGTTGGCGTCACGATCAGCCCAAGCGGCGACCGAATCGCGTACTTGGTGAACGCCAAGAACAAGTCCCACCTGTGCATGCATGAGATTGCGAGCGGCGAGTCGCGAGTCCTCGCGAACACGGAGGGGTGTGCAGCGCCGTTCTTCTCCCCCGACGGCCAGTGGCTCGGGTTTGTCGCGAACGGACGCTTGCTCAAGATGCCCGCGGCGGGCGGCCCGACCCTCACGATCTGCGACGTGACGAACTTCACCTCGTTCGCATGGCTCGACGATGGAACGATCGTGTGGGGAGCATCTCAGGCTGGACTATGGCGTGTAAAAGCCGACGGTGGCACTCCGGTGCGCCTCGCCAAAGCCGGCCCCGACACGCAGCCGCTCGAGCAGGGCAAGCCCGTGCTCGCGTTCGACGTGCCCGCGCGCGTGCCCGGGGCCGACTACGTGCTCACCACCGCGTGGGACGGTCCAACAACAGAGAGTTTCTGCCTGCTGGCGGTTTCGCTGAAGGACGGCGCGGTCCGCACCGTGCTCCGAGCCGTGACAGAGCCTCGTCTCATCGCGCCCGACCGGCTGGTGTTCATGCGCGGCACGACGGTCATGTCGGTCGGGTTCGATCCTGTCCGCGGCACGATCATCGGCGAACCCAAAGTCGCCCTCGAAGGCGTGCGGACCGATCAGTGGCAAGACTCCGCCTATATCGGCGCTTCCCTCTGCGGCGCATTCGCCTATGTTCCAGGTGGTCGCTTCGGCGCAGGCCTGCGCCTCGTCCAAGTAGACGAATCCGGAAAACTGACGCCCGTGCTCGAAACGCTCGACAACTACAACGAGAGCCCCATCATCTCCCCCGATGGCCGTAAGGCGGCATTCACGACACTGCACACCAGACTCGAACTGTGGGTGCTCGATCTCGAGCGACGTTCCAAGTCGCGGGCGTACTCCGAAGGCGAGTTCTACGCGCCGGTGTGGGCCGCAGACGGAACCTCGCTCATGTTCAACTTCGTCAGTCCCGCGGGCGACTCCGCACTTGTCCGCTTGCCCCTCGGTGCGGACGCGCCGACCCGGCTGCCTGGCACAGAGATGACCGACAACTTCATCGCCCCGCTTCAGGAGTTGCCTGATCAATCGGGGCTGCTGGTAGAGTACCGCAGCGGTGGTACAACAAGCAACAGCGACATTCAGGTGTACGACTACGCCAAGGCCACCTTCAGACCCGTGCGCAATCGCGCAGCGGACGAGGGTGAAGTTCGTGTCTCGCCCGATGGGAAGTGGCTCGCGTACCAGTCGGCCGAGTCCGGGCGGCCTGAGATCTACCTTGGGCCCCTGGGTGCGAGTGGTCCAAACGTCCAGGTGTCCTTTGGCGGTGGTTTCTTGCCGCGGTTTGCGCGAGACGGAAAGCGATTGTTCTTCCTGAACAGTAATGAGGACATGATGTCAGTGACGCTCGATCTGACCGGGGCATCTCCCATCGCGTCCGACCCGGTGCTGCTGTTCTCCACGAAGGAGCTGAACCTCCGTGCGGGGATCCGTGGCAGATTCGACGTGCTCGAAGGCGGCGGGTTCTTGATGATCGAGCGAGCGGCGTGGGAGAAGGAACCGCCGGTCATCCGCGTGATCCTCAACTGGGCGGAAGAACTGCGGGCCAATCATGCGGGCAAGTAAACCGCGGACGCGAAGGCGACACCCATACGGAAAGCTGCTTGCCTCAGGATGCCAACACAAACGCCCGCGAGCACTGCTCGCGGGCGTTTGTGTCGTAAGTCGGGGTGACAGTACACCAATAGAACTTTTCTTGGAGGGCGTTAGGGTTTGGGAGCCGGGGATACGCGGTTTGCTGAGCGCCAAGGCGGTTTTGGAAGGCTGAAGGATTCCAGCAACGCCGACAGGCACAGACGCGAAGCGTCACGGCAATTCTGCCGTCTATCGACATTGCCAGTCTGGGAGAAGCTGCTCGTGGGGGGTAGAGGGTGAGGTTTGGAGCGGGAGAGGGGGCGCGTCTCCCGCGTCATCAACATGGTTGGTGAGCGTCCGTAGACTCTTCCATGCCCGCAAATCCGCAAGGTGGATCGAACTCGGCTCGTCTGCTCGAACTCGGATTCGAGGAGGCGGGTTCCTGGGCCATGGTGGACGACAAGCCGCGAGTGACCCTGGGCCATCGTCGCGATGTGTGCCCAGCGCTCTATGCCTTGGTTGAGGACGACACCGTCGTCTATGTGGGAAAGTCGATCAAGACCCTGCGGCATCGGATGCAGCACTACCAAACACCCGGGCCGACGCAGCGAACCAGCCTCCGGAATCACGCGAGCATCACTTCGTCGCTCGGATTAGGGCGGAACGTGAAGGTGTTCGTACTGGTGTGCGACACACCAATCGATTATCGGGGGATCAAGATCAATATCGCGGCGGCGCTCGAAGATCCCTTGATCGCACTCTTTCGCCCAGCATGGAACAAGAACGGCGTTTCAAAGGGTGAATGAACAAGCCCCCGCCCCGACTCATTGATGCGCTGATTCCCGGGGGAACGATCAAGGTGCCGGCTAGACCGCACCCCCACGGCTTCCCGTAGAATCCGCCCCATGAGTTACCGATCAGAGACAATCGCGACGGCCATCGGACGGATGAACCGGCAGTATTTCCTGCCGGCGATTCAGCGGGAGTTCGTATGGAAGCCCGAACAGATTGCCCAACTGTTCGATTCCATCATGCGCGGCTACCCGATCAGTTCATTCCTGTTCTGGGAGTTGAACCCCGAGAATCGTGACAAGTGGCAGGTCTACAAGTTCCTGGAGAAGGCGTCTCACGGCGGTACGCACAATCAGTTAGCGAACACTGACGGGCTGCCAAATCTCGCGCTGGTGTTGGACGGACAGCAGCGGCTTACCTCCCTGCTGATCGGGCTGCGGGGTACCTACGTCGCCAAGAAGAAATACAAGCGGTGGGACAACCCCGACGCTTGGAGCGATCAGCGGCTACACCTTGACCTGCTGGCCGAACCCCGTCTTGACGAAGACAGCGCGGACGCGGGCCTCTACTACAAGTTCGAGTTCATGGAAGAGACGCCAGCGCCGAACGCCGAACACCACTGGTTCCGCGTCGGGCGCATCCTGGACTTTGACGAGCGCGCGAAGTTCGAGACGTACCTGGATGAACAGGACGACAAGTTGGAGAAGATGGGGCTGGCGAAGACCGAGCGCCGCGTGTTCGAGCGGAACTTGAAGCGCCTGTACGAAGCCGTACACGTTGACGAGGTGATTGCCTACTACACCGAGAAAGATCAGGATTACGACCGGGTGTTGGATATCTTCGTCCGCGCCAACGAAGGCGGTACGAAGTTGAGCAAGTCCGACCTGCTGCTGTCGATGGTCACTTCCAGTTGGGACGGGGTGAACGCCCGCGAAGAGATCTTCAAGTTCGTGGATCGGGTCAACACCGAACTGACGCGGCGCAACGACTTCGACAAAGACTTCATCATGAAGTCCTGTCTGGTTCTCTCCGACCTGCCCGTGGCGTACAAAGTCCAGAACTTCAACACGGCCAACCTCACGACCATCCGGCAGAACTGGGCCGCGATCAGGAAGGCTGTCGAACGGGGCGTAGACCTTGCCAACTCATTCGGCATCGACCGGGACAACCTCACTAGCGCCAACGCTCTGATTCCGATTGTCTACTTTCTCTTCAAGAATCCCGCGGCGACCCTTCGCGGGTCAACTCCGTTCGAGGCCCGGAACGCCGAAGCTATCCGGCGATGGGTCATCATGGCCTTGTTGAAGGGCGCATTCGGTCGGGCATCGGACAACCTGTTGCGAGATATCCGCACAATCATCGGTGGTGGAGCGAACCCCGGCGCAGACTTCCCCGTTGACGCGATCAACGGTGCCATTGGGAAGACGGGCCTATCGGTGGGCTTCGATGATTCTGCGGTGGGCGAAGTGCTGAGCATGAACTACGGTGGGCAGCAGACGTTCCTTGCCCTATCGCTCCTGTACGACGATGCCGCGTGGGGCACGATGCCGCACCATCAGGACCATCTATTCGCCCGCAATCAGTTCAAGGCCAAGGAACTGTCGGCGTCGGGCCGTATTGACTGGCTGAACCGGAAGGAACGCTTGGGGAACCTCTGCCTGCTGCTGGCCCATGAGAACGTCGGGAAGCAGGACACGCCGTTGCCCGAGTGGTTGGCGTCACGCGAGCCGGGATTCCTCAAGCGCCACCTGATCCCACAGGACCGCGCGCTCTGGCAGTTCGATCGGTTCCCCGACTTCCTGAAGGCGCGCGAAGGGTTGATCAGGGACAGGCTGAAGGCGATGTTCGGCGCGAGAGCGGCCGCGACCGTGTGACCCGTGAGCCCACAACACATTGATCTGTGTTGGTCACGCATGTCGAGATCTGGCGTGTATCGCTTCAACCCTCGTGCGGCAGCGCCACGCCAGGTTGTCGAAGCACGTAGAGTGCAAACCGTCCGCGGGAGAATGCGACGTAGAGGCTTGCCAAATTGTCGGGATCGATCTTAACACCAAGGTCATGCACGATGACACAGGGGGCTTCCAGGCCCTTGAAGCTCTTGATCGTTTCGTAGTAGACGCAGTGCCGGTCTGTCACCGAGTATCGGCGTCCACAATCCACGAGTCTAAGGCCAGCCAGCCGGTCAACCGTGGCAAGGCAAGTGTTTTCTCGCCGGAAAGGAGAGAGCAGTGCGATCTGAGACGGCAACAGGTCGTGCTCATCAATGAGCCGCCGGACTAGTTTCTCCAACTCTTGTAATTGGTCTTGGTCGGTGCGGTACGTGATCACCGTGGGCTCAAGACCCTCCAAGGCAAACTCGGATGGTTCCATCGTCCGTAACGCCGTGGGATTCGTGCCGCGAAGGAATCGGCAGATGGCCTTGGTATTCCGACAGTTCGTCGTCACAGGGAAGGGCCTGCCGAATCGCGCCGGGAGTTTGGCCCCCACTCCGTAGATGTCTTGGAAGGGATCGTACAGAACCACCATCTGGCCGTCTGCCTTGAGCAGGGTCTGTTCGAGGCCCTCGATCCACCGCGGACGAAAGTCCTGGCCTTCATCAACGATGATCGCGTCATAAGGCCGCAGCTTACCGGTGCAAAAGGCATCCTCAAGTAGCTCAACGCAACCGGTGTCGAAGTACTCTTGGTTGCGCTGGACTGGTGCGGGCAGCGCGGCCTCTTCAGCCATTCGCTCGCACACGGCGTGAAAGTGCATTGCGTCAATCGTTGCGTCAGTTGGCAGCATCTCCTGGCGGATGTGCGATGCGAGATTCGCGTTGAAGCACACCAGCAGGACTCGGGGCTTGGCGTCCTTGGGCGCAGCATCAAACAGTGACACGGCCCGATGAACTGCCATAAATGTCTTGCCCGTACCGGCGAATCCGGCGATGAGCGCCCTCGGCTGGGCGGCGAGGAGCCTTACGACCGTCCGTTGTTCCGAAGTCAGCATTGGCTCCAGAAGCTTGGTCCGGGCGATGTGGGACGCCAGCCGAGAAGTGGAGTCGACGCGGGGGGCGAAGAATGACCGGATTACTTTTTCAAAGCACTCACGAAACGCCTTCCCCTTGCTCGGGAATGCGCCGTTGATTTGTCCGAGTCGCCGTAGCACCCATGCTCTGACTCTCTGCGGGGAGTCGAACACTGCTTCTTCGGCGATGATGTCGCCGGCGGCATCGGCGGGTAGACGACCATCGACTCGTCGGAGAGTGCAGTGCGGAAAGGCGACCGCGGTACCCCAAGCGAAAGGTACGTCCTTGGGAGTCCACCGAAAGGCTTCGCTCATCGCACGAATCAGCGCGAAACCGGCGCTCTCGATCTGTTGGAAGGGTCCACCGTGTTGAGTATCGGGCTGCAACTCTCCGCGGTACACCCGACACCAGCCGCGTGCCGAGTCATGCACATACTCGCCTCCCTTCACCTCGATCATCAGGCATCCGCGGTCTGGATGGAGCACGACGAAATCGACCTCGCGCGTTCTAGTTCCCGAAGAGTCGAGATGAAAACGCAGGTTGTAAAACACGTGCCAAGACGGTTCCGTCAGCGCGTCTCGAAAAAGCGTGTAGACGAGGTACTCCCCATGACGCCCTTCCGTCGGCATCAACTCTGGGGGGTACATCGTCGCCATAGCACGGGCTCCTAATCGCTCACATATCACGCGGACAGAACTGACTTGAGCCACTCAAGGATTGCCTGCGGGTTGGCCTCCCCTTCAACAACGGTGGTCCTCCATCCAGCATCTCTCAGAGCCTCCTCGCTTTGTCGCTGTTGCGGAATCAACACCGCGACCCGCGATGGTGGCCACGCCAGTTCGGCAAGGCCGAGTTCAGAGTCCTCGATGGAAACGCAGTATTGAACGGTCGGCAGGGGAAGATCCCCCAAGCCCGCGAGCAAGGGATGAACCAGTGGATCGGTCACTGCGAGTATGTCGCCTTCAATGCGAGCGGGGGCGAGTGCTTCCTTGGCTGCGGGGGCAGCCGTTTGAGTCGGAGTGACCTCGGTCTGGCGCTGGGCGGCCGGCGCATCGACCTCAGCGATGACTTCCGCTTCACGAATCCAGTCTTGGGCTTGAAAATAGAACCACGCGCCCTGCTGCGAGGGATTCCGAATCGCGATTACGCGAGGTCGATCAGAGGAGAGCCGATCCACGACATAGAGCCAATAGTCTTCATTGGCCCCTTCAAACCCGCGCCCATCGTCAAACTGTGCCCGGGTCAGGCGCACGGTCGCATCGTCGTCCCAAGTTGCACCGACACCCTTTACCTCGATGAATCGGCGCTCCCCCGACTCGGGATTTCGGCTCAACACGTCGTAGCCACGTTGGCCGTCAGAGGCGGCTGTTGCATCCCATCCGCGCGCCTTCTCGAATCGCACTACCAGCGCTCTTGCCTGGTGGTCGCTGTACAGCTTCCGAGCACGGGGCTCCTGTGCCTCTGCGTCTTCGTCACGCTCTGGGCCCACTCGGGCACGAAGCCAGTTGGCCGCGCTTTCGTAGGGGCTACGTTCCCGTTCTGAGCCTTCGGAATCGCGAGGTTGTACCCCTCGCTTGTGACCCACCACGTCCACCATCCCGGACTTTGAACGATCGGTCTGAAAACTTGCACGGGCGGGTGCGCCGTGTCCGGTATGCTTCGAATCACCGGTGCCCCCACCTTGTCGGTTCCCGTCTGAGTTTGCCCCGTCGGATTCAGTAGGGATTCCGTCACCTCGTGACATCTGGCCATTGTCCACCACGTCTCCGTCGCTCTCTCCCTGTTCTTCGCGCTCTTCCCTTGATGAGGCATCCGAGTCGGAGGTGCCCGTGGCATCGCCCAACTGCTCGGACACATCTGGCACGTCTTCTATCTCTGCGGTGGTCGCGGCGGGACTTGCCCCTTGGGCAATGCTCGTGGCTTCGACAGAAGCTCGTTCGTTGAGTGCGGTAAGTTCGGACACCGTTTCGCCGAGTGTTTGCACAGCCTCGGACGACAGGTCGAGCGGAGTGTCTTCGGCCTCACCGAGTAGATCCACGCCCAGGTCTGACAGCTCCTGATCTAGTGCCGCGAGATCAGTGGCGGCCATGATCGGCATCAAAAGGGGCACCAGCCGGCTACTCTCCAGTTCAGGGTTTATCGCGTCGGCAAGAGCACGCGCAAACGGTGCCTTGTCAAGAGCGGCGTTCATGCCCAGAAGTATGACGCCTGTGTCTCGATCGAAGTGTGCCGGGATCGCCTTTGGTCCCACGGGCCGAGAGGCGACTAAACCTAGTGTGTACTTGGCTTCAAGGGTTCTGACCCGAGCAATTCGAAGTCGGTCATAGACATCAAGGGTCCAGCCATCGTCGGTAGCGGTGCGCAACGACTCGATCACACGCCGAATGAACCGATCTCGTTCTTTGAGCACCCGCATTGCCTGTCGATCCAGCACCTCTCCGTCCCTCGCGGTAAGTTCCACGGTGACTGTTGCGCTGAGCATCGGGACTCCGAACGCCGCGTGGAGAACAGTCCAGTATTCTGGATTCTTATCGATCAGGTGTGGACCCAGCGCCTTCTCAAACTCCTTGGCGAAGTGGCTCTGGTCTCGTATGACCAAGTCTCTTGGGCAGACCAGGAGGCCGTCGGATCTAGGGAGACATTTTTGGTCTGAGAGTCGGCCTGCGGCTTCCTGGACCGACCCAGCATCGCGAAGCTGAGCCTCGCGCAGAAGCCGGAGGATCGACTTCATGACTGCTGCGGCATCGTCATCTGGGATCCTGTTGAGCGGGGCAAACTCTGAAGCGATCTCTAAGAGCAGTGCGACGAGGTCACTGGGAGTGATCGCGGCCCGTGACTTCACACCCAACGCCTCGAACAGCCCGCGGAACTCTGAAAGAGATTCCGGAAGATGGCGTCGATACCGCCCAAATGGCACCGTGTCAAAGAAGAGGTCACCCCCCGCCAAATACACTCCCTTTCCAACGTCGATGCACTTCTTGCCTTGGAGCCACCTGACGCGGTTATCGTCGATGTGTTCGTTCAAGTAGCCGTAAATCCGCGAATCAGCGGGGTCTCCGCGGGAGGCCAACTCAAGCAAGTGCTTCATCACGCGATTCAGGTCCGGCTTGGTACCGATTCGAAGTCTGTCGCACAATGCCTGCTTGAGAAAGCCGCCAAACGCCAGGCATTGCACCTGAGAGCCCATGAGGTGCCGAAGTCGCAACACCCACATGTCCGCCGGTCGCCCCAGCACCGCTTCGTTGTCCGCAATCGGAATCCAGGCAAGCGTGGCAAGTTCGCTGATTCGCTGGAGATCTGGATCAGCAAAGGTCTCAAAGTGGTCGTTGAGGTACTCAAGCAGCGTCCGCAACGCACCGTTTCGCACCTCCGAGTGCGGGACTGCGGACAGTGCCTTGATTCGGGCCACAATGTCGTACACTTTGGGTGTTCGGTTGATGCCGAGTACTGAGTAGAGCTCCTCCCACGACGGGGTCACGCCTGCTGCGATGGTGTGCCCAGGCACAGGGTACTTGCCTTTGCCAAAGACAATGTCGAGTGCCTCGGAGGGCCAGTACATATCGCTGGCGGAGACCACTTGTCCAGTGGCACTGGGCACGAGTCGGAGCGGTCTGAGGGCGGCTGTGATCGCCGAGTCGTCTTGCCATGCCCGTAACTCGGTTCTGAGGAGTTCAAGAAGGGCAAAGAGCTGCGTACACCGCTCCGGAGTGGGTTTAGCGACAAGAGTGTTGGCGTATTCGGGAACGTAGCGGCAGCAGTACGAGGTCAGGTCGAGACGGGTCACCCCCAGTTCTTCAAGGAGTCGAACGACTCCCTGCAACTGAGGTTCGCTTAGGTGCTGCTTGAGTGTCTCAACTCCGAAAACGAAGCCAAGGCCAAGCGGATCTACAAATGTGCTCGGAAGCGAAAGCTCGTTCGCCGCCTTGAATGCACCGTCGGTTCGCCGCCAGATTGGAAGGCGAGCGCACTTGGCTCGCTTTGCCTTGTCGGAGGTCAGAGCGCTGCGCCAAGCCGCGAGATGGGCGTAGAACGACGCCAAGCGGTCCATTTGCTTGGCCAACACCTTTGGGAACCCAAGTGGAACAAGCTGCTCGATCAACGTCAGCGCAGCATCCCCACCATACTTGGGCAACCACTCGGCTAGGTCCTTGGGGACTTCGGCCCACGCATCGGGCGACCAGAACTCGTCGTTGCTGTACAGGGGATCGAAGAGGGCAACTGTCGCAGGCTCAGCTGCCCACAAGCACCTTGGGGGTTGCAGGTGCCCTCTCTGTGTCAGTGCTATGGGCAAGGATTCAAGGATCGCATTCACTCGTTCCTTCGCATTGCCGGGAAGTAGCCGCTCAATGAGTTGATAGACAAGCGCGAGGCTATCCGTCGTCTGAAGCACAGTCGGAGCTGAGGCAATGAGGGTGCCGCGCTTTAGTGAAGCAAGTGCGGGCAGGGCGGCGAAGCTCTCTAGGTCCATCACCTCGATGCCAAACGCTGTCAACCACTCGGAATGCTCCTTCTGATCTGAATGGATGAAATGCGCCCCACACTCCTCCGCGAGCACGAGAAGCTCGTTGGACAGCAAGCCGCTTCTGAACAGCGACGCGCTGGGGGTTGGGTGGCCGTGACGATTCAGAAGCAGGAGCAATCCTCCCGCCTCGGCGTCTATGACCGATCGAACGATTCCGTCAAGCTCTGGGAAGCTCTCACACGCAAAGTCGTGGCGAGGCAGACAATAAAAGAGCTTTCCATGACCAAGTTCGCTGAGAAGTCCGGGCAGCAGATCGGCGACGAACTGTGGCACGGTCTCCAGGAGGCAACCGTTCCAAATGACCTTGTCGGTCTGCCCGTCACGTTCGATCCCTTTGCGGTCCGACTTGGCGAAGAAGCGTCCGTGAATGTGGAACGGCAGTCCGGTCTTGTGCTGGGTCGGGAGAAAGGAGAAGAGCAGCCCATCCGCGACGGTTGGTGTCGCAAGGGGCACGGCAATCGCGAGTTCAGGCGCTCGATCGAGCTCTGGTAGGGAATCGCCCTCCACGAGAGTACGTGCAAGCAACCACGTCTCGCAGTTGGGCTCGTCTCCCCCGTGTCGCAAGGAAATCTCGCGCCGTACGCCATCGAAATGCGTGCAGGGAATGTCCTTGCGATTCACAACGATCTTGTTGTCGCCGTACCTGAAGGTGATCCGCTCCAGATTCGTCAAGAACAGAAGCGCTAGTCGAAGGACGCCGGGGACTTCGCGCCAGAATGTGTCGAGCGACTCCCCCGTTATGCACGGCTGCTCCAGACGCTTGCGAACCACCGTTTCGGCTTGGGCCCACGGCAGGCGAAACGTCGTTCCTTGGTGCGTAGGTACTTCACTCTCGGTGATGTTCTCTCTCTTCCCCTCGGCCAGATCGATTAGCGAAATCGTTGCGGCCTGCTCTCCAGAAATCACCGTTGGGATGTCGGTAAACTGAAACACCGACGTAAAGCCGACCCCGAATGTGCCAATCTTCTCAGCGGGCTTGCCGCCGTGTGCTATCTCCGTGATTCTCGTCCAGTCGCCCTCATCAAACAGGCTGGGATTGTGAATCTCCAACCGCTCGCGATCCATGTCGAACTCAAGCCACTTGCAGCCGGAGTCCTCTGCATTCTGAACAATCTCGTGAACAAAGGCTCCGAATCCACCGAGCGATGTCAGACGCTCTCGGATGTTGCCGAGAACGTCGACGCTGTAGTGAGTTGGAATCTTGAATCGTGCCATAGTTGCTCGGGGCATTGACGCCGCTGGCCTTTGGAAACATCTCGCGATCTATCCGCCGCATACCTCCTTGAGGTCAATGAGCAGCTTGTGGCCGTTCGCACAGAGCCACTGTTTGGCGCGCTCCGTTTCGGGACACAGGCTTCTGACCGTCAGCCAGAACTTGTGCGAGTGGTCCGGAATCGCCAAGTGGACGGCTTCGTGCGTGACCAGGTAGCGAAGCACGAACTCTGGCGCCATGACGAGTCGCCAGTTGAACGAGAGGTTCCGAAGGGCCGAGCAGTTCCCCCACTTGGTACGCTGGCCCATGATAAGGAGCTTCTCTGGGGCCCGCTTCAATTTGGCGGTAACGGGCTCAAGGTCACCGACTATGGCGGTCCTAGCTTGCTTCCTGAGCCAGTTCTCAAGGCTCCTTGCCGGCGGCGTGGTACCCGTCGCCCCTCGAAGGATGACAATTGTGCCGGGCTCGTACGCGACCCGATTGTGGCCCATTCGCTTCCGGTCAACCTGAATCCGCACGTCGGTCCGTTCACCTCGGAACAGGATGTGCCCGGCTTGGCTCTGGCGAGGGCGCCGCACGTCACGAAACCTGCTCACACGGTCAAGCTGCCCGACGATCCACGCTCCGTTGGTCCGGAGAAAGTCGTTGACGTCCTCGTCCGAGCGGTACGCGGGCTGGATGACTTCGACGCCACCGACTCCGACACGCACTCGGAGCTTCATCGCGGACTTGGACTGCACGAGCCGGTACTCGACCTCTATCCCAGCGAGGAGGATGCGGTTCCGTGCGGCGGACTTAGTGGCCGTGGCGCTAGGCATCGGTCTTTTCCAACTCCTCCACGGCCGCCTTCAAGAATGGCGGTTCCGCGTCATCAGGGTTGAAGCCGAGCGATGAATACTGGGGATTCCAGGATTCGGCGAGAAGCGATTGCTCCACTCGCATCCTGCCACCCTTGGAGTTGCTCCATCCGTGCGTCATCAGGTTCTTCGTTTGAAGATGCGCCAACAGTCGGCGGGAGCAGTCGGCGAGATATGCCTCGTCCGTGGACTTGGCATGTGCTCTCAGCACGCTGTATAGGTCGTACTCGCCGGGATTGGTCAAACCGAGCCGCGTCGGCTCGTCCTTTGTCTTCGCGGCCTCCGCCGCGATCGCCTGAAGCTCCCGGAGACGTTGCTCGGCTGCTTCGTCCGCGGCATCCTTCTTGGCCTTCAGGTTCTGGAGCCGCTCGCCGAGTTGACGGTAAACGAATCCGGGATCGCCTTCCTCAAGTTCCCGGGTGAGAATCGCCTCCAGGGCCGCGGCCTTGTCCGCCGCCGAGGGCAGTTCATCAAGTTTGGTGATGTAGTCCTTGTCGATCTTGTAGACCGGCAGTGCCTCTGCGATCTGCATGAAGGTCGTGTTCTCAGCGATCAACTGACGGGTCTTCGCGGCTAGTTCGCCGTAGGTCGCCTTAGAGCCGCGGAGGCGGCGGCGGTGGGCGATGTAGATGCCGCAGAGCCAGTTGTACTTGAATCGGTGCGGGTAGAGGCACGGGTCGGGCGAAATCGCCTCCCATAGCCGCTCCAAGCTCTTGAAGTTGTGCTCGAAGTTCTTCGCAGCGTCGGGATCGGCAAGCCGGCGAAGCGCCGCGAGCAGACAGTCCCGCGTGTCGGCGATGGTGATGCCCTGGAAGAGCTCCATACACCGGTCCACTTCACCGGGGACGGTGGCTTTCAAAGCCTCCCAGTCGATGAGAGACTCCTCTCGGATGTTCTCGTCGAAGTTGAGGGCCTTCTCCAAGTTCTGGAATACGCCGAAATAGTCAATCACAAGTCCCGTCCGCTTATTCATGGCTGGGAGCGGGCGATTGGTCCTGGCGATGGCTTGGAGCAGGTTGTGGTCCCGCAAGGGCTTGTCCAGGTACATGACTTGCTCAACCGGCGCATCGAATCCGGTCAGGAGTCGGTCGCACACGATTAGGATCTTCAGCGGCGGCTTCCACTTCGCCCGGTCCTCACCAAACCGCTCTCGATTCCATCGCTCCCATTCGGCTGGAGTCAGCTTGAAGTAGTCGATCAGTTCGTCCTGCCGCTGCTTGCCGTAGTGGAACTTCTGAAGCTCGGGCTCGTCGTTCTGAGCCTCCGAAATGATCACGTCTGACCACTCTGCCGGCAGCCCTCGGGCCTTGAGCTTCACGTCCAAAGCCTCCTTGTAGCGAACGCACGCAGTCCGATCGACGCCGACAAGTTGGGCCTTGAACCCGCTGGGGTCTGGGTGCTCCAGGAAGTGCGTCAGCACCCTGTCCAGCACAATGTCAACGCGCTCCGGCAGTCGAGCGATCTCCTTCCACTGAGACTTCTTCTTCTGGACAAAGTCCTTCGCTTCCTCATCCTCAAGCTCCATCTCCTCGCACATCTTCTCGAAGCCGACGCTCAAGGCTTCCTCGGCAACCTCGAACGGAACCTTGTCACGGATGTAGTGGACCTCAAGCGTGGCGCCGTCTTTGATCGCTCTCTTGATCCCGTAGTAGCTGAGATACCGCTCTTGCTCGTCGCCGACCCGCGGACCGAAGTCGCGGTGCGTGTTGACCATCGTCCGGTCGATCGGAGTGCCGGTGAATCCGTACCGGAAGGCATTTGGGAGCTTCACGCGCATCGTCATCGCGTAGCTCTCAGTACCGGCCCCCTTCTGGCTGCGGTGACACTCGTCGATGAGGCTAACGACGTTGTCCCGCTCTCGTGGGTCAACGTCTCCCATTTTCTGGAAGGACTGGACCGTGGTCACGAGCGTGCCTCGCCAGTCACTGCGGAGCTTCCGTTTCAAGTCCTCCACTCCCAAAGCCTTTTCAACGTTGGGATAGTCGCACGCGTCAAAGTCGTCGGAGAGCTGCGTCTTCAGGTCGCGGCGATCCACGACGATCATGACGGTCGGGTTGTTGAGCGCCGCATGGCGGCGGAGCTTGTACGCGGCGAAAAGCATCGTCAGAGACTTGCCGGAGCCCTGCGTGTGCCAAATCAGACCGGTCCGCTCCTGTGGTTCTGCCGGCTTCCCGATGTGTCCCACTGTGCGGTCCACGATGTCGTTGACCGCTTCAAACTGCTGGTAGCGGGCAATCTTTTTGACTGTCTTGCCCTTCTTGGTCTCGAACGCGATGAAGTGCTGAAGAAAGTCGAGCACATGGCACGGCTTGAGCCGGAGAAGGCCCTGGATCTGCACCTGGAGGGCATCGTCTGCCTTGTCCGCATCCGGGCTGTTCCACCACTCCTTTTTGTCCGGGTAAAGGCTCAGCCAACGGCCCCAAGTGTCAAGGTGCCGGTCGATGTCCTCTTTGGACGCATCGTGGAAGAGCACCGTGCCGTACCGAAACTCTTGCTCGTCCGCCCCGACGCAGAAGACGTTCGGGGCGAGGATCAATGGCGCTTGCCGCTGGTATCGGTGTAGCTGGTGGACCGCCTCGGTCCAGTCTTTGCTGCTGGCGACGTAGCTCTTGTACTCAGCAATCACAAGCGGGATGCCGTTGACCAGGAGCACGGTGTCCTCGCGGCACTGCTTCACACCCTGCACACGGTATTGGTTCGTGGCCGTGAAATCGTTGAGGTGCTGTTTGGCAGGGTCGAACTCAATGAAACGAACTGTCTTAGCGGGCTTTCCCGGGACAATCTCGACCGTGGCGCCGTCGCGTAGGAGATCGAGTGTCGTGCGATTAGCGGTGAGCTTGTCCGGATGCGACATCGCCTTCCGCAATGCACTCACCGCCAAGCGAGCCTGTGCTTCTGTTTGCACCTCTGAGTTGATTCTCTGCACTGCTTCTACAAGCAGTTGCTCTACGAGCGGGTCCTCCAGAGGTCGGGAATAGTTGGACATCGTCGCTTCGGTGCGATAGGTCCACCCGAGTCCCTTGTCGCCGGGCTTTGAGCTGCCCAAGCCGGACAGCCACTGAATCACCGGCATCTCGACGTAGCCTGATTCGCTCATAGCGCTCCAATCGGTTCGGTCGTTGCTCGCAAGGCGGGGGTCTGGCCGGTGAAGAGAACACGTCGCAGACCCAGCTTCAGCTCCTCAAGAGCCGCAAGGCAGACCAACAGCGACGAACATCGCTCCCTGGCCGCGGTCCCCACCCGCACTATGTGTTGCTGCTCCTCAGTAGAGGAGGGGACTGGCAGCGACAGTAGCTTGATGCTGTTGGAGTTGATGTTGTGATTACCGGCAGACGTTGTCACCCTTCGCAGCAACTCTCTCCTACCTCGCTCGGTGCCAAGGTAAATGTTCACATACTCCGGCAAGAGGCCAGGCTTCAGACGGACTCGGATCAAATACGACGCATACACCCACTGACGTGCATCAGGTGCCCTGAACACAGCGGAGCGACCTACGTAGCCCGGGTTGCCGTTGGTGCGAACGAGTAGCAAGTCTCCATCTCTGAGTTGAAGGCGTGCCACGTCAACAGCACGGAGATCAACGTACGTCACATCTGAGAGCGACAACTGGTCTCCCACCACGTTGGGGATCCGCAGCGTTGGATGACCCCATCCGCGGTCGTTCGACGCTTGCGATGTGCCGTAACGCACGTCTGCGACGTATTCCCGCAGGCGTTTCGACGGAGCTCTCGCCTTGTCGATCGCATTGGTCACGAGGGAAGCAGCAAGGTCCTTTGCCGCCCCAAGCGCAGCCTCGGTCGAGGCGATGGCTTTGTCGACGGTATCCAAGGCACTCACGATTCGCTCTTGCTCCGGCTTGGGCGGAAACACGCCGCGAAGGGCGTAGGCGTCGCGGCGAGAGAGACCGGGGACTCCAGTGGCGGCGTTCAAGAAGCGAAGTGGTAGATAGTCGAGCAAGTGGTAGAGATACCGGAATGCATCGGGCTTCAGCGCCCGTACGTAGTACACCGTATCAATTGGCCAGTAGGGAGCTGTCGCAAAGTGAATACTGCCAACACTCCCCTTCCGGCCAACAAGAATGCCCGATGGCTCAAGCCACCTCACATTGTGGGTGCCAACCGGACCATTGGAACCGTAAACCATGGTATCGCCTGGCCGCCGCTGCTCTTCACGAAGTGCACGTCCATACTCGAGCTCAATCCGATTCCCCAGGGGCTCGCACTCCCAGCTGGCGGGCAGCGCATCGACGTGGACAACTTGGCATCCCGAGAGGTTCTTACTCAGTGTCATAGCCAATCTCTCGGAGTAATGCGTGTAGAGATCGTTCCGACTCCTTTGCAGTCAGCTCCGCCGCCTTAAGCGCCGCAATAGCTTGCGGCACGCCGGGGGTTCTGTCAGGTTCAAAGGTGTCAACGTAGCGAGGCACGTTCAGGTTGTATTCGTTGTCGCGGATTTCATCGAATGGCACGACGCGTGCGTGCTTCGCAAGTTCAGCAGGGTCGTCATACAGACGCGACAGTTCCTCGCCGACAATGTCGATCGCCGCACGGTCTTCCTCCGCCTGCTTTCGGACCACCTCGATTCTCTGGTCTCGCTCAACACGCTTCGTGACCAGCTTTGCACGCTGAGCTTCGACCTTGGATACCTTCGCCACAAGCTTGGCTTTCTCTGCCTTGTTCTTCTCGCGTGTGGCGTCGTTGTTGAGCGTCGCGAGTTCAGAGTCGATGGTGGCGAGTCTCTCCTCATGCTCTCGGTATAGTGCCTTGATTCGCTCGACCTCTTGAGCTTCTCGCTGATCGATCTGGCTTCGGAGCCGCCCACCGTGCTCCCGGACCAATGCGGGCACCTTTTGGGGGTCGCCGTAGGCGTGGTAGTGGACGAGTATCCTCATCACATCTTGTGGCCGAAGTTCGTTCTGGTCGGACAGTGCCCGGAAATGGCGGGCTGCGTATGCCACAAGTACGCTGTCATGCCTCGCGGGAGGGCGCTTCTTTCGCAGAATTAAAAGGCAAGCGGGGACGGTTGCGCCGTAGAAAATATTGAGAGGTAGCGAGATGACCGCATCAATCAGCCGCGCGTCAAGCAATCCCTGGCGAATAAGATGCTCATCGTCCGCCTTCCGGCGCTTAATTACGGGGTTGCCATCCTCGTCGAACTCCCCTGTCTCGTCCTCAACCTCAGGCTGACCTCTAAACAAGACGCCTTGTGGGCATACCACGCCTGACCGGCCGTTGTCGGTAAGTGAGGCGAGAATGTGAAGGATGAATGCGTAGTCGCCATAGCCAGCCGGTGGGGCTTTGAATCCGGCACCTCGCCCGAAGCGCCCGTAGACGTCTTTGTATCCCTCTTTACCAAAGACCTCTTTCTTGAGCTTGTCCCTCTTCTTCTTGTCATCCGTTTGCTGCTCCGGTTTGAGCCACCAGAACTCGTCGGAAAACGGAAAGTTCGCGAGCACGGTGGAGAACTGCTTGACCTTGCCGTGGTCAAGAAACTGCGGATCGGTGATTGTGCTGCTTCCACCACGGATGTCGGCCTCAAGTCCGTGCAATACGGAGTTGATCTTGCCAATGGCGTAGTTGCCCCAGTTCATCTCCTGTCCAAAGTACCTTGCCGCGAGGGCGTTATGCCCTTTCTCACGGAGGAAGTCCGCGGAGTGGATGAGCATGCCACCGCTGCCACACGTCGGGTCGTAGATGGTGTCGCCGGCCGTAGGCTCCAGGATGCGGACGAGAATGTCCACGACTTCCGGCGGCGTAAAGAACTCACCCGCCTTGGCACCGGCATCGTCGGCAAACTGCTTGATCAGGTACTCGTAGGCTCTGCCAAGGATGTCCGCCGGCACGCTCTTGTTCGACAGGTCCACCTCGTCGAAGTGCTGGATCAGAGCATGCACGACTTCGTTGGGTATCAGCTTCTTGCCGCTCGCGTCCGGGGCGGGCTGATTCCAATCCACAGTGAACACGCCGCGCAGCTCTTCGTTGGCGCTGGCAACGGCTCGCATCGCGGTTGTGAGCTTCTCGCCGATGTTCTCTGACACGGCGAGAACGTCGCCCCACCGAGCGCCCTCAGGAATCTTGAAGCGGTGTTCTCCGCGTGCTCGGAAGACCGCCTTCTGCTTGTCCGTAAACGGCTTGCCCTGCTGCCGTTCCAACTCGGCGATGGCCTCGTCTGCCTCGTTCTCCCACTGGTCGCAGAGACGCTTGTAGAACATGAGCGACAGAATGTAGTTCTTGTAGTCCTGGCCGGCGGTCTTGCCACGAAGGATGTTCGCCGCACCCCAGAGGTGTGCTTCAAGCTGTTGCTGGGTAAGTCTCATTCTTCCACCTCCACCTGTGCTTCAGACTCGGCGACCTCGGCCTGGAGTTCCTGAACGGCGACGCGAAGTGGCTCGTAGATGGGGATTTCCTTTCCGACGATCTCGAAACTCACCGCAAGGCAATACCGGGCCGCGGCTTCCGGGTCCTGGCTCCATCCCCGATGGCCCCGAACGGCGATGCAGAAGTCCTCGGGTAACTGGTTGGACTTCAGAACCGCCCAGTCCTTCTGGACCGTGCCGACAGTGCGGCGTACTCCGCGAAGGCGCCCGTTGTCTCCCTGACGCTCGATGGTCCAGCCAAAGCTGGTTCCCTGCTGAATCGCCTCATCGTCATCCTTGAGAGCACGTGTCAGAAATGCCTCGAACGTCTCGCCCCGCCGATTGCTGATCCAGTCCAGCCACACGGACAAGTAGCCCCGGTGATTGCGACGGGTCCGCCGGGGTTCTGCGACATACGAAAGCGTGACCTCGACGCGGATGTCGTAATCATCACCTGAGCGACGCATCTCATCAGGGACACGCACCTGGTAGATGTGGCAGTCGCCGGGGGACAAGTCGCGGTCCTCGCCCGTGATGAACGTCGTGCGATGATCGGTGTTGGTCGTGGCTCGCTCGATGTCCGGTATGCCGTAGCCGATGCGCTTTAGGAGCAAGGTCTGTTGATCTGCGGGGAGCGCATCCGCCCATTCGGGCCACTGAGCCGATTGGACGATCAGGCCGCGGTAGAGCAAGCACGATTGATCTGGCAGTGTGACTTGGAGTCTTGCGGCGATCTTTGACACTTTCGGTGCTGCGAACGATGTTCCGACCTGATCGCGGTCGTACGCCGGTCCGCCGGTCGCTGTGGCACGCACCAACTCGGGATAGCAATCTCGTCCAATGGTCGGCGTGCTGATCGATCGCGGGGTGCCCCTGCTCCCAAGACAGTCACCCCCGTACTCCACTACCTCTGGTTTGATGGAGTCCCAGATACCCAGACCCGAACGGCTGAATGCAGACGGTTCGCCCTTCTGTGTCGCAAAGCTCCGCCATCCCGTGCTCTCGAAGGCGCCGTAGGCGACTGACCCGACAGTTAAGGCCTGAAAACTCTGGGCGGGATTGGCAATCCGACAGGAGGGATCGTTGAAATACTCGGGGTAAGGATGGCCCCTTTGCAAGAGCTCAGAGATGCCTCCGATGTTCCCAGCGCTCTGGACGATGAGAATGTCGTACTCGCCGCTGAGACGGTCGATCTCTGCCGCCCACGCGGACATGTGCCGTGTGCGGCATGGTGCATCGGCGTTGATTGAGTGGTTGAAGATTCGAGTCTTCCTCGCTCCCTCGTGGTACTGCTTGACCACCTCGCGAAGCACGGTCGGGGGGAACAGCTCCGGAGGCATGACGCTGTTGGCATCCAGGACTCGGGCATTCTGAATCCACGATTCCAGGTTGACGCGACCGTTCTTGGGAACGGCATCGCCGTGGAGCACTGCACCAGCGACACGGGTGCCGTGTCCCCCGTCACGGATATGGTCGTTCACGTCGGTCGGGGTGGCGGGCAGATAGCAACGCGATTCTGTCCCGTCGATGGCGGGCTGAAGCCAGAAGTGCCCCTCCTGAATGCCGCCGTCGATAACACAAACCGCGGGAGCCGCAGGATCTGGCGCAACAAGCTGCACCTGCTGCATGACCTGTACCTGAGTCCGGGCAACCTGCTGCGGGGTTTCGATATCGTCCGGTTCGACCACCTCGAAAATGAACGGGCAGTTGAGGACTAGGTCCTTGAGGCCCTTGGCGACGATGTCTAGACGCACAGAAAAGCTGTCGGGCAAGGATGCGGACTCGGGATTATCCTCATGGACGATGTCCAGCATCTTTCCTTGGTAGAAATCGACAAATTTGCGCAGAAGGTCAAGGCGTTCCCCCTGGAGAGCGTCCCACAGTTCGTAGGCCGTCTGCCTCTTGCTTGACCACTCCGCGATCTTTCGTGCCCATGTCTGATCGGTCATGCGCCCACGCTTCGGCCGCTTCGTAACCTGCCACGTTCCTGTGCATGCGACGCTTACATCGCACACGTACCGACGGTCATCCGGCATTTGAGCCCACTCAGCAAACAGCGTCTCCGACAGCACTCGCCGAAGGCGCTCTTCCTGAGTGGGGTCCTGGCGAAGCTCATGGACACTCGCAACCGTGCCGGACCCCGTGACTGTGCCAGTGAAGTCCCGGAGTTTTTGTAGGAATCGCGTGAGAACGATGTCCTGGGAAGCGACGATGACGAACCCGTCGTCTTGCTCGGATACCACCTCGAAGTCGAAGACATGCCGAAGGTCGTCGATGTCCAGAGAGGAGTCGATCTTCAGGAGAAGTGGTACGCCGGCCGGCAGCTTCGGCAACCCTGCCTGTGCCCGCTGCGCCTGTTGGGTTTGCCACGTGAGGCTAACGGCGCTCGCAGGTGTCTGGAGCGCGGTGGCATGAGCCGTCCTGTTCTGCTTTGCGAGAAGCGTGGCGGGATCGACTCGCGGACCGCCGCTGTATCGGGCCGGACCCCGTTCGCGCAAGACAAGGGGTAGATGTTCGAACTGGTGTGTATTTGGCATCGATCACGAACCCTGCTTTTTTGCATCGCTTCGCCTCGCCTCCGCGACGGAGTCGCGAAGGTGAGCGTCTGTGACCGTCCTTCGACCCTTCAGCACCGCGGCCTTCGCTGCATCGCGAGCGGCCTTGACCACTGTTGCTGCGGACGCACCTGCGAGGTCGTCGATGAGCTTGTTCCAATCCACCTGTTCATCCACGGGTACTGAGGACAACGTGGTCTTGAGCAACTGCTCGACTTCAACAGGACCCGGGGGCGGTACTTGAAACACGTCGTCGAAGCGACGAAACAGCGCGTGATCGAGAGATGCCTCCACGTTGGTAGTCGCCACCAGTAGCCCGGGGGCGTCGTATTCCTCCATCAACTGGAGCAAAGAGTTGACGATGCGGCTTGCCTCTCCAATGTCTTTGGAGTTGCCTCGGGAGCGCGCGATGAAGTCGCACTCGTCCAAGAGTAACACACAGGGTCGTTCCTTCGCTGCCATGAAGACGGAGCGAAGGTTTGTAGCCGATTCGCCGAAGTAGGACGAAATCAGTGCGTCAAACCGCACCTTCATTAGAGGGAGCCCCGTGTTCCATGCAAGTCGCTTCGCGCCCAATGACTTTCCACATCCGGGCAGCCCGTACAACAAGATGCGCTTCCGAGGCATGAGTCCGTATGCTCCAAGACGCTCTCTTGCCGCGTACTCGCACTCGATCCGAGCAAATCGTTCCTCGATCAACGGAGGAAGCACCATGTGGTGCTCCAGTTCATCTCTGGGAATGAGCGTGGCAAGCTGCTCGCCGAATCGCCGACTCTGAGGAAGCTCTTGAAGCGCACCTCGTGACTCAGCCGGCGTGTGCTTTCCGTTGCGGCGCGGTCTGGCCTCGTTGAGGATGGACTCAAGCTCCCCGGCGAGCCGAGTGTGGCCCGTCTTTCGCTCAGTCTCCACCACCTTGTTTGCGAGACGGTCCAGGTCGCTCTGCGATCCCTCCGCAATGGCGCGGACGATTCTCTTGAGGATTTCTGCGTTCATGCGGTCACCGTCTTTCGTCCTCTGGAGTGTGCTGCCACGTGTCGGTTGCCGGATCCGCGTTCTTCCAAGACGAATCGCCAGCAATCTCCTCGTCTCTCTGCACGAATGTCGTGGCCCCGCTCTCGAAGCGCAGTCACGTCGCGTGACACAGTGGGCACTGACACCCCGAGCTTTTCAGCGATGACGGGCGTGGAGTAGCGACCGGACCGGACAAGGTCCAGCACAGATTGCAGTCGTTGCTCGATTCCGAGAGATCGCTCGTACAGCACAGCAGGGCTCCTTGGGGCATCCACCGTCTCTATCGGCACATGATAGACTTGTCAATGAGGAGTTGCAGCCACCTGCTCGTTGGGGTAGAGGGTGAGGCTTGGAGCGGGAGAGGGGGCGCGTCTCCCGCTCCATCAACACGGTGCACTTCGCGTTGGAACAGAATGACACCCCGGCGGTTTCCCGCCGGGGTGTCGATGAGTCAGGCTGCGATCGCCTGCTCGTTGGGGCATTGGATGGCCGCGATGATGTCCGCGGCGACGTGCTGGATTCGATCCAGAGACGCGGCGAGCGTCTCGCTCTTGCCGTCATAGAGCTGGATGTAGTCGCTCGCGGCCGAGCCTGTCTCCAGCCCGATGGCCTGGCAGACGACGAAGGCGACGGCTTCTGCTTCGGTCTCCCGCACGGTCTTGCTGGTGGGGCGCTGGTCACCACGATGCAGAAGCTCGTGGGCGAGTTCATGGACGATGACTGAGAACTCGTTGGCCGGCTCCAGGCCGGGGCGGATGCTGATCCGTCCACCGCGTGAGACGCCGTCGGCTCCCGGCGGCAGGTCGTCGTAGTCGAGCTTGATGCCTCGCTCCGCGACCTGCTCTTTGATCTTGGTGAGGTACTGCTGAGGATCGCCACTGACTCGCGACGGCTCCGGGAGCTCCTGGCCGTCGGTCTGGGTCACGTCAAAGACGTACACGCCGCGGAATCGGAGGATGGGCTTGGCTCGGTCGGACGGCTCCTGGCCCTCGGGCTTGTCCTCCTTCGGTCGGATGCTCATCGGGGCGATGATCACGATCCCCTTCTCGCCCTTCTTGACGAAGCGGCCCATCTGCTTCCACGTGCCGAACCCGGCGACGTGGGTCGCCGCGGGCATCTGCGAGAGGATGAGGAGGACGTTCCCGAAGCTGTACCGGTGGAACTTGGCGAGCATCGCGAGGTATTGCGTGATTCGCTCGCTCTTTCCGTTCTTGAGTGCGTCGGTCAGATTCTGGAGGGCCTGGTCGGCGATCTTCTTGGCTTCTTCGGCTTTCATGTCTTTGCTCCTTTGCGGGACCCGCGACGTGCGGCCCCTTCGCAAGCAACGGGGCCACTCGCGGGTGCAATGGAGCGAGCGCAGCGAAGCCGGCAGGAGGTTGGAGGGCCAGCGAAGCTGCACAAACGAATGACAGACCGAACCCGCAGCCCCCAAGGTGCGGGCGCTCCGGGCGGGTCTGGCGTGAGGTGTGCAAGGCCCGGAGACCGGAAGCGCAGCGGTGACGGCGGGAGCGGAGCGTTTGAAAGCCGAATGCCTTGTGAGCCGACAGGGCCATTCAGTAGCCGACGCAATTCATGGGAGCGAGCAACCGCCATCTGCGATGCCGCTGAGTGCCGCGCTTCGGATCGTTGCTCATCCCTCGCCTTGCGCAAGAGCGTTCGCGTGGAACAAGTTTGGGCCGCCTCGGGGGCGAGAGAGTGTCGAGTCCCGATCCGCCCGAAGGTCTTGCCCGTGGGTCAGTCTGTGCCGACTCGGATTATCCTTCGCGGCGGTGTTGATTTGAACGGAGCGACGGCTGCTCCAGAGTTGGCGTGGCGTCCGAAGTTCACTTCACTCAGAATGCTCGGTCGCGGTCAAGGCTCGACTGACGAGTGCCGGGCTTGAAGGCGTTGATGCGTAGACGGTCGCGTTGGCTTGCGGCCGGCCATTCGACCCGGTTCATCGTCCTGAATGCCCACGCGAAGCGTGGTATCTGCCCCACCACGATTGCAGACCCGTGCGGTGGTCTGGTGCCGAGCTTCGTCGTTCGCGGCCTTTGGGCTGGGCTCGGCGAAGCGATTCATCCGTCGATCAGCGGCCGAGAGTTGTCCACAGAAAGTCGCCGATCAACATAGGAAGAGGTATAGGTAATGCTCTAGGTTTTACGGGGGGGCGATTCAGCGCATCGAAGGCGGGATTCGGAGGGTGATTCAGCGCACGGAGGGAGGGCGATTCAGCGTGGATAAGTCAGAGGTGTGGCCCGAATGCCACAGGCGTTTTCAGTCGCCTTGACGGAGGCTCGGGGGACTCATGGAAACAATTGTGCGAGGTACCGGAGAACGTGACGGCTGGAGAATCAGACCGCCTGGGAAGTCGCGGAGATTGGCATCCGGGTAAACCGTGCACACCTGCCGCAGAGCATGCCGGAACGCCTTCTTGAAGTCCTTGGACCGTCCGTAGTCCTGGCCGAATTGGTCCTTCAGATTCGACCAACTGACCTTCGATCCGAGCGGATTGGTGACTCGCGGGAGCCGATGAGCGAGCCACGTGTAGATGTCCAGGGCGAGTGCCGAGTGTTTGAGGGCTCCCAGTGCCCGGAAATCGAGCGGCACGGCGTGCCGGGTGAGAGTGTCGAAGAAGTCCTCCGACAACTCAAGCTCTCCCGGCCACAGCGTTCGCTGTGACCCGTCATGGTCACCATTCAGCAGCCAAGCGTCGAACCGCTTGATCGGCTTTGCGTCGATGGTTGAGACGCGGTCGCCGTCGGTCATGCCGAGCGTCATGCGACAAGCCGCAAGGGCTTGAAGCTGCTTCTTGAGAGCGGTGTAGCCGCCCCGGCGCCCTCCACTGGTTTGCAGTCCTAGCTGTGTCAGGAACTGACGCATGCTCTCGCCAACGTCGATGACGCGGCTCTTTGTCCTGACTGCTTCGGTGCTGATATGAACCATGACGAGACGGGGAATCGCTCCGTAGGGCAAAGGCTGCTCGATCCATGACAGCCCATTCCACAGGCTGCCGCCTTCGATGAGCAGGCTGAGGTTTCCATTCGAGCGTTCGTACCGACGCTCGGGTGTGTGTTTCCGTGGGATGCCCACCTGACAGAGCACAGAGTGCGAGAACTGCAAGCGGTCGGGCGGCTCCTGGCGGATCTGATCTCCGGCGATGAGGAGGCCCCACTGTTGCCTCGTCAAGCCCGCCCTCGGGGTCAGTATCCGGTCGTCGTCGATCACGAGAGGTAGCCATTGGCTTTGAGCCACGGCTCGATTGCCTCCTCCAGAATGTCCTGAAGCGTGTTCGGTGAGATCGCCTTGAGTTGGCGCTCTAGCGACGCTCGCTTGAGAGCAAGCGCGAAGTCGGCACGCACTCTCGTGCTGATCGGCGTACGGCTCAGCGTGACCGTTCCGCCGGCAGGTGCCTCCTTGCCGGCGAACACGAAGTCTCGCTCCTTGCCCGTGTCGATGGGAGGTGGCGTGGCCTTGAGTCCTTCTGTGAGTGTGCGTCGATCAGCCATACGTCCCTCCTCTATCTGGATGTGGTTTTCTTCCTAACCGCACTGATCGCGGCCGGCCTGCGAACGGCGTGCGGGAGAATCTCTCGAAACAGTTGATCGGCCTCGTTCGCCGCGTCGCGGGCGCGAGCCCCCATGTCCCACACCACGGCACCCTGGCCGGGCGCGTCCGCGTAGATCTGCCGGAGAATCATCGCGGCCGATGCCAGCGGCAGCGACAGTGCGGCGGCGGCGTCCTTCATGTCCTGGGTGAGCCGGTAGTTCTTACCCACCATGCTGAGCACAATGACGGCCTTGGGATGACCACCGCGGATGTCCTGGGCTTGGCGGAGCACGTCGGTCGCTTTGGCCAACGCCCGGACCTCCAGCATGCTCGCTTTGCACGGGACAATCGCTAGGTCGCCACGGAGCAGCAAAGCACGGCTGGTCTCGGTCTGACTGCCCGGTCCGTCGGCGACAACAAAGTCCGCGTCTTGGGCGAGCACCGGGAGTTCATTCAGGATGATGTCGGGATTGTCGAGTCGGACGGTCCTCACCTCGGGCCGCGCCTCCCGTATCCACTCCGACGATGACTGCTGGGTATCGCAATCGGCGAGCGTGACGCGATGGCCCTGGTGAAAGAGCCAGGCGGCAAGGTGTACGGCAAGAGTGGACTTGCCGACACCGCCCTTGGAGTTTGCGACGACGATGATCATGCTCTAACGAATAGCACGATTGCAGGCTTGCTGGCAAGCACTCTTTCACGATGGCAGGGCAGCTTGTTGTCCGCCTTGCTTGCTGGTGTGCTGTCATGCTGACGTGCCAGCACGATGGCACGATGGACAGCCAGCCAGCTATCCAGACAGCAGGCTGGCAAGACGACAAGCTGGCATGATGGCGTGATGGCGTGACAGCCAGCCGTCAATCTTTCACGGTGAAAGATTGGCCTAAGCACTGCTAGGGGAGACGTCTGATGAACTTCTTGTCTTGGCTGCTTCGTCTGAGCTGGTCACTGTGGTAGCGGTCTGCACGGGGTCAAACGCGGCGTAGGGGACGGTCATTGCCTTGAAACAGAGCAACCCTTTACTGCGTGGAAGAGTGGCCTTCTCGGCAGCCCTGATGCTCCGAATATGATCTCACCAGCGGTGACAGGGTTGCTGGGTCACGTTGCGTTGGTCGATCTGCTGGAGAGGGCAGTGTCTAGCGATGTCTTCCCCGGTCATCAGCAACACGGTCGGCGTGCTTGCGGTTCAGGTTGCTGAGGATCGGCTGGAGCACCTGCACGACCGACGCTGCAGCCATGACGCCCATGCACACCATCGCGACCTTGTTGAACACGGCGGCATCGCCTCCGGGAGCGGAGCGAGCCATGTGCTGGGCCGTGTTTGCGAGATGCAGCGGGTTGGGTGTAGTCATCTGAATCGGTGCTCCTAATTGACCTTACCACGCCACTCGCTGCGTGTGTGTGACAGTTTCATGACATTCGACTGACACGTCCGCCGAGCCACGGCGACGCAAGGAGTCCTCGTACAGGTCATATGCGAGTCGTTTCACAGCCTCACTCGCTGGCCAACCTTGAGAATGGCCTGCCAGTTCCACGAGAGCGGCGAAGGCGCACCCGTGGAACGCGTCGTCGAGGATGTCCTTGACAGCATCCCTCATCACCCGAGCGTCAGGCGAAAGTACTCGCGACGTTCGGCAGCCTCCAGAATGATGGCCTCCATGAGAGCCACGTAGTCGGAGCCTTCGGGTGCCGGGAGTGCCTCAGCTTTGTCCATGGAGTCGAGCACCTGCTCGAAGATGGCTCTCGCCTGACCGTGAAGGCGGCGGAGGCTCTGCCTCTGCGACGGTGTGTAGGCAGGCTCATAGGTCATTTCAGCGGTCGTCATACTCGGCTCCTCTCGAAGATCATGCACACGTCGTGAAGCCCCGGGATGAACGACGAGCGATAGACCTTGCGGCCGCTGGTCGCTCCGTGGCTGAAGCGGATGATGTCCGTGCAACACTGCCTCAAGCCAGCCTCGAATGCAAGTCGCTTTGTGTGGTAGACCAAGGGCACGAAGCCAGCGTCGCGGTCGCTGTAGTCCCCCATGAGGATCGCAAGCCGGCCACCCGGAACAAGCACACCGGTAGCCGCCCTGATGAATGCCTCATAGCGAGCGAGGAATGCCTCCAGCGTTCCTGTTCGTGAGAGATCGCGTTCATCGGTGGCGTAGAGCTTCTGCCTCCAGTACGGCGGATGAGCCCAGACGAAGTCCACCGGGTCCTGCCCAGCCAGTGCCGTCATCGCGTCCATACTGGTCGCATCGAAGCCCTCGTGTATGTCGCCGGCTCGGCAGGGGACACGCAGTTCGCGGCATACGTCCTGGCACGTCCCGCTGCCGGTCATGGGATCCAAGACGAGGCGTGGTCGGAAGTACATCAACAGGTCCTTGATGAGGTTTCCGCCGCAGTTGCCCGGATAGCTCCTTCGGCCATACTCGCCAGCATCGGTATTGTGGTACAGGCTCGTGAGGTGAGGAACTGGGCTTCCGTTGATGGGTATCCGCGGTAGCTTCGCGAACACCGGCTGTCGAAGCACGGTCTGGAGGTTCTTCGATGCATGAACGCTATTGGCAAAGAACGGATTGACGACGCTAGAGCTACGCATGGGAGCCTCCTTCGACCTGGGCGATGGCTCGAATCGCCGATTGCTCGGCCTGGAGCATCTCAACGCTTAGGTCGCGGCCCGGGAGGGACTCAAGAGCGGCAAGGAACTCCCTCGCGGCGTTGTAGAGGTTGGGAGCGGCGGAAAGCAGCTTGGCGTCCGCTTCGGTACGTTCCATGCATTCCGGCGAGCAATCCCAGAAGGTGATGCGGGCGACATCCCGTTGCTGATTGGGGCAATGGATGACCCAGAGGTCATCGCATCCATCGGAGTCGCGTCCATAGGAGAAGTGGTCAAGGGGCTGGAGGTTCGTGTTGGTCATTGTGGAGTCCTTTCTGTTGATGGGCGGGTCCGAAGGCCCGCCCGGTTGATGGCTATTCCTTGATGTCCGTGAGGATGCGAAGACTGATGCGTCCATCCAGAGGCACAGCTTCGATCTGGATGTTGAAGCCGTTGCCGTCGGCATGGGGCCAAGCTGAACCGATTCGGGTCCAGATGCCCTTCTTGCCTTCGCGGTCGCGGACCTGGTACGCGATGTGGCTCGGTGTGCGATTGCTCATGTTGGTTGGTGTGGTCGTGTCGTTCATATTGAGTCTCCTTCGTTGGTGGGACACGCCTATCGCGTCCCGATGGCACGATGAATGAAGCCGCGAGAGACGGGGCGCAGCGCACCGGTCAAGCGAAAGGCCGAAGGCTTCCGCCTGCGGAAAGCGGCCTTGGCAGCTTGAACGGACCGGCTGCGGTTTCACAGTGCCATGAATGGGACGCGGGCAGTGTCGCTCTCAGGTGGAGACGAGGGGACGAGTACACCGCACCACAGCTACTGACAAACACACCGCAACCTCGCCGAACCCGCGAACGTAGACGAGCGAGCATCAGACCGATTCTCGGCTGAGCATCGCCGCGTTAACGGAATCGAAGGATTTCCGTGACAGGATGGACCCATGCTTCGTGTAACTCAGAGCAACAGTGCATCGCGGGCCAAGAGCTACTACAGCACGGCCGACTACTACACCGAGGGCCAAGAGCTAGAGGGGCATTGGCGCGGCAAGGCTGCTGAGCGTCTGGGACTCACCGGCATTATCGATCGTGGTGACTGGGATCAGCTCTGCGATAATCGCCGACCGGACACCGGAGACTCGTTGACGATTCGACGCAAGAGCGAACGCCGCGTCGGATACGACTTCAACTTCCACTGCCCGAAGAGCGTGTCACTGCTGTACGGTCTCACCCAGGACGATCGCCTGCTCACGGCATTCCAGGAGTCAGTCGATGCCACGATGGAGGACATCGAGTCAGAGGCAAAGGCCCGCGTTCGCCGCGGAGGAAAGAACGAAGACCGCGAAACCGGCAATTTGGTCTGGGGCGAGTTCGTCCACCTCACTGCTCGCCCGGAGGATGGCGTGCCGGACCCACACCTGCACGCCCACTGCTTCGTCTTCAACGCGACATTCGACCAACAGGAGGATCGCTGGAAGGCGGGGCAGTTCGGCGATCTGAAACGGGACGCACCGTATTTCGAGGCGGTGTTCCATTCGCGTCTCGCTCGCCGTCTGGAGGAACTCGGCTTGGAGACTGAACGCACCGCGACCGGCTGGGAACTCAAGGGCGTTGACGTTAAAACGCTCGCGAAGTTCTCACGCCGGACGGCCCACATCGAGAAGCTCGCCAAAGAGCGGGGCATCACCGACCCGGATGCGAAGGCCGAACTCGGAGCACAAACCCGGTCCGGAAAGGCCAAGCAACTGACAATGCCCGAGTTGGACACACTCTGGCGGTCCCGAATGACCGACCACGAAGCGGCAGGACTCGACGCTCTGACGCGGCGTGTCGGGCGAGAGTTCGTAGGTGAAGACGATCAGGCTGCGAAGGATGCCGTACTGCGATCAATGGAGCACTGCTTTGAGCGAGCATCGGTTGTCCCGGAGCGAACACTCCTGGCCGAAGCGATCAAGCAAGGCGTCGGCAAGGCGTCTAGAGAAACAATCGAGCAACTCGTAGAGAATGAACCGCTTGTGCGTGCGACTCGCGGCGGTCGGCGGCTGGTCACGACCACGGACGTGCTGCAAGAGGAGAGCAGGATGCTCGCGTTTGCTCGCGATGGACGCGGCGCCTGCCGGCCGATCAATCCGGATCGTCAAGAATTCGCCGATCGTCGCCTGAACGGCCAGCAGAGGGCGGCGGTCCGTCATGTGCTTGAGTCTCGTGACCGTGTCATGGTAATTCGAGGAGCAGCCGGCACCGGAAAGACAACCATGATGCAGGAGGCTCGCCGCGGCATTGAAGAGTCGGGCATGAGCGTCTTTGCGTTCGCTCCGTCAGCCGATGCGAGCCGCGGCGTCCTTCGCCGCGAGGGCTTCGAGTCTGCCGACACGGTTGCGAGGCTAATTGCGGACGAGACGCTGCAGGCGGAGATACGTGGCGGCGTGATCTGGATCGACGAAGCCGGCCTGATCGGCACGAAGACGATGCGAGAGGTCTTCGACTTGGCCGGTCGTCTTGATGCTCGCGTTGTCCTTTCCGGCGATCGACACCAGCACGGCTCGGTCGAACGCGGTGCCGCCCTGCGGCTGCTGGAAGAAGAAGCCGGACTCAGGCCGGCGGAGATCAGGGAGATTCAGCGACAGAGAGACCAATACAAAGCCGCGGTAAAGGATCTGAGTGAGGGACGTACGGCGGACGGATTCAATCGTCTTGACCGCCTGGGTTGGATTCGTGAGGTGCCGGACGATGACCGCTACGGTGCTCTGGCATCCGCGTACGTGGAATCGCTGCGGGCGGGCAAGTCGGCACTGGTGGTGTCACCGACCCACTCGGAGGGTGACAGAATCACCGACACGATTCGCCGGCGGCTTCGAGACGAACACCTTCTGGCGAGCGAAGCACGCGAGTTCACGCAGCTCGTGCCTGCAAGTCTGACGCTCGGACAGCGTCTGGATCCGACGAGCTATCAGTCCGGTGACGTGCTCGTGTTCCACCAGAATGCCAAGGGGTTCCGCAAGGGCCAGCGACTAGTCGTCGGACGCGATCGCTTGCCACTGGAGCAAGCCAAACGATTCACCGTGTATCGGCAGAAGCAGTTTGAGGTGTCGCCGGGTGATCGACTTCGTATCACAAAGAACGGAACCACCACGATCGGCGAGCATCGCCTCAACAACGGCGACTTGTTTACGGTCAACAGATTCACGCCCGATGGCGATCTGGAACTCGACAACGGCTGGGTCGTTTCGAAGGACTACGGACACCTGTCCTACGGCCTGGTCGTGACGAGCCACGCGAGCCAGGGAAAGACGGTCGATCGCGTCTTCCTCGGCCAGTCCGCCGAATCGTTTCCGGCATCATCTCGCGAGCAGTTTTACGTGAGCGCTTCTCGCGGGCGCGAGCAGGTGCTCGTCTTCACCGACAACAAGGAAGAGCTTCTGGACGCGGTGAGCCAGAGCGATGAGCGACTCAGCGGTACGGAATTGGTAGAAGGGCTCGATCCTGTGCGGCATCGGGTGATTCGTGAGCGGTTGAGCGAACAGGAGCGCGAGACACCGGCAGCAGTGACGGCACATCGAACTGACAGAGAGGTGAACGACCGTGACAGATAAACTGCTCGACAAATACACGAAGCGGGTGCCTGCGCCCGACAGTCCAGCTGCCGACGGAGACGCCGACGACGCCGAGAACCTCGGCTGCTTTGGATGGCTCCGCGGCGTTCGTGACCGAGCGATCATGCTTGAGCTTCGCAAGAAGGACGGCCACGTACTGGCGATCGGCTACTCGTGGCTGGAGCGAGTGGAGTTTGAGCCCGATGAAGGCATCACGCTGCACCTGCCGGGACGAAAGGTGCGGATCAAGGGCTCCGGCTTGAACGCGGACAGCCGGCCGACGGTGCGGCTCTTCGACGGCATCATCCGACACCGTGTACCGTGGATTCGAGAGTCCAATCGCACCGACATGCTCCAGGCCGGCAAAGAGGTCGTGACGATCGAGAGCATTCGGTGGGACGAGTAGGCACCATCTGTTCGCTTGGGTATTTGGGCGAGCTTAATCTGCGGGATGAGGCCCTTCTGAGCGCGCGGGTCGTTCTCACTGAGCTATCTGCCCCTTTTCGTTCCATGTGCATTCTTGGCTGTGACGACGGGAAGCGGCATCACGGTCAACGCGGGCAGTTCTACAGATGTCATGGGATGGTGTCGTTGGCCGCTTTCATCTGCGTACTCCAGCCTAAACCGGCCTACATCATGGTCACGACCGGGATGGGCCTGCAAGGAACACGCTCGTCCGGTACGTGGGCACCGGATCGCCAGCCCGAGATTTCGCAGTTCTTCCGTAACATCGGCCGCCATGACTTTTTTGTTTGAGTACGTGGCACTCGCAAGGCGACTCATGTGAGCGTTTATGGTTTCTTGCACGGCCGTTGCGATCTCTTCGCGTAGCACCAAGGTCGCACGCTCTGCTGAGCGTCGGACGTCTCGATACTCGCCAGTCGGCGTCGCCAGCATCGCACGCATCGCCACACGCAGTGCCTCTACCGACTCAGAATCTCGTTCGCCTGTCATTGTCGTGCCACTCAGTTCGTCCACACTGGCATAGCACGAGCGCTTGTGCAGTACAAGCCCAAGACACCGTAATGACTCGCATTCGCACCATGCGATGCCGCGACTCTTCGCCTTCAGGCAGCCGGACGCACACTGAGCTTGTTGCTGCGGGTCGTTTGCGTGTCGCGTCTATGACTGTGGCGTGTTCCGCGGCGAGTGGTGAGCAGTCGCACTGCTACATCGACTGCCTCGTCAATCCATGCTGTTTTCTCGGGGATTATCTGCACTGTCAACCGTATGCGGTAGTTGCCTCAACCCTCTCTAACGCGCTGAAATCGAGGATCGGACCCCAGAACAGACATCGATGGCGTCCGTTGAGGATGTCAGCGTGCATTTCCGAGTCCACAATGTGTGGACTCAATGGCGCCTTCGTTGCTCACCTGTACTGGTCGAGCGCCGTGCGAGCAGAGTCGGAGCGTCGACATGTCACGAACAGACACGCAATCATCTCAGCGCCTCGCCACGCCCCTTGGTAGAAGTCATGGACTCGCTAAGTCCGACTCTCCGGGATCCATAACGCCGCGCTCGGATCAGTCTGGCAGCCATTCTGGCCGCGATACAACCCATCGTGCGCTTTGGGCCACACTCACGCCGACTCAGCGTCATGTTCTCGGATTTGTATGGCGCTACGAATCAACAGGGCTCACATACGTGAGCATCGCGAAGTCCCTGGAACTACCGAGCTTGCCAGGCTCTAGCGTGCGCGGCGTATCGCTCGGACGCACGCTCTCCGATAAGACACTGCGAAAGGTGTGCAAAGCACTCTTCGAGTCGGGGCTTCTCGTACGTGACGGAGAACGTGGTGCTGTGCAGTTGACGCCGTTGGGCCACGAACTCGTGGTGTGGGAGAGGGCAAGGCGATCAGCGGGTGAGTTCGCTTGATTCCGAGTGCGCACCGAGTAAGTCCGACACAGCAACGTAGATTGAGAGTGTCGGCCCGGGTCAATGTCGGCACTGGGCTGACATGAAACAGGCGTACTTCATGGAGTGTCTCTCATGTCTAATCCCTTCAGCAAAGTGTTTGAGCAGTGCAAAGTCGGCTTCCCACTCTGGCAAAAGTGGCTGATGACCGGTGCAGTTGCGATCTACGTGGCCTCACCCGTAGACGCGTTGCCCGACGTGATCCCGCCGATCACGTGGGCGGACGACCTCTTCATGGTCTATGTCCTCGTAAGGGTCTGGAGAAGCCCCACGTTGCCCCGCCTTGTCGGCGACTGTGCTGCAAGTGTGTCGCGCATTGGACGCGTACTGCGCGAACACGCAAACGAGTTCGCTCAGGGCTTCAAGGAAGGAAGGTCCGTCAAATGACCACGTCCCTCTCATTCGCAGCAACCGATCGATTGTCGGTCATTCCGCAGAGTCGCAAGTTCTTTGGCACATCAGGCATAGAGGGCCTCGCTGCCAGCATTCGTGAATCGGGACTTCAACAGCCCCTGCTCGTGCGACAGGAAGGCGACCGCCTAATCGTCATTGACGGGGAGCGTCGGCTTCGCGCCTGCCGGAGTCTCGACGTGAAGGAGGTTCCCGTTCTCGTCGTCGATGATCCGTTGACGGGCGTCGACGTGCTGACCCGGCAACTCGCGTGCAACCTTCAACGTGAGGACCTCACGGTGCTAGAGCGAGCGGAGGCGATCCGACAACTCATGGAACAGGGCAAGCTCACCGCCGACCAGGTCGCCAAACGGCTAGGACAATCGCCAGCAACCATCTCTCGCACGCTTAGTGTGCTCACACTCCCAGAGACCATTCGCGACCAGGTTGCAAGCGGCCAGATTCCCGCCGACACCGCGTACCTCCTCGCTCGCGTGGAGACTACGGAACAGCAGGCAGCCCTTGCCGCCGAAGTGGTTGGCGGCAAGCTCTCTCGCGATGCACTCACCCGGAAACTGAAACGGGTGCGGCGGGCGCAGGCTCAGGCGAAAGACGGACCGAACCGAGTTACCGCGCTCCTCGGCGGCGGTCGGTCAATCACTGTTGGTGGCAAAGGCCTCACGCTCGACAGCCTGATGGAGGCCCTTGAGCAACTGTTGGCGCGAGCGCGGAAGTCCAAGTCACAGGGCCTCTCGCTCGCCACGTTCGTCCGCACTCTCCGCGATCAGGCGGCACTCTAGAAAGGACTTGATATGGCTTGGCCATTCACGAAGCGAAAGCAGATTCAGCAACCCGGACGGTGGGACCTCGATCGCACGCTGCTGTATTGGGCCGATGGTGTTCCGTGGACGATCGGCGATGCGTGTGTGGGCACACAGATCTTCGGAACCACTGGTTCCGGCAAGTCATCAGGCTCGCTCGCTGCAATTCTCAAGGCCATGCTCTCCGCTGGCTTCGGCGGACTGCTACTGACCGCAAAGGGACTTGATTGCCCGTCGTACGTGAAAATGGCCCGCGACGCTGGCAGAGAGTCCGACCTGCTGATCTTCTCTCCCGACAGCCCGTTGCGCTACAACTTCATCGACGCTGAGGTCCAGAGCGGAGTGGGCAAGACCGGGCTGGTCGAGAACCTGACCGCGTTGCTGATGACCGCTGCGCGACTTGGGAACAAAGACGGTGGTGGCGGGCGTGGCGAGGACCAGTACTTTCGCGACGAGGCTGCCCGACTGTGCGGCCACGGTTTGACGGTCCTCTCCCATTGCCCGGAGAGAATCACGATCCCGGACCTGCATCGCCTGATTACCTCGGCTCCATCCTCGGTTGAACAGGTGGCGAGCGCGGACTGGCAGCGGAGTTCGTTCTGCTATCAACGTCTCCAAGTCGCTGACAGGGCACCGAAGTCGGAATCTCAGCGTCTCGACTGGGAGCTTGTACTCAACTTCTTTCTGAACGAGTGGGCCGCGCTCAGCTCTCGTACGCGGAGCGTCGTTCTGAGCACGCTGACTTCGACAACGGACAAACTCAGCCGCGGCGCGGCACGTGACATGCTCTCTTCGCCCAGCCCGAACGTGTCTCCAGCGATGTGCTACGACGGCGCGATCGTGATCGCGGATTTTCCCGTCCTTGTGTACCGAGACATCGGACAACTCATCCAAGTGATCCTCAAGTTCTGCTGGCAGCGGGCGCACAGCCGGCGCGACGTGGCGGCGAACCCCCGGCCCACGTTCATCGTGGCCGACGAGTCGCACCTCCTTGCGACCGAGGGGGATCCAGTATTTCAGACAACGGCGAGGAGCAGCAGGACAGCAGTTGTCTTTGCGACCCAAGGGATCACCAACTACCTGGAAGCCTTTGGTCCCCAATCGGAGGCGAAGGTCCACACGTTGCTCGGCAACTTGCAGACGCAGTTCTGCCACCAGCAGACTGACATCAAAACCATCCAGTACATGCAGGAGTTGATCGGCCGCTCGCGCCAGTTCGTGATGAACAGCAGCACGTCCCGTGAATCAGACTGGCTGGCGCCATTGTTCGGCGGCGGTGGCAACACCGGAGTATCGGCTGGCTTCTCAGAGCAGTACGAGTTCGAGCTTCAAGCCAGCGATCTCAACTCTCTCGCCAAGGGCGGCGCCCCGGATTGGATCACCGAGGCGATCGTCTACCAAGGTGGGCGGCGGTTTCCAAACGGGCGCACTTGGCTTCGCACCGCCGTCAAGCAGTCCCTGTGACCGCGCACGACCACGCACTACCGGATCGCCCACGCACTCCCACGGGCCATCGGAGCAACGAGATGAACACCAATGGACAAGGCTTCAGTCAGAAATCCACACGAGCAGCGCACTATCTCATGTTCGCGGCGCGTGTTCTTGCGAGTCCTCTTGAAGTGTGGCTCCGACGCGGTGTCGGGCCGAAGTACTTTGGCATCCACGCTCTTGGCACACTGCTGCTCTTTCCTCTCTGGACCATCTTCTGGCCCAGAGAGAGCCCGACAGCGCTCTACATCCTCTGGGCACTCACGATGCTGCACCTCGCTCGTGCCAAAGCCGAAAGCAACCGCATGGTGAAGAAGGGCGAAATCGTTCACACCAGGTACAACGGAACTTCCCGCTTGCAGCGGTACTTCAAGCGGTTCTCGGAAGCAAAAGTGAAGGGGACCTGCGAGCCAGTGCTGGGACTGGTTGTCGGCGGCATTCTCATGCAAATTGACGGGCCCGCCGGCAGCCTCATCGTCGCCTCGTCGGTCGGGATGTTCCTCGGCCAGTCGGCTATTGAAGAAGCGGAGAAGGCTCGCGTGTCTGAGTTGAACGACGCACTGATCGAGCAGCAGTCAATCGCGGAGCGTTTCCGTGATCTGCAGCGGAATCAGATGCGGCGATAGAAGGAGTTGATCATGGACCTGCTTGATAATCTGAGTCGAAGCAAGGAAGTCCTCGGGGCGTATTTCCGGCAGGGACTGCATGAGCTCGGGGCCGCTTTCTACGGACCCGGGACTGCAGCCCAACACCCGGAGTACGGCATGCTGGCCACCAAGCCACCGAGCATGGTGGTTGACGGATTGCGTGGAAATGTGGACGCGGCACCTTCGCGTGAAGATGTCGCTCAGCCCACCCTCGAAGCGCTCGTGAAGGAAGCCAAAGAGCGAAGCGTGCCTGAAAAAGAACCCGAGCGTGATGCACGCGAACTGGAGAGGGAGTAGACCATGAGCACTCTCGCATTCATCTCCAAAGGGGAAGTGTTCTTGAGTGTGGTGGTCACTCTGGTGCTTGGGGCACTTGCTTGGAGGCTCATCTGGGCAATCCTGGTGACACCACGTCTCGACCGGATTCCACCTCTTTGGCGCCAGAAAGAACCCGAAGAGCAGCGTTCTCCGGTTCGAGTCCTGATTCGTGATGCCGAGCCGGAAACCGAGCCTGAGTACCCGACCATCGAGGTCATCACACCGAGAGAGGCACTCCCGATCACGTCAGAGGCTGGACCAGTCGCGCGTCCCGTACTGCCACACGGAAATCGGAGCATTGTTCGGCGGCGCGAGAGGTAGTCGTCCATGACACGGAAGCCGAAACAACCCAACTCGGCAACCGTTCTTGCGGAGGCGGTGGTCATCCCACCTGGCACGCCAGAATGGATCACTGTGGAACTGATCCGGCTGACCTTGAAAGTCTGGCAGAAGCACTACAAGGAACCACTTTCGGTCCAGGATGCCGTTACACTGCTGCTCAACGCGGGGCGGTTGTTCGGCGTCTTGGCCCGGGAGTGAGCACCATGAAACGCTTCGTTGGTCTGGCACGTGTGAGCAGTCGGGAACAGGAGCGAGAGGGCTTCTCGCTCGCGGTGCAAGAGGACTCGCTCAAGCGGTACGCCGTCGCTGCCGGCGGCGAGATTGTCCGCTTCTTCCGCGTCGCCGAGACTGCGAGCAAAACCGATGAGCGCAAGACCTTCCGTGAGCTGATCGCCTACTGCAAGAAACACGCCGAGGAACTCGATGGCCTGCTCTTCTACAAACTGGACCGCGGAGCACGCAATCTGTTTGACTACGTCGAACTCGAACGGCTGGAGAGCGAGTATCACCTGCCGTTCATTTCCGTTTCCCAACCGACCGAGAACAATCCTGCCGGCCGCATGATGCGTCGGACGCTCGCCAACATGGCGAGCTTCTACACGGAGCAACAGTCTGTTGATGTTCGCGAGGGCCTCGCCCGCCGCGTTCAGGAAGGCTGGTTTGTCGGGAAGGCACCATACGGGTATCGAAACGTCCGCAAGGACGGCCGCTGTGTCACAGAGGTCGATACAGCGGCGGCGGAGGCAGTTCGGCACATCTTCCACCTCTACGCCTATGAACCGCTCACTCTTGACGCCCTCCGGGATCGACTGCACGCGGACGGGACCACGTACCGCTCGGATTCTCTCCGATTCACGCGCAGCAAGCTGCACGCGATGCTGACGGATCGGTCGTACATCGGCGAGATTCCTTTCAAGGGACAGTGGTACCCCGGCAAGCAGAAGCCGCTTGTCGATCGTGGGACGTGGGACCGCGTTCAGGCTCTCCTCGGCGACAAGGTCTATCACGCCCACCAGATGACGTACGCCGGCGATGTGATCTCCTGTGCCCACTGCGGGCGAGCGATCACAGGCGAGCGGAAAACGAAGCGGACGAAGTCCGGCGAGCAGCACTACGTCTACTACCGGTGCAGCGGATACACCGCTCCCGGACATCCCCGCGTGCGAGTCACGGAGGCCGAGCTTGACCGTCAGGTGCTGGCCCTGTTCGGCCGGATGCGGATCGAAGACTCCGAGATTCGGGACTGGTTCCGGGCCGTTCTCGCGTCACAGACGCGGGACGCCCAATCGGACGCCCGGGCCCAGCGGGAGGAACTCCTGCGGCAATCCTCGCTCCTGGTGGCCCAGCAGGACCGGCTCTTGAACCTGCGGCTCGGCGATGGCGTGGATCAGGACACCTTCGCCCGGAAGCACACGGAGCTTCGGGATCGGCTGGCGTCCATCAAGCTGCAATTGGACGTTTTGGACCGGTCCCACGACGAGACTGCCGAACTCGCGGCCAAAGTGTTTGAACTCTCGCAAACACTGCAAAACACGTGGGTTTCTGCGGATTACGCCACGAAGCGGCGAATCCTCGAAATCGTCTGTTTGAACTGCACCCTCGATGGCGCAAGTGCCGTGTTTACAACGAGAAAGCCCTTCGATGTGCTCATCGAAGGGCTTTACTCAGAAACAAGTCGGGGTGGGCGGATTTGAACCGCCGACCTTCTGACCCCCAGTCAGACGCGCTAACCAAGCTGCGCTACACCCCGGATTGTCACCTGCCGAGACAGGCCAACTCCTTTCCCGATTCCCGCCCGCGTCCGTCGCAACCCGCTTGATTTCTCACGCTGATCGCGGCAACGGCAGGGGGGCATTCTAGGCCGCTGCACGCGAGCAGTCCACGCTCGCTGCCCGGGCCGATGCCCAAGCCAAAGTCCACGCCCGGATGGTGATCGCTTCCTGCGAGCGCAGCAAGGTCCTCACGCGAGCAACTGCACGCGAGGGCGCGCAAACAAAGGCGCGGCGGTTCAAAGACCTCCGCCGCGCGGGAACCTTGTCGCCTCACGCGCTTGCTCGCCCCGCCACGCAACCCTGCGCAGCAAGACGCACCTTACTCAGGCTTCTTCTCTGCCGCCGGCTGCACGCCATCCGTGCTCGCCGCAGGCTCGCCCGCAGCGGGCGCTTCCGCCGCCGCGTTCGCGCTGTTCTCAATCGCCTTCGCGG
>JAIYDA010000064.1 GCA_027487735.1 Planctomycetaceae bacterium | reverse complement strand
GCCCTGGCCCCGTGCTTCCATCGCGCTGCGCAGCTTCTCGTCGATGGGCATGCCCCGCACGCGCACCTGCACCTCCACGCCCGCAATCTCGGTCGGGGGCTCGATGCGCACGGTCGCCTCGATGGTCGCGCCGTTGCCCGCGCTGCCCCGGATATCGCGGAAGAGCACGCTCTTCTCGTCGAAGACGATCTCGCCGTGCAAGCGCTCCCAGGGGTATGGAAACTTGTGGAAGCGGGCCTTCACGTCGCGCAGATGCAGCGTGCCCCGCACCTGCACCGCGGGCTCGGGCTGGCCCGGCACGAGCGCAGCACGCGACACGACCACCGTTGCATCGACGATGCCCGTGGGGTCGCCAAAGTCTGCCAGGCGCTGCTGAGCGACGGGGGGCACGAAGCGCAGAATCTCGGGCCTTCGCTCAAGCTGAAAGCTCTCGCTCTTCATCGTGAGCTTCCAGGCGTTCGCTACGCCCGGGCCATCGGCCTCGAGCGTGACGGCATAGGGCAGCTCCTCGACATATCCCGCGAGCTTCGCGAGCACGCCCGTGGGCGAGAGCTCGATCTCTCCCGAGGTGTTGAGCAGGCGCATGCGGCGCGAGCCCGGCGTCGCACTCGCGGCGTCGGCGCGAGACTCCACGGGCAGGTTCATCGAGACGCCCGCGAGGGCGATCTTGCTGCGCCACGTGCCATCAAAGTTGTAGACGAGGTCCGCTTGCGGAATGGCGCCCTCGAGCATCGACTGTGCGAAGAGCTCTCGCGCGATCGCGGGTGCCTGCGTGGGGGTGAGCGACGAGAAGTCGATGCCGCTGATCGTGAGGGTGACGCCCGTGGGCTCGATGCGGCCTCGGGCGATGAAGGCATCGCTGCCGCCCTGAACCGGCTGTGCTGGGTCGCTGGGCGAGGCCGTCTGGCGAAAGCTGATGACGCTCGCGCCCGACTCTTCCATGCGGTCGATGGTGCCCGAGACACCCAGGCTCTTGAGGAGCGAGAAGCCGTCGGTGTCGTCGTGCTCGCCCAGCTCGATGATGCCGCCTCGCAGGGCGATGCTGGGGAGCTGCTGGGCGAGGTTCTTTGTGAGCTTCGTCGTACCGCCCTGTTGCCCGGTGCTGGCTGCGAGGCCCGCGAGGTTCACGCGCCCGGTGCGCACGTGCTGGCTGATGCGCGCGGTCAGGCCATCGACCGTCACGCTCGAAAACCTGGGCTGGCCCCGCAGCAAGGGCAGCAGCGGCCCGCGTGCGTCGATGCGTGCGGCCCGCAGCACCTGCCCCGCCTCGCCCGCCATGCCGGGCACGCGCACGCTCAGCCCCTCGGTCAGCACGCTGCCCGAGAGCGACACCACCACGCGCTCCACCTGCACCTCTGCCCCCAGCGTGCTCGCGAGGGTGCGCTCCACCATCTTCCGCGCGATGAAGCCCCGCGTGCAGAGCAAGAACAGGATGAACAGCAGCGCAGCCGCGAGCCCACCCCACTTCGCGATGCGCCACCACAGCCCGCGGCGCTTCTTGGGCTTGCCCGCCTGCGCGGGCGCGAACAGCGGGCCAGCGGCGGGTGGCGCGCCAGCGGGCTGCGACGGGGTGGGAGGTTGTGCTGCGTGCACGCGAGGAAAGGGTACGCTGCGCGGGCATCGACTACGCTCTGCCAGCATGCCCAAGCCCAAGCGCGTTTTCGTCTGCAAAGAGTGCGGCGCCAGCCAGGCCCGCTGGATGGGCAAATGCCCCGACTGCGGCACCTGGGACAGCCTTGAGGAGCAAACGCTCGACCCCGCAGCCGCGAGCGACCCGCACAAGTCCATCGCGTGGGCCACGGGGGCGCTCGCGCCGCAGGGCGCTGGCAAAGCGCACGCGCAGGGCGGGCCCGAGGCAAGCGAATCAAGCCCCGCGAGCACGCAGTCGTTTCTCGATGCGGGGGGCGCGCGGGCCCTGCCCCTGGAAGAGTGCTTGCTGGTTGCGAGTAACGTCGCGCGCCTGCCCACGGGCATTGGCGAGCTCGATCGCGTGCTGGGCAGCAGCGGCGCGGCGGGCGCGCTCGCGGGGCTGGTGCCGGGCAGTGCGGTGCTGGTGGGGGGCGAGCCTGGCATCGGCAAGAGCACGCTGCTGCTGCAGGCGGCGCGGGGGTGGGCCGCGTCTGGCATGCGCGTGCTCTATGTAAGCAGCGAGGAGAGCGTGGAGCAGGTGGCGCAGCGGGCCTCGCGCTTGCTCGCGGGCGAGACGCCCGCAAGCGCCGCGATGAAGGACAACCTGTTTCTCATGCACGACACCAACCTCGCCCGCATCATCGAGCAGGCGCGGCGCGTGGGCCCGCGCGTGGTCATCATCGACAGCATGCAGATGATCTACAAAGGCGAGCTCAGCGCCGCCCCGGGCAGCGTGACCCAGCTCCGGCGGTGCGCGACCGAGCTTGTCTACCTCGCGAAAGTCTCGGGAATCGCGGTGCTGCTCGTGGGGCACGTGACCAAGGACGGCGTGGTGGCGGGGCCCCGGTTGCTCGAGCATCTGGTGGACTGCGTGCTGATGTTTGAGGGCGAGCGCACGCACGGGCACCGCGTGGTGCGGGCAATCAAAAATCGCTTTGGTTCGTCGCTCGAGGTCGGGCTGTTTGAGATGACCAGTGCGGGCCTTGCGCCCGCGCCCGACGGTGGCGCGGCTTTGCTCGAGCACGCCCAGCACAGCCGGGTGGGCAGCGTGCTCTGCCCCGTCGTCACGGGCTCGCGCACGCTGCTGGTGGAGGTGCAGGCGCTGACGGCAACGGGGTTCTTTGGCGCAGCCAAGCGCAAGTGCAGCGGGCTGGATGCCAACCGCCTGGCGATGCTGATCGCGGTGCTGGAGCAGCACGCGGAGCTGCGACTGGCAGATCGCGACGTGTTCGTGAGCAGCGTGGGCGGGCTGAAGGTGATCGATCCCGCCTGCGACCTGGCGCTGCTGCTCGCGATTGCCAGCAGCCACATGCGCAAGCCCGTGCCCGCGCGGTTTGGCGCGTGCGGCGAGGTCGGGCTGGGGGGCGAGGTGCGCAGCGTGCCGCAGATTGCCCAGCGCGTGCGCGAGGCAGCCCGCCTGGGCATCACCGACATCGCCATACCGAGCAAAACCAGCGAGCCCGTGCAGGCACCCAAGGGCGTCACGCTCCACCGCGTGTCACGCGTGGGCGAGGCCCAGGCACTGCTCGGATGAGGACGTTGACAGCACCACGCGGCACGAGCACGCCCTACCGCTTCGGCGCGTCGTGGGCATACAGCCGCAGGGCCTCGCACTGCGGGCAGCGATACGCCACCACCGCTGCACCCGCGTTGGGCTTCGTGTCGATGGGTGCGGGCCTGCCCGCAAGGTGAGGCTCGGCGGGCTGCGCGCCCGCGTGCCAACGCGGCAGCAGCACGCCCAGCACGCTGTCGCTGGTGATGAAACCCAGCTCCATCACCTTCTCACACACCAGGCACGTGGGGTCCTTGGCCATTGTCGTTGCTTTCGTCTGACGCGCGGGCAGCCGGAATCGCGCAGCGGCGGTGGCGTGCCGATGTCTGTCGCGTGCGCCGTTCAGCGTAGACGGCCGACCCTGCCCTGGGCTGTGTCCTGCGTGCCCGGCGCGCCCCTCGCGCCCCTCGCGCCATCATGGGCGTCCAGCTATCCTTGCGGCATGAAGAAGCTCAGCCCTCGCGCTCACGTTCGTCTCGCCCCGGTTATTCGCGTTGCATCGTGCTCGGTGCTCGCGCTGCTCTCCCTCGCTGGGTGCGCGACGAACTCCTCGCCCACTGCCAAGGACCGCGCAGCCGCGACAGACAGCACTTCTGCAAGCGGCCCGCAAGCCGCGCCGGGCCTGCGCGAGACCGGGCCGGGCGTCGAGCGCTTCTACCGCATTCGCACCCCGGGCGCGCCAGCGATCATGCCCGACGGCAGCCTGCTGGTGCGCGATCTGCCCGAGGGCGTGCCGCAGGTTTATCGCATCCCTGCGGGCGGGGATGGCAAGGCCGTCGCCGTCGCCAAGCCCAAGGAGCTGGTGGGCGCACAGAAGTTGACCAACTTCGCCGATGGCGCGACGGGCTACAGCATCTCGCCCGATGACAAGCGCGTGATCGTGATGACCGCTGCGGGCGGCAACGAGCGCAACCAGGTCTATCTGCTGGACGTGCTGAACGCAAACCCCGCGACCAACCTCACGCCCGTGCTGGTGAACCCCGAGGTCGTCTTCCGCCCCAACGGCTGGAGCCGCGACAGCCAGAGCTTCTACTACAGCGCCAACGACACCGACCCCAACAACTTCCACCTCTCACGCTACGACTTTGCCACCAAAGCCAGCACCAAGCTGCTCGCGCGCGACGGAGATTGGTCCGTCGCCGACAGCACCACCGACGGCTCGCGCCTGGTCGTGACTCAATATCGCAGCAGCACCGACGCCGACGTCAGCATCCTCGACACGAAGACCGGTGCGCTCACGCTGCTCAACCCCGCGGTGGTGCCCGCGGGGCAGACGGCGGGCATCGAGCCCGTGGGCTTCTCGCCCGATGAGAAGACGGTGTACGTCATCAGCGACCACGAGCAGGGCATCAAGCGTCTCTTCGCCATCGACCTCGCCACCATGAAGAGCAGCAAGCCCCTGCCCCAGTTTGATCGCTACGAGCTCGACAGCGCGGGCTTCAGCGAGGGTCGCAAGCTCTTCTCCGTGAGCGTGAACGAAGAGGGCTATGGCGTGCCCCACGTCTTCCGCGTGCAGGGCAACACCTTCCGCAAGCTCGAGCTTCCCGCGATCGACAAGGGCGTCGTGAGCCTGACCGAGCTCGAGGACGACCGCATTGGCTGGAGCCTGAGCAACGCCCGCACGCCCAACCTTGCGTTCACGTGGAACGTGCCCGCGGAGGGCGCCTTCGCCCAGCCGCCGCGCCAGCTGAGCTTTGCCGACACGCAGGGCATCGACCTCACGTCGTTCACGCTCCCCGAGCTTGTGCAGGTGACCAGCTTTGATGGCAAGCAGATTCCCGCGTTCCTCTATCTGCCCGCCGGCGCAAAGAAGGGCACGCCTATCCCGTTCGTCGTCGATTATCACGGCGGGCCCGAGGCCCAGTATCGCCCCGACTACAGCACCTTCGTGCAATACCTCCTCAGCGAGGGCTTCGGCGTGCTGCGCCCCAACGTGCGCGGCAGCAGCGGCTATGGTCGCGAGTTCTTGATGGCCGACGACTACAAGCTGCGCTGGGGCGCCGTGCGTGATGGCTGGCACTGCGCAAAGTGGCTCGCGGACAATCGCTATGCCGTGCCCGGCAAGATCGCCAGCTATGGCGGCAGCTACGGCGGCTTCATGACCACCGCCGTGCAGGTGGAGGACACCACACGCCTCGAAGCAGGCGACATCAAGCAGCGCCTCTTCGGCGCGAGCATCAATGTCGTGGGCGTCATCAACTTCAAGACCTTCCTCGAGCGCACCAGCGGCTATCGCCGCAAGCTGCGCGAGGTGGAGTATGGCCCGCTCTCCGACCCCGACTTCCTCAATAGCGTGAGCCCGCTGCTGCAGGCGGACAAGATCAACGTGCCCATGCTGCTGGCGCACGGCGCGAACGACCCGCGCGTGCCCGTCACCGAAGCCATGCAGATGGCCGAGGCCCTCATGCGCCGGGGGTGGGACCCCGAGCAGATCTACTTCGACGACGAGGGCCACGGCTTCGCCAAGCTCGAGAACCGCCTGCTGTTTGCAAAGCGTGCAAGCCGGTTCTTGAAGAAGCACATCGCGGAGTAATCGCACGCTCTGCTTTGGGCTGGGTACCGCCACGCTCCGCGTGGGGAGAGCGATCCCACAGCTATGTGTACTTAATGAAAGAAGAACGCCCCACGCGGAGCGTGGGGGGACCCAGCCCAAAGCCGGGCACGACGCTCACTTCATCTTCGCCCGCAGCATCTCCTGCGTCGCCGGCGTGTTCACAATCGCCGCCGACAGCTTCGCGCCCTCGCGCACCGCGAGCGCAAGCCGCTGCCCGTACAAACCTTGCCCACTCAGCCCACCCGCCTCCGCATGCCCCCGCCCCATCGCGCCGCCCAACGCCGGGCTCGCGCCCATCGCCTCAGCGCTGCTGCCTTCCAGCTCGTTGAGCAGGCCCTTCGTGGCTGCCAGCGCGTGGGCCCCGCCCTGCGCAAGGCGGGCCGCGATCGCATCGACGCGCGCGTCGAGCTCTGCCTCGCTCGCCACCAGCTCGTCCACCATCCCCAGCTCCTTCGCTTGCGAGCCGGTCATGACGCCCCCCAGCAGCAGAATCCTCCGGGCCCGCCCCATGCCCACCTTCTGCACGAGCCACGGCGCCACCACCGCGGGGCACACGCCAAGGTCCACCTCGGGGTAGCCCATCTTGCTCTCGCTGTGGCTCACGCAGACGTCGCACACCGCGGCCAGCCCGCACCCGCCGCCGATCGCCGCCCCGCGCACCTTCGCTACCGTGACGCACGGCAGGTTGCGCAGCGCGATCGTGGCCTCGGCAAGCGTGCTCAGCAGTTGGATCGGCGCGCTGCTGTCGTTCAGCACCGCCCGCAGGTCCATCCCAGCGCAGAACGCGGGCCCCTCACCCTGCACCACCAGCACCCGCACGCCCTCGCTCACCGCCCCGCCCTGCGAGCACAACGCCCGCACCTCTGCCAGCCTTTCGCGCATGCTCAGCAGCATCGCGAGCGAGAGGGCGTTGCGCGAAGCCGCACGCCTCAGCGTCAGCGTCGCGACCGCGCCCGACACCTCAAGCGTGCATGCACCTGCTGACTGCGTCGCCTCTGTCATGCCGCCTCCGAAGAACTCGATGACCTTGCTGAGCTTCTGACCTTGGTGGCACAGGCGTCTCGCCTGTGCGGCTCCTCTCCCAGCCTTTCAACCCCAACCCGCCCGCACCACCACGCACCCTACGCCGTAAACGCCAGCGTCCTGCCCGACTCCATGTCCATCAGCATCCACCCGTTGCCCCGGCACAGCTTCTCGAGCACGGGCCAGGCGTAGCTCTCATCGTGCAGGCTTGCGATCAGCTGCGTCACGCTGTCGTTGCTGGTGGGCAAGTCGATCGTGAAGCCAGGGCCGTGCAACCGCTCGATGCCGCCAGTCGCGCCCGCCCCATCCGCGCTCGTGTTGGTGCGTGCCAGCACCGCGCGCACCTCCGCGATGCGCCCCAAAGGCTCGTTCCCGCCGCCGCTGCGCGCGGGCCCCAGCACCACGAACTGTCGCCGTTTCTTTGACACAGCCGCTCTCGAAGTTCACGCCACCTCGATGGGCACGCATGCGCACGCCCACCTCACCAATCACCAACACCCCCATTGCCCTCTTCACTCCCCTGTCCCCTGTCTCCTGTTTCCTGTTTCTTCTCCCGTTCCCCGCTCCCCGCCCCCCTCCCTCACGCCAACTCCAACATCCCCATCGCCGCCTTCTGAATGCTCGCCGCGTCCAGCCCGCACTGCGTGAGCATCTCTTGCGGCGTGCGCGCACCCTTGGGGATGCGCCGCACATGCAGCTGCTGCAGCGTGAAGCCATCGCCCGAGGACAGAATCGCGTCCGCAACCGCGCTGCCAATGCCGCCACCAAAGTTGTCTTCGACGCTCAGGATGCGCCCGCCGCTCGCGTTGATCACGTCCAGCAGCCCCTCCTCATCAAAGGGCAGGCTGTAGAGGTCCACCAGCCCCGCGCTCACGCCCGCCTTGTCCAGCAGGTCCAGGGCCTTGTTGCACTCGTGCACCATGTAGCCGCTCGCCACCAGCAGCACGTCCTTGCCCTCCTGCAGCACCTCAAACCCGCCCAGGTTGAAGACGTGGTCGTCGGCATACAAGAACTCGGTCTCGGCACGCAGCGTGCGCATGTAGCACGCGCCCTCATAGTCCGCCATCACGTTCGTGAGGGCATACGCCGCGTGCGCATCTGCGGGCTGCAGCACGTAGCACCCCGGGTTGCCGCGATGGTCGCGGATGGTCGCAAAGCTGCGGAACCACGCGATGTCGGGCAGGCTCATCTGGCTCGGGCCATCCGCCGCGAGCGTGATGCCCGCGTGGCTGCCCACCAACTTCAGATTGGCCCCGCTATAAATCGCCATCTCGATCTGGTCGTACGCGCGGGTGAGGAACTTCGCGAACGTGCTGCAGAACGGAATCTTGCCCGCCGCGCTCAGCCCCGCCGCCACGCTGATCATGTTCTGCTCAGCGATCTTGCACTCGATGAAGCGCGAGCTGAGGGCCGCGTCCTTGCGCACCGTCTCGGCAAACGTGCTGTTGCTCACGTCGGCATCGAGCACCACGACGTTGGGGTTGATTCGGCACAGCTCGCGCAGCGCAATGCCATAGGCCCGGCGCGTCGCGAGCTGCCCGCCCGCATAGAGCGCGCCCATGTCGAGCTTTGCCATCGCCTCGCGAAGGCTGGGCATGTCGCCCACGCTCACGTCGGGCGTCTTGCTCTGCGCGGGGGGCTGGATCGTGAACTGGTCCGTGTTCGTCAGGCTGCTGGTCAGCTCCACACGCCGGCTGTCAAGCTCGGTGAGGGCCCGCTTCAGCGCATCGCCCGTCGGGGGCTTGCCGTGCCAGCCCCCGCCGTGCAGGCTGGGGCTGCCCCACCCCTTCACGGTCTTTGCCACCACCGCGATGGGCTTGCCACCCGCGTTGCTGTTGCTCGCGCTGCTGGCGTTGAGCGCCGCAAACGCATCGCACACCGCCTTGATCTGGCTCGGGCTATGCCCGTCGATCACCCGCGCGTCAAAGCCCGTGGCAATGAGCTTCGCCGCCAGCACCTCGGGGCTCTGCTGCCCGCTCACGCGATCGGCCTGCCCATACTCGTTGCAGTTGAAGATCGTCAGCAGGTTCTTCAGCTTGCGATCGATGATGTGGTCCAGGGCCTCTGCGATCTGCCCCTCGCGGGCCTCGCCATCGCCCACGATGCAGTACACGCGCCGGTCCAGCCCATCCAGCTTTGCCGCCTCCGCCACGCCCGCCGCCACGCTCAGGCCCTGCCCCAGGCTGCCCGTTGCTGCATCGAAGAACGGGAAACCCTCCATCGGGTTGGGGTGGCCCTCGAGGAAGCTGTCGTAGTTCCGCAGCGTCTTGAGCTTGTCCACCGTCAGCTTCACGCGGGGCTGCCCGGGCTTGCCCATCATCACGCCCAGCTTCGCGCACGCCGCATACACCGCGGGCACCGCGTGCCCCTCGCTGAGCACCAGGCGGTCGCTCGTGGGGTAGTCGGGGTGCTCGGGGCTGTAGCGCATCGCGCTAAACATCAGCACCGTCACGATGTGCCCGATGCTCGCCGCACTGGTGGGGTGCCCGCTGCCCGCAGCCGCACACATCTCCAGGCTCAGACGGTCAATCTCGATCGCTTGGGCATGGCAGATGGCGTCGAAGCTCATGGGGGCGGACCTTTCTGGAAAAAAGCAAGGGAGCAAAGCAGAAGCGTGCGGAGGGCGTGCGCACCGCCAGCGAGAGCCTGCAAACACCAGACTCCCGCCAGAACCGCGACAGTACGTTCACTCTCCCCCACGAGCAAACCAACACACAACCCGCCCCCGCCTTTCGCTCGTTCCCCGCACCCGCAATCGCCAGCTCCGCCCCCATGATTGCCATGCCCCCACCAGTCCACGCTCCCAACTCCCCAACCTACACTCGCCTCCCATGAAAGTCATCTGCGATCGCGGCGCCCTGATGGACGCAATCAATCTCGTTTCCGGTGCGGTGGCGCAGCGCTCGCCGCGCCCGCAGTTGCAATGCGTCAAGATCTCCGCCAGCAAGGCCAACGGCGCGGGCGAGGTCACCCTCTCCGCCACCGACGCCGAGATCGCCCTGCGCATCAGCCTCAGCCAGGTCGATGTCCACCAGCCGGGCGAGGCCCTCATCCCCGCAGACAAGCTCAAGCAGATCGTCTCCGCCGAGGATGGCGAGCCCACCCTCACCCTCGAGCTCGACGGCGACGCCGTGCACATCAAAGGCCAGGACGCCCACTTCAAGGTCTTTGGTTACCCCGCCAACGACTTCCCACCCATCCCCGACTTCCAGGCGATGGTCTCGGGCACGGGCGACACCCCCAAGGCCAAGGCCTTCATCACCCACCCCAGCGCGAGCCTTGCCACCCTCGTCGCACGCACCATCTTCGCCACCGCACGCGAGAGCAGCCGCTACGCAATCAACGGCGTGCTCCTCAAGCGCGACGGCAAGCGCCTCGAGATGGTCGCCACCGATGGCCGCCGCCTCGCCCTCGCCCGCGCGAACCTCACCGGCGCCGACAAGGACGCCAAGGGCATGAGCTGCATCGTTCCTAGCAAGGCCCTGCACATGCTCCAGCGCCTCATCGGCAGCCACGACGAGCCCGTGCAGATCGCCGTGACCGACGCGCAGATTCTCTTCAGCTTCGGCACCGCCGCCAGCCCGGGCCGCGCGGTGCTCGTGTCGAACCTCGTCGATGGCAGCTTCCCCCCCTACGAAGATGTCATCCCCAAGGACCACGACAAGAAGGTCACCTTCGACCGCGACGTGCTCGCCAGCGCCGTCCGCCGCGCCGCCCTGCTCACGAACGAAGAAAGCCGCGGCGTGCGCATGCTGTTTAACGCGAAGGACAAGCAGCTCGAGCTCACCAGCCGCGCCCCCGAGCAAGGCGAGGCCAAAGTCCGCGTCAACCTCGCCGACTACGTGGGCGACGATCTGGAGATCGGCTTCAACCCCACCTTCATCGTCGATGCCCTCAAGGTCCTCGAAGACAACCAGGTCATCATGGAGCTCAAAGCCCCCGGCAAGCCCGGCGTGATGCGCAGCGGCAGCGACTTTGTCTATGTGGTGATGCCAGTGAGCCTGCAGTAAGCACGCAAGGCCCCCACTCCATCCCTCCGTCCCTACTTCCCTCCACCCCTTCCATTTTCTTCACCCACACCCCACCCCACCCGCCAGCACCCGCAAATACGCCGCGAGGTCTTCATCGCTGGGGAAGATGCCGTCGCCATTGAAATCGATGTCATCGCACGTTGCGCACTCGCCTCCCGCGAGCACGCTCAGCAGCGCCACCAAGTCGTTGTCGCTCGGAAAGATGCCGTCGTTGTCAAAGTCCACGTCCGAGCACGGCGCCACATCCACCAAGTACGCCCCATCCGCATACTGCGACACCACGAACCGCCCATCCGCGGTCGTGGGTGCTGTGACGAGCCCATAGCCAGTTCGAGCCAAACCAAAGAACGTCGGGAGAGCGCCAGATCCAAGGGTCTGCACGCCCCGCTGCGGGTCATATCCCAGCACCATCTGCCGCCCGCCCACGCGCGCGAGCAGGATCGCCTGCCCCTCGTCGTTGGTCACGAGGTCACTGATCGTGTCGATCGTGTCGTTGCCCACACGAGTAAACCCGCTCGAAACCACAACCTCCGGGGGCTGACCCGCGCGCGCCCGTAGCAGCACGGGCAAGCTGGGAATGGTCGGATTGCTCACGGTCGCCAGGAGCAGCGCGTCGCCCAGCAACGACTGCGTCGCGTTGCTCAGGCCCCACAGAAGGCTCGTCACGCTGTATCCACCCGGAATGCCCACCACAGGCTGCCCGGTGCGCGCGAGCTCGCGATACGTCAGCCCCTCCGCCGTCACGGTCGCTGCATACGCAACCGACAAGTCTCCCTGCCGCGCGTCACGCCCCTGCGCCACAAACACCAACCGCCCATCCTCACGCGCCCCACACACCACAAGCTGCGACACGACCGCGAGCGCGTCCATACCCAGCACCGTGCCATCCTCGCGAATGAGCGCAGTGGGAGCCCGCCCCGGCGCCGCATGGTGCCAACGGAATGTGCGCACCGCACCCGAGATGTCGCGCACGTCGCTCTGAAACAGCGTCACGCCCTCGCCCATCGCAATCGCATCGTGCGTGATCTGCGGGTTCGCGACGCTCACCGCGGGCAGCGTGATCGCCCACGACTGGCCCCAGCCACCCACGCGATCGCCCGACCGCGCCAGCAGCGTCGCCTCACCCTGGGGCGACACCGCATAGAGCACGCGATCATTCGCGCCATCGATCGAGGGCCCCGCAATCCGCGTCAGCACGCGCACCCACCCATCGCGAGATGTCGCGTGCAGCGGAATGACAGACGGCGCAATCGTTGCCCCCGCAACCGCCGGCGCGATGCTGCCCGAGGCAAGCAGCAGCCTCGCGGGCCCAGTCTGTGGCAACTCCACCACGCCAATCTGCGGGGGCGTGCCCGAGGCATCGCGCAGCGTGAGCCGCGCCCGCAGCGTGCCGTTCGCATCGAGGTGCTCTTGCGCAAACGAGTGGATGAACAGCCCAGGCTGCCCGAGCACCGGAGCACCAACCGTGAGGGGCGTTGCGCGCGGTGCGCCCGGACGCTCAAAGACGTACAAATCCCGCGTCATCGAGTCGCTCACTCGCACCGCCATGCCTCCCGCGGGCGCAAGCGACTGCACGACGGGCTCGCCATCAACAAATGAAGGCGGCAGCTCACCGAACCCCACGACGCGCTCCACGGGCACCACAAAGCTGCCCGTCTGCGCGCACACCGGGCTCGCGCACAACAGCATCGCACCACCCACGACACCCATCGAAGAGATCAGCTTCATCGTTGTTGCCTTTCGTTGTGGCCTTTCAACCTGCCGCCCACCAAATGCCCAGCCGCGCAAGATTGCGAGCAACTCCTCATCGCAGGGCGAGGTTCCCAAGTTGCGAAAGTCCATGCCATCGCACTTCCCGGGCAAAGCCCCGGCGCACGCCGCGCCAGGGCTTTGCCCACGCTCTCCGTCGCCCGCCGCGCACACCCCCACCAGAGGCAACACACGACAAGCGTGCCCGCACCGCAAGCACGCCCGCAGCGCGCGCTCCATCCCCGGAGAATCACTGCGAACGCCAAGGCCCGACCCCCAACGCGAAACGGTCAACGTCAACCCAACATAAAATGTCCGACACACACAGGAGACCACACCACAAGGCAGCGCAAAGAAGTGCGCCCAAAGCCAAGGCGTGGCAGCACGTCGCCAAAGCGCGACGCGGGTCGAGTGACCACTCATTTGTACGCGTGGGGTTGCCGCAGGTTGCGACCCCCGCCCCGAAAACCGGCTGAGCAGCGCAACCACAATCCCCACAACCCTTTCCCCCTCCATCCCTTCTTCCCTTTATCCCTCTCCTTACCCCCCTCGCCGCTCCTCGCCGCGCACCGTCAGCCGCACCACCGTGCCCCGGCTTGGATGCGTGCTGTGGCTGTTGGGCCCGCCGCGCACCGGCGTGGGCCCAGGATACTTCTTTTCAATCAGCGCCGCGACGTCCTCGATGCGACCATTCGCCGCAACCCAGTCGACGTCGAGATCAGGGAAGTCGGTCACGCAGTTCGTGCACTTCGCGTCGCTCGCAAACCGGATGGGGCACCAAAAGCTCTCGATGTTGCGCAGCATCTCACTGCCCAGGCTCCACACGCCCGTCATCCAATCGCAATACAAGCACCAGATGCGATCCGCACCCACCAGCCCCTCAAACTTCTGGCGCGACACCCGCACCCACTCGCGCTCCCTGTATCGCGGCAATCGCACAAAACGCGACACGATCGGATACACCGTCAGCTCGCCGATGCGGATGAAGGTAAAGATGGGCACCGCCCACAGCGTCCACCACACGCCGAGGTAGTTCCGCCAGCTCGCCGCCAGCCCGCCCTTGCCATCGCTGGACAGAATCTTCGCGAGGCTGCCCTTGATGCGAGGCCGCTTCATGACGCGGATGTGCCAGAGCTCGTGCACCCGGCACCACGCCCACAGCGCCACCAAATGCCCCACGCTCCCTGCAACCAGCCCCAGCCCGCTGCCCGCAAGGCTCGCAGAGCCTTCACCCAGCGCCCAGCCCCAGCTACCCGCCCACGCGGGCCCGCGAAGCCAGCCCAGCACGACGCCCGCCACCATGCCCCCGTGGCAGAGCACGAACACAATCACATCCAGCAGCGGAGCCTCGGCACACTTCGCCCCCAAGCTTCCGAGCCCCACCTTGGGGAGCGCGTGCAGCACCCCCGCGAGCAGCAAACACCCCGCCAGCGTTCCCAGTGCCACCACAAGCAAATCGTGCATCACGCAGCATAGGGCGACCAGCCTGCACCACCGGACGATGCACTCCGCTTGCAACCTCTTCCGGCTACTCCTCTTGCAAAAACCCCATGTGCAGCTCTGCATGGCGGAGATGCAGCGCGACCCACTCGCGCGGGCTCATTGCACCAAAGACCGGGTGCCTTTCGGGAAAGCGTTGCCGCTCCAGCCGGTTCATCGCGCGCTCAAAGCGTGCGAGGCCCTCTTCCAGATCGCAGGGCTCGTCACCAAAGGTGCCGGTGGGTGCACCGTGCATCCTCATCCCCGGTGCAGGTGTGCCCGCGAGGAGTTTGCGCTTGAGAAGCGGACCGAGCAGGCGGATAAACCATGGCACTTTGGGCATTTTGCCGTTGTCGATCGCCTCGACCCACCAGGCTAGGTGGGCAAACACCGTACCGGGCGACCAGTTGCCCATCGTCTGAAGCCGACCAACGCGGGCCAGCGCCGCAAGCCGGCGGGCCTCGGCTAGGGCAGCCGCAGGGCTATGGAGTTCTACCTGCCTGGGCTTGATGCGCGCAGTATCAACTCGTGGGGAACGCGGGGCAGCGAGCGGAGAAGTGGGGAGTGCTTGCATGGCATCAATCACCTGACAAGGTGAACGATAGGCTCGATTGCGAGCAAAGCCTCCGGAAATGAACATTGGGATTGCGCTCAAAACTCTACCTAAACACCGCCGACAGCAACGAGGCGCGTGGCGCGGTCGAACAATGCTCGTCATGACCCATGCTCTCACACCCCGGATTGATGCTTCTCGCCGCGATTTTCTCCGCAAAGGCGTGGCGTTTTCGCTGGGCTTTGCGGGCTTGGCAGCGATGCTGCGGGCGGACCCGGCACTCGCCGCCCGGCTTGCATCGCCCGCTGCGGGCTCGGGGTATGGCCCCCTCGTGAAGGACCCGAAGGGGATTCTCGATCTGCCCGCAGGGTTCTCGTACACGATCCTCGCGCGGCAGGGCGAGCCCATGAGTGACGGGCTCGTCCGCCCGGGCAAGCCCGACGCGATGGCGGCCTTCGCAGGCGAGGGCGGCAAGGTGCTGCTGCTGTGCAACCACGAGAATCAGAGCACCTGGCTCAAGCACGGCCCGTTTGGCGGCAAGAACGAACTGCTGAGCAAGTTCGACGCGAGCTTGCTCTATGACAAAGGCGACAGCACTGCGGGCGAGCCCCGCCCAGGGCTCGGGGGCGTCACCACGATGGTGTACAACCCGCAGACCAATGCCATCGAGGCCCAGTGGCTCAGCCTCGCGGGCACCAACCGCAACTGTGCGGGCGGGCCCACGCCCTGGGGCAGCTGGCTGAGCTGCGAAGAGGACGCGGATGTTGTGGGCGACAATCACGCGACGCTCAACCACGGCTACGTGTTTGAAGTGCCCGCGACGATGTCGCGCACGCCCGCAGCGCCCACGCCTTTGCGTTCGCTGGGTCGCTTCATGCACGAGGCCTGCTGCGTGGATCCGCGGACGGGCATTGTGTACCTGAGTGAGGACCGCGTGGATGGGCTTTTCTATCGCTTCGTGCCCGCGACCAAGCCCACCAAGGCGGGCGACCTTGCGACCACGAAGGGACGATTGCAGGCCCTCGTCATCGAGGGGTGGCCCAGCCGGGATACGGGCAATCGCGCGGAGGGCGACCCGCTCGCGACGCAGCAGCCCGCGATCGCGGTGGGCGAGACGCTGAACGTGCGCTGGGTGGACCTGGACGACATCGAAGCACCCAAGGACGACCTGCGGAAGCGGGGGTTCGCGCTCGGTGCTGCTCGCTTTGCCCGGGGCGAAGGGCTGTGGTGGGGCGAGGAAGCGCACCATGGCACCGGGTGCGTCTTTTTCGCGGCGACGACGGGCGGCAAGGCGCAGCGCGGGCAGCTTTGGAAGTACACCCCCAGCGCACATGAGGGGGAAGCCGACGAGGCATTCGCGCAAGGGCGGCTGGAGCTCTTCCTCGAGCCCAACGACGCGAGCGTGATCGAGAACGCGGACAACATCACGGTTGCGCCGTGGGGCGATCTCATCGTGTGCGAGGATGGCGCGGGCGAGCAGCAGATGCCCAGCAACCGGCTGATCCGCGTGACGCCCCAGGGTGCGTGCAGCGTGCTGGCAAGCAACGCGATGGAGGACGAGGGCGAGTTTGCCGGCGCGTGCTTCTCGCCCGATGGGCAGACGCTGTTTGTGAACCTGCAGAGCGCGGGGCTGACGATCGCGGTGCGTGGGCCTTGGCGGGGGTAGGGCGGTAGCCCAGCAACACGGCGGTAAGTGAGGCGAGCAGACCCGTGAAAGCGGCTTTGGTGGGGATGGTGCGCCGAGGCCCGGCGGGAAGGTAAGATACCCCTTTCCCCCCTGATTCCCCGAGCCCACCATGCCCACCATCACTCTTCCCGACGGTTCTGCAAAGTCGTTCCCTGGCCCTGTGCAGGCGAAGGAGGTCGCGGCGGCGATCGGCCCGAAGCTTGCAGCGGCGGCGGTTGGGTGCAAGGTGGATGGCGAGCTGAGCGACATCAGCCGGGTGCTGACGCACGACTGCAAGCTGGAGATCGTGACGTATAAGCAGCGCGACGGGAGCGTCAGCAAGGACGCGCTGTATCTCACGCGGCACTCGGCGGCGCACATCATGGCGGAGGCGATTGGGCGCGTGGTGCCGGGGGTGCAGCTGGTGTATGGGCCGCCCCTGGAGGACAAGTTTTATTACGACATGCGCTTCCCGGAGAATCGCCCGCTGCGCGAGGGAGACTTCGAGGCGATCGAAGCGGAGATGAAGAAGATCATCGCGGAGGATCGCGCGTTCACGCGGTATGACCTGAGCGTGGAAGAGGGGATGGCGAAGCTGCAGCGCGAGGGAAGCAAGTACAAGATTGACAATGCGGAGCGGGCGCTTGCGGCGATGGGGCAAACTCCCGGCTCGGAGAGCCGGGGTACCCAGCTCAGCTTCTACGCCACAGGCACGCCCGGCAAGGACTGGGAAGACCTTTGCCGCGGGCCGCACGTGCCCAGCACGGGCCGCATCGGCGCCATCAAATGCCTCAGCCTCGCCAGCAGCTATTGGCATGGCGATGAGAAGAGCGACCGCCTGACGCGCGTGTATGGCACCGCCTTCGCCACGCAGGCGGAGCTTGACGAGTATCTCAAGCAGCGCGAGGAAGCCAGCAAGCGCGACCACAAGGTGATTGGCAAGAATCTGCGGCTCTTTCACATCGACGAGGACGTGGGCCAGGGCCTCATTCTGTGGACGCCCGCGGGCGGCATCATGCGCCAGGAGCTCATGGCGTTTATCAGCGAAGAGCTGCGCAAGCAGGGCTACTTCCAGGTCTTCACGCCCCACATCGGCAAGCTGGAGCTGTACAAAACCAGCGGACACTTTCCGTATTACAAGGACAGCCAGTATGCGCCGATCGTGGAGCGCAACGAGTTCGAGAAGCTGATGGCGAGCGGCTGCACCTGCGCGGAGCTGACCAACCGCCTGGAGGGCGTGAGCGCGAACCTGGCCCGCACGCTGAACGAGCGCACGGGCAAGGAGACCATCGAGCCCAGCCGGGTGCTGCCCGACGACAAGCTCGTCGAGGGCTACATGCTCAAGCCCATGAACTGCCCGCACCACGCGAAGATTTATGCGAGCGCGCCGCGCAGCTATCGCGACCTGCCCCTGCGACTCGCGGAGTTTGGCACGGTGTATCGCTGGGAGCAGAGCGGCGAGCTGAACGGCATGACGCGCGTGCGGGGCTTTACGCAGGACGACGCGCACCTCTTCATGACCGAGGAGCAGGTGGCGGCGGAGATTCGTGGGTGCCTGAGCCTCGTGAAGATCGTGCTGGGCACGCTGAACATGAATCAGTATCGCGTGCGCGTGGGCCTGCGCGACCCCGACAGCAACAAGTACACCGGCACCACCGAGAACTGGGACCGCGCCGAGCAGGCCTGCCGCGACGCGGCCCGCAGCCTGGGCGTGCCCTTTACCGAAGAGCCCGGCGAAGCGGCGTTCTATGGCCCCAAGATCGACTTCGTGGTGAAGGACGTCATCGGTCGCGAGTGGCAGCTTGGCACCGTGCAGGTGGATTACAACATGGCGATTCGCTTCGGGCTCGAGTACATCGCGCCCGACAACACCCGCAAAAAGCCCGTGGTGCTGCACCGCGCGCCCTTCGGCAGCCTCGAGCGCTTCACGGGCGTGCTCATCGAGCACTTTGCGGGGGCGTTCCCGCTGTGGCTCGCGCCCGAGCAGGTGCGCGTGATGCCCATCAGCGAGAAGACCGCGGACTATGCACACGGCGTGTATGACGCGCTGAAGGCGGCTGGGCTGCGGGCAGGGCTCGATGCGAGCAACGACCGCATTCAAGGCAAGGTGAAGGTCGCGGCGGACGAGAAGATTCCGTACATGGCAATCGTGGGCCCACGCGACGCCGAGGCGGGCACCGTGAGCGTGCGCGTGCGCGGCACGGAGAAGGACCTGGGAGCGATGGCGGTGGGCACGTTTGTGGAGAAGCTGCGTGAGGAGTATGCGCAGCGGCGGGCGGAGCTTTCGGTGAAGCCGTAAGGGGGGGGAATCGTGCATGAAGACGAAGGCAACGACAAACGCACCGGCGAGGATTCTGCCACCAGCCCTGTGGTGGATTGATGGCTATGCCGGCACACGCAAGGGCGGGCAGGTTCGCTGGGTTTGTCCGGATGAGGATGAGTGCCTGTGGACACAGGGTGCAGAGCGTGCGATCAATCGCGGGAAGCGACTGACAACGCGGCAGTGGCCTGCGGATGCGTGGCTTCCCTATCAATGGTGCGATAGACCGCCGGATGTCATCCGGTGGTTGAGTTCGTTCTTGTTGTGTTCTCAGCGCTTTCGCGACTGGTGCACCAAGCACGCACCTGGCGCGGCACAGTTCTTGCCTGTCAAGCTGCGAGCAAGGCGTGGTCGCGCTCGCACGATGTCCTACTGGGGCGTCAACTTTCTCCAGACTTGGCGGGGCTACAACGATCGCTCGCTGGAGTTTGACGGGCGCCTCGTGCCGGATGGAGCAACGGTCGGCACATCGCCTTCGCCTCAGCGTGTCGACCCGCCAGAGGCGATCTGTACGGATGACTTTCGATTGCGGTGCGAGCGCGAGGGCTTCGTTGGTTTGTGCTTTGAGCCTGTATGGCTTCGCACCACGCCAAACACCATCGTTCAGTTGGAAGGAATGAAACGCGATGCTCGCGGAATCGTGCCCGCAAAGTGTGATCCGCGCTCTCGATACTTCTCGGCGAAGGCCTTCCTGAAGGAGTTTCCTGACGGCGCGTACAAGTCTTACGTGCCCGACATGAACCCGCTGAGCTGGTGTCTTTTGATCGGCAACGATTCGCTCGCGAACGTCCGGGCGCTCATCAAGCACAATCCTGCTTGGCTAGTTCAGCCTGATTCCGTGGACCCACAAAACGCGTCTGTGTATCAACTTCGGCAGTTCGATCTCGCGTACATCAAGCTGTTCAATCGTTATGGTGTCAGTTGGAACCGCCAGATTTCCACCGGAATAACCGCATTCTACAAGGCGGTCACCCACCCTCGCACACCGATCGCGTCGCTTCGAGCAATGCTCGCTGCTGGGGCAGACGCCACGTTGCTCACGCTGGTTGGCAACACAGCACTGCACGAGCTCCTTGATGATTTCTTCACGATACCACCTGCCACGATACTCCAGCGGTGCAAGCTACTCCTAGCCGCTGGCACTCGCTTTGACGCGATCAACCGCTTTGCACTGACGCCGATCGATCTGTTTGACAACATCACCGAGCAGCACGACGCGCACTCGTCGGGCCGCAAGCAACTTCGCAAGGCGCTGGTCGCGCTCGCCGCCGCGCAAGGCGTTCATGTCCCTACGTACGAGCAACGCAGTGATTCGAACCGCGAGCCGCGCAGTCGTGCCGAACGCAAGCGCCGCGAGGCCTTGTTTCGACGTGCGATGGGCTGGTAGCATTGCGTGGCCTTCCGTCACGAATCGACTCGATCGCACGACTTGTCGCGCGTCAGGATGGGACAACGGCAGCACACAGGGCAGGCGACGAGTTCATGCCGCCTGCTCTACCACCTCCACCACCGGCAGCTCCCCCACCATCCAAGGCAGCAGCACGGGCACGCCCAGGGCTTTGGGCCCGCCCGTGCGCGCGAAGTACGCATCGAGCATGGGCCCGGGGCTCATCGTGCCCACCACCACCGCCTCGACGCCCAGCTCGCGCAAGCGCTGGTCGTTCACATCGATGCCTGGCGACAGCCGCACCACGCGCACCCCGAGTTCTTCGAGCGCTCGCACGGGCACCCACGCGTTCTTGCCCTCGTCGATGAGCGCGACGGTGCGCACGCCCGCACGGCGGACCTGCGCGCCCAGCGCACGCCTCGCTGCCGCCAGGCCCACGAAGCGGTCCCACAGGTGTTGCGGCATGGGCGTGCGCCGTTGCTGGGCGAGCGTCGATTCAAGCTCCTTCACGCCCGCGCGATAGCCGCGCGAGGCCTTTTCCTTGCGTGCAATCGCGTGGTAGCGATCGCGCACCTCGTCCAGCTCGTGGGCAAGCTCGGCGTCCGGCGCATAGCGCTGGGCCACCCAGGCGTTATTGCGCACCAGCCTCTGCACGATGGTGTTCATGTCGCGATTTGCGCCGTCCTTGGCATGCACCACCATGAACCGCGGATCAAACCGCACGCGCTTGCCCGCCAAAAGCAGCTTCGCCGAGAGGTCGTACTCCTCGACGTAGTAGTGAAAGCTCGCGTCGTAGCCCCCCACCGCGAGAAAGTCCTTCGTGCGCACCGCCGCGCCGCAGCCAATGAGCACCTCGGGCAGGCCGCCGCGCTCGCGCTGGGGCGTGGCAAGCCCTGCCTCACTCGGCTCGCCAGCCGCGCCGTCACTCACGCCAGGAACAAAGATGTCCGCCGTCACCACGGCGACATCCTCGGGCTGATCCGCCAGCGCATCGAGCAGCCCGGGGCCCACGGGCCACGAGTCATCGTCGAGCATGATGAGCCACTCGCTGCTCGCGTGCGCTTCGTGCGCTGCCACGTTGCGGGCAGCCGCGCCCAGGTTCTCGTCCAGCCACACGCTCTTCACGCGCACGCCGCTGCGCAGGTGCGTGGGCAGCACGAGTCGCTCGCGCGAGTCGTTGTCCACCACCACGACCTCGGCTCCGCCCAGGCTGTCGCACGGGCCCAGCTGCGCCAGCGCCTCGAGCGTGGCGCGCAAGCGCCGGTTGCGGTCGCGGGTTGGAATCACAAAGGTCATCATGAGGCTGGTCCCATCGCTTTGCGCTGCAAGCAGCGCGCTTCATCCCACCGCGTGCCGCGCCTCGGGCGCGTAGGCAAGGCGTGCCCCGTGCACCCGGGCGAGGGCCTTGCGCACGTCGGTGCTGCTCACGGCGTTGTTGCCCAGGCGCTGCACCTGCACGCTCGCGGCGCACGCGCCGAGGAAGGCAGCACTCAGCAGCGGCGCGCCAGTCGCGAGCGCGAGGGTCGCGGTCGTCAGCAGCGCATCGCCGCAGCCAAGCGGGTCGATCGCCACGGGCGTGAGGGCAGGCACGTGCTCGCCCTTCAGCCGCGGGGCATAGTCGTGCTCGCCCATCGCCTGCGCGAGCGCTCTGGGCTCGATGTGCACGAGCTCGCGCATGCTGCGGGCCTGGGCCATCGCGTCGCTCGCCGCGTCGCCCGCACTGTCGTGTGCTGCGCTGCGCTGGGGCTCGGTCGCAGCGGCGCGGCGCTCGCTCACGCCCGTTGCCAGCAGCGCCCGCGCGCTGGGCAGGGGCGAGAAGGCCATCAGCCCCTCGGGTCCCATCGTCACGATGAGTTGCTGCGTGCGCGTGCGCTCCATCATGTGCCAGGCAGCGGCGGGCAGGCCCTCGCCCTGCATGTGCACGCTATCGCGCAGCTCGCTCTCGCTGGGGCAGGCAAGGTCCAGCCCGCGCATGCCCAGCAGGTTGCTGCGCTTGCCCGAGACATCGCCCGCGAGCACACCAACCAGGGGCCGCAGCTCGCTGCACAGCTCGTGCAGCTGCCGCCTGCTCAGCAATCCCAGCCCAAAGTCCGCGATGATCGCGCACTCCGCCCCGCCCCCGCAGGCCTCGCGCGCGAGCTCCAGCACTGCCCGCTGCTGCGACACATCGAGCACGAAGGGATCGACAAGATCGAGCTTCAGCACCTTCTGCTGCCCCACCAGAAATCGCTGCTTCTCGGGCAGTTGCTGCTCGACGTCGATCGCCAGCACCTCGATGCCGTCTGCTTCCAGCCGCTTGCGCAGCTCGGCAGCTTGCACGCTGCGGGGCAGGGCCGTCACTAGCGTGGGCCTTGCGCCCAGCGCAGCCGCGTGGCGCGCGATGACGGCTGCGCCGCCGTCGTAGTGCCTCGCCTCGAGCGGACGCAGCGTGAGGATGGGGCTCTCGCCCGCAACGCCGGGCTTGTCGCAGAGCAGGTAGCTATCGAGGATGGTCTCGCCCACGACGACCACGCGCTTGCCCCGCATGCCGCTCAGCACGCCCGACAGTTTTTCGTGCGCCAGCTCGTCGCGCCCGCAGAGCTGTGTGAGGCGATGGTGGAACGGATCGGCGGATTGCTCCAACGCCGCGATGAGTGCGGTGCTGCTGAAGACCACATCGCCGCTGCTAAACACCACGCGCCCGCCCCCGGCCCGCACCGCCTCGCGCTCCGCCGCGAAGCGCGGGTCGCCGTTGTGCTCATATTCCTTGCCCTTCACATAGACATCGGGCGAGACCTCGCGCAGCAAGCCCTCGGCGGTTGCGGCGGGCTCGATGAAGACGAGATCGACAAAGTCGAGGGCCGCGAGGTTCTCTGCCCGCAGCTCCTGCGGAATAAGGGGCCTGCCATCGCCCTTGCGGATGGCGTCGTCGCCCGTGATGGAGACCAGCAATGCATCGCCCAGCGCGCGGGCCTGGCGGAGGTGGCGGATGTGCCCGGGGTGCACGATGTCGAAGCAGCCGTGGCACTGCACGAGCGACGCGCCGCGCTCGCGCAGCCTCGCGCGTGCCAGGTGCAGTTGCTCTCGCGTCACAATCTTGCTCGTGCTTGCCACCCACTGTGTATCGACAGGAGGCACCCGCGAGCATGCACAACAAAAAACAACCGACCGCCTGCCAGAGGCAAGCGGTCGGTCAAGGTACAGAGAAGTTTCAGCCCAGGGCTGGCTTCAAAGCCGGTTCTTTAGAACACGACCTGGAAGAACAGCTGGAGGGCGAACTCGCCGTCGTCGGCCTGGCCCAGGAGGGCGTTGCCGAGCTCGAAGCCGGGGCCGCCCGCGGCGGTGAGGCCGTTGGTGGCGTTGAAGCTGTAGCCGATCTGGCCCGTGAACTTCGCGGCGTTGCTCTCAGCGAAGACGTAGTAGTTCACGCCGCCGAAGAGGAAGGTGAGGCTGTCGTCGACGCCTGCGGGAGCATCATCGAGGATGATCTGCTCGACGCGGGCGAAGCCCTCGACGTTGTCGGTGAAGAAGTAGCCGCCCTGCAGCATGAAGCCGTAGTCGGTCTGGTCGGCAGCCGGGAGGTCGATGTTGCGGTAGTTGAAGTTACCGGTGATGTTGTAGCCGGGGCCTTCCCAGCTGCCATCCGCCGTGAACAGGAGGATGTTGGCATCGGCCGTGCCGGCGGTCTCGCCACCGGTTTGATAGTGCAGCGCACCGCCGACGAGCAGAGCGTTGTCGCTCGCGCCGCGCCAGCTGGTGTAGTTGCCGAACTGATCCCAGTTGCTGCCCATGACCAGGCCCTCAGCGCGGAGGCTGATGGCGATGTCGGCTTCCTGGTTCGAGGTGAAGGTCGTGTTGTCGGTGCCGGCGCCATCGCTCAGCGCACCCATGACACGGAACTGCTCAGAGGTGTAGCCGATCTGCAGGCCCTGGCTGTAGCCCTGGCCGAAGAAGCGGCTGTTGATCGAGAAGTCGCTGCCGAGGCGGTCCTCAGCGCCGATCACGACTTCGCGCAGCACGGGCAGGTTGAACTGACCGATGCGGACGCTGACGCCGTTGCCGTAGCTGTACTCAGCGAACGCGTCGTCGATGGCGAAGCCGCCATCGCTCAGCGCGGTCATCTGAATCTTGTAGCCCAGGTCGCGGGTGCCGACGGTGCCGCTGGCGCGGACGCGGGTCAGGGGGTTCTCAAAGCCGACCGCCAGGTCGTTGTTGTTGCCCACGACGGCATCGTCGCGGAACGACGCGTTGTACGTGAACTGAGCCGCACCGCCGATGCGGAGGCTGTTGTCGCCGCTGGCGTCGGCGATGTTGAAGCCCGCGCGGCCATAGTTGCCACCACCCTGGGCCAAAGCGGGCATCGCAGCGAACAGCGAGCCAGCAACGATAACGAGCAATCCGGATTGACGCATTCTAAAAACTCCTTGATCAAGACCTCGCACAGACGGCGGATCGCTTGGGGTTGCTGGCCTTCGCCAGCGACTCCTCCCGACTCCGCAATGCTGAGGGGCGCTCCGAGCTGCCCCGCTGTTCATCGTGCTTCTCTTCTGCAAGCGGGCTGCGTCGCCCGCATGACGCCGAATGGAAAAAAACTTCGTCCCTCGCCCCCCCAACGCAGATCTTCACACACCGTTCAACAAACACCTTTCACCCCGCCATCCTTCACTCCCCATCACAGCCGCACTCCATCGATGGGCAGGCCGATTCAGATTCCTTGAAGCTTCATCAGGTTCAAGAACACGTTCTTCTGAGCCGGTCCACCTTCGTTTCACGGCGGGAGTCATGATGTGCTTCTGAAGCACCCACTTGACACACCGCGATGCCGCAAGGGACGGATGGTAGCACTTACTACCTTCTGTTCAAGCGACTGGGACCATCGACCATGCCTCGCGGAATGAAACACATTTTTCCCCCAGAAAGCCGGGCCCCGTGACGCAAGCCATGACCTGCACGTAAGTTGCGTATTTGCATTTGGTTCCGTGCATTGCACCCCGTCTGGACAACTTTCATCGAATCTGAAAGGACCGGGCCAAGCCCCCGCGTATCCTTCCGCGTTCACGTGTGGTTTACGTTCCGATGTTTCGGCGCAATGCCTTTTTTTTCAGATGCTTACAGCACCATGACTACGCGCATCCTCATCGTCGAAGACGAACGCGACATCGCCGACGTGACCGCTTACAACTTGCGTAAGTCGGGCTACGACGTAGCTTTAGCTTCCAACGGGCGGGCCGCACTCGAAGCCATCGCGCAAAAGACGCCCGATCTTGTGATTCTTGATGTCATGCTTCCCGAACTTTCGGGGACCGAAGTTGCCAGCCGCATCCGCAGCAACCCCTCCACCGCGTCGCTGCCCATCATCATGGTGACTGCCAAGGGCGAGGAAGTGGATCAGCTCGTGGGCCTCACGGTGGGTGCAGACGACTACATCGCCAAGCCCTTCAGCATCAAGATTCTGCAAGCCCGCATCGAAGCCGTCCTCCGTCGCAGCAAGGGCGCTGGTCCCTCGGGCAAGGTGCTCAGCATGGGCCCCATCAGCATCAATACTGAGAGCCACGAGGCAACCGTCGATGGCGAGAGCCTCAAGCTCACGCTCACCGAGTTCCGCCTCCTCAGCAGCCTGGTCGCGGCCCAGGGCAAGGTGCTGTCGCGCAACGTGCTCATGAGCCGGGCGATGGGCCCGGGCGTGACCGTGACCGAGCGCACGATCGACGTGCACATCACCAGCATCCGCAAGAAGCTGGGCAAGTATGCGGGCCTTGTGACCACCGTCCGCGGCGTGGGGTATCGCCTCGTGGCCGACCTGAGCGACTACCTCGCCAGCGACGAAACAGATGATGTGAGCGTGTAAGCTGTTTGCCCGGGCGATGGTGGTTCGTGATCGCGCTGCTCGTATCCTGCGTGCGATCCACGTCGGCCTTCCGGACATGCCGCAACCAGGCAAAGCCACATCCTCGCTCGATCTGCACGCGTCGCACACGCTGGTGTTGGTTGCCCTGTGGGCGTGCCCGGTGGTGCTGACGGCGGGCGCGGTGATGGGCTGGCCCTTGCCCTGGCTTGCGGGCGTGTGCTTGCTGGTGGCGCTGGCAGGGGCGTGGACGCTGCGGGCAAGCATCTGGAAGCCCATGGCGCACCTGCAGCAGCAAGCCGCCCGCGCGACGCGCCAACTGGCCCCCACAACCGACACCGGGGCGCAAGCCGCGCTCGACGTCGCGCAAGCCGCGACGAACGCGCGGGCCCGCCTCGATGCGCTCGAGCGCGAGCGGGCCTCGCTACTCGCGATCTTTGATGCGGTGCAGAGCCCGCTGCTGGTGGTGGATGCGCAAGGGCAGGCGACGGCGGCGAACGCGGCGTGCATCAGCTTCTTCGCAGGACGCAGCGGCGTGGTGGGCAGGCATCTGGACGAGCTGTTCACGCAGCCTGTCGTGCTGCGGCTGCATGCGCGCGCCATCGAGGGTGAGGTCGCGAGCCAGACGATCACGATGACGCAGGGCGAGGGCCCGCGCGTGTTTCTCATCGTTGCTGCCCCAACCAAGCCCGCGGACGCGAACGTGCCGGGCAACGTACTGCTGAGCCTGCGCGACATCACCGACCTCGCGCAGGCGAGCGCACTCAAGACGGCGTTTGTTGCCAACGCCAGCCACGAGCTGCGCACGCCCTTGTCGAGCATTCGCATCGCGATCGACACGCTCGCGGATGGCGCGTGGGACGACGCCGCGATGCGGTCGAGGCTTGCCGAGGTCATCAGCGACAACACGCAGCGCCTGGACGAGATGGTGCGCGACCTGATGGAGCTGAGCCGGCTGGAGAGCCCGGACATGCAGATCAGCCGCGAGCGCATCGCGCTGGCGGACATCTTTGGCGAGCTGCACCGCGTGTTTGAGTCGGCGACAGCGGAGCGGGGGCTCACGTTGGTGTGCGAGCAGTCTCCGCGCGAGATGCACCTGCACACAGACCGCAAGCTGCTGCTGCTCATCGTGCGGAACCTGGTGGACAACGCGCTGAAGTTCGCGCGCGAGGGCACGAGCGTGCGCGTGGTGGCGGAGGCGCTGGCGGGCGCGAGCGGCACCTCGCGCGAGGGGCCTCGCAGTGGCCTGCGCATCCTGGTCATCGACGAGGGGCTGGGCATTCCCGTCGAGCACCAGCAGCGCATCTTCGAGCGGTTTTACCAGGTGGACAGCGCCCGCACCGGCGCGACCGCCCGCCGCGGCACGGGCCTGGGCCTCGCGATCGTGAAGCACGCAGTGAAAGACCTTGGCGGCACGATCCGCGTGGAGAGCGTGTGGAAGCAAGGGACGACGATGATCGTGGAGCTGCCGGCGACGGTGGAGGGGTAAACGCGCTCCCTATTCCTGCTCGCCCGCCCCCTCGCGCACTTCGCGGCGGGTGACGAGGCGGTAGCTGCGTTCGTCGTCGCCGTGGCTGGCGGCGATGGCTTGCATGAGGCCTGTGGGGTCGTCGTCCAGAAACTGGATGGTTTTGATGCGGGTGCGGCGGCCTTTGCTGTCGCTGCTCAGCCTGGGGTTGAGCCCATCGAGCTCGCGCAGCACTTCCTGGTTGTTGGCTTCTGCATCAAAGTTCACGCTGCGCTGGATGCCCTTGGCGAGGACGAAGACCAGGTCGGGCTCGAGGGCGAGGGCGGCGCGGAGGCCTGCGAGCGGGTCGCTGCGGCCGCTGGGGGAGATGTTGTCGAGCCAGCCCACGAGCTCTTGCTTCACTTCGCCCGTGGCGTGCGTGAGGGTGGGGATGCCGCGGGGGAGGTAGAAGTAGTCGAGGGTCGCGGTGGTCTGGCCCACGGGCTGGCGATAGACGATGACGGTGAAGCGCTGGTCTCGTCGCAGGCGACCGATGGAGCGGATGAGCTCGCTGCGGACGTATCGCAGGGCCTGGGCCATCGCGCCCGAGCCATCGATGAGGTAGACGACGTTTCGCGCGGGTGTGCCGCGCACGCCCGCGAAGCTCGCGATGGGGTCGCTCGTGGCGGGGGGCAGCACGCGGATGACGGGCTGCTCTGCGGGCACGGCTTCGAGGAGCTGCCCGGGCGCGGGGGGGCCCGGCACGATGGCACCGGGAATCTGCTCTTGCGGGGGCGGGAGCGGGGCTGGGGGCCCGAGCTCTTCGATGAGGGGCTTGGGAGCTGGTTCTTCGGGCTCTTTGGGCTTGGGTTCCTCGGGCTTGGGCTCTTCGGGCTTGGGTTCTTCTGGCAGAGCTTCTTGCGGAGCGGGGGTGGTGGCAACGGGCACGGGCGCGGGCGGGGCTGGGGGGGCCTCATCGAGCACGAGCAGCGTGTCGGCACTGAAGTCCACGAGTGTGCCTTGCAGGGGGGGCAGGGGGCGGCGCGCGAAGGCGAGGGCGCCGAGGGCGAGCACGTGGGCCACGAGCGAGAGCAGCGCCGCGAATCTCGCGGAGCTTGCGGGGTCTTTTAAGTTGGGCGATACGAGTGATCGCACGGCGTTGGGTCTCATCTCCGTTCGGGGTGGCGGGCTGCATGCTCGCACGCCCGTTGTCATCGGCGTTTAGAGCATGGGCCTTGGGCGGGACGGGGCTGGCGGGGGCTCAGGAAACAGCCTGCGATCGAGCCCAAAGAAGCCGCTGCCCGTGAGGGCGAGGGCTCCGCATGCTGCGAGGAGCGAGCACTGCCAGAAGAGCGTCTTCCAGAGCTCGGGGTCCCAGAGTTCGCGCTTGGGTAGAAAGCCCAGCATGGTGTTGCCCGCTTGGATGGCGGGCCCGAGCTCGGTCAGCCAGATCGCACCGAGCATGAGCCCGCCGCAGAAGATCGCGGCGAACCGCGTGAGCAGACCCATGAGCAGGAGCGAGCCTGCGATGACCTCGCCAATCGCGATCATCCAGGCGATGACCACGGGGCGCACGCCCCGGGCAAACGCGCCGGGCATGAGCTTGCGGGGCTGGTCGCTGGCGATTGCGACGGGCGCGCTGTTGGGTGAGGCGCTGGCTGCGGCGGGGGCCTGCGACACGGGGTTCGCAGCGCGGAAGACCAGCAGGCTGAGGCGATAGAGCCGCTTGATGGAAACGGGCTGTGGGAAGAGCCCGGCGTGGTAGAAGATCTCTTGTTTGGGGGCGGTGGTTGCGCTGTCGGGGCTGGTGGGCGGCGCGGTGACTTGTGCGAGCAGGGGCAGGGCTGCGGGGAAGGCTGCGGAGAGACTCTCGGCTGAGGGCGGTGGCGGGTTGGGGGAGAGGGGGGCGGGGTCTTGTGTGGGAGTAGGCGTGGGTGTGGGTGTGGGTGGAGGGGTGGTGTCTTCGGGCTCGGGGCGGGGTGGGCCCATGGTCTCGGGCGGGGCTGGGGCCGGGGCCGGAGCTGGGGTTGGGGTTTGGGCAGGGTCGGGCTTGGCGGCGTCGGGGCGGGCGGGCTGGGTGGCGCGGAGGTTGCGCTGGCCTTCCTCACGCAGGCGCTCGACGCCCATGGATGCGAGCGTGGCGGCGGTGTCGCCTTGCACGCTGAACTCGCCCTCGATCTTGCCCAGGCCCGCCCACAGAAAAGTCACGCCCAGCACCAGGCGCAGGGGCAGGGGGGCCACGGATTGTGTCCAGCGAGAGGGCATAGACGCAAGCGTAGCAACGGGGGCGGAGGGCCTTGCGCGGGGGGCTGCTGCTGCGGGGTGGGCTTTCTCGGGCTCGCGTGCGAAGCTCGTATGCTGCGTGCGAGTATGGCACGAACGTCACGAACCAGGCAGGCGGCGAGAGGTGCAGGGGCGCGAACGCCGGAGCTCGCAGACGCGGCTCCGCCCACGCGCGCAGAGATCGCGCGAGCGGGGGAGCGCATCCGCGCGGGGCTGCTGGTGGCGTTTCCGACGGAGACGGTGTATGGGCTTGGTGCCGACGCAACGAACCCGCGCGCGGTGGCGCGGGTGTTTGCAGCGAAGGGCAGGCCGCGGAACAACCCGCTCATCGTGCACGTGGCGACGCTTGCGCAAGCGCGCGAGGTCGCGGCGGTGTGGCCCCGCGAGGCGCGGGCGCTGGCGCGGGCGTTCTGGCCCGGGCCCCTGACGATGGTGCTGCCCAAGGCACGCGGTATTGCGCGCGCGGCATGCGCAGGGCAGGCGAGTGTGGGCGTGCGGATGCCCAGGCATGCGTTAGCACTCGCGCTCATTCGGGCTGCGCAGCGGCCACTGGTGGGGCCCAGCGCGAATGTGTCGGGGCGTGTCTCGCCCACCACTGCCGCGCATGTGCGGAGCGAGTTTGCGGAGGAGAAGGTGCTGGTGCTCGATGGCGGGCCTTGCAGCGTGGGCATCGAGAGCACGGTGGTGAGCTTACTCGACGTGGTCGTGGGCACGGGCGGGGCGCGGGTGCTGCGGCCTGGGGTGATCTCGCAGGCGCAGATCGATGCGGTGCTGCGGGAGGATGCGGGGAGGGCAGGCGCGCGAGCGACCAAGCGTGGGCTGGCGAAGAGCGAGGGCGACGGTGAGAGCGAAAGAAAGAGCAAAGGCAAGGCAAAGAGCGACGCGCCGCTGAGCCCGGGCATGCTGCACAAGCACTATGCGCCGGCGGTGCCGCTGGTGGTGGCGAAGGACGTGTCGCGCGCGAACGCGCTGCTGCGGGGCGAGAGCCCGCCGTCGCTCGTCATCGCGCAGGAGGCATCATCGCGGTTTGCGCTGCGGGCGGGCGATGGATTTTTGCGGATGCCCAAGGACGCGACGAAGTATGCGGCGAAGCTGTATGCCGCACTGCACGAGACGCTGTGGTTTGCACGGATCGTGCTCGTTGCCCCGCCTCGCGCGGGGGGTGAAGCGCCCGCTGAGACGCGGAGCAAGGATGGCGCAGTGTGGGAGGCGGTGTGGGATCGCATCGAGCGGGCGAGTGCGCGGGACGCGTAGACACGAGCGCGTGATCGATGCAGGAGTAGCGGCGATCCATGCTTGAGCAACGCGCGGTCACTCTCGCTGCTTGCCTTGCACTCGCCTTGCGCTCGACTTACACCGTGCTCACCAGCATGGCGTGCGCGCCGACCGCGACGCCCGCCTCGCCCGCGCACACCTTGGCAGCGCGCTCGAGCGTCCACGAGGCTTTGCCCGCTTCGGGCACGATGAACATCGCGCTGCCGCTGCCTGTGATGTGCACGAGGCGGCGCGTGGCTTTGCCCAGCTCGGTCTTGAGGGGGCCCAGCGTCGGTTGCACGCGGAGTGCTGCGGCTTCGAGGTCGTTGAGCAGTTGGCGCTCGTTCAGTGCGCCAGCCTGGGCCATCTCGCCCGCGCGGCGGTGCACGGTCTCGGTGCGTGGGGCGTCGTAGGGGCGGGGGTTTTTGCCCTCGCCCGCGAGCCCCGCGCGGCGGAGAGCGCGAAGCTCGTCGTACGCGCGATAGACCGCGCGCGTCTCGCAGGAAATGCGCGAGAGCACGAGCACGAGCTGCGACTCGGGCACCGCGAGGGGCTCGATCGCGTCGCCCAGGCCATCGACGAGGGCGCCGGAGGCTTGCGGCGCGTCGTCTGCGTCGCTCGCGAGCGTGCCCATGCGCACGAAGTAGGGCACGTCGCTGCCGAGTTGCAACGCAATGTCCATGAGCGCGTCGTCGCTGACTTCCAGCGAGCAGGCCTCGCGCAAAGCGAGGAGCGTGGAGGCTGCGTCGCTGCTGCCTCCGCCAAGGCCCGCGCCGACGGGGATGCGCTTGGTGAGCGCGAGGCGCACCGCGAGAGGCGAACCCACGTGCGCTTGCAGCGCGCGAGCGGCGCGCACGCAGAGGTCCTTCTCCAGCGGCCAGTCCAGCGGCGTTGGAGCGGGGGCGTCGCTCGCCCACGAGCGTGCTGCCCAGGTGCTCGCGTCGTCGTCGCACGAGCCTGCTTTGCGGCGCTCGATGGTCAGGTCGTCGGCGAGGGAGATGCTCGCGAACCAGCTGCTGATGGCGTGATAGCCCGCTTTGCCAGCGGGGGTGTCTGCGTGGCCCTCGGGCAGTGCGTCGCCCACGGAGAGGAGAAGGTTGAGTTTGGCAGGGGCTTGGGGCATGAGAGGGGCGTGGGGAGTGACGCGGGCGCGCGACAACGCATGTCGTGTGGCGCGGGCGGTTTGGTTTTGAGCACAGAGACAGAGAGACGCAGAGACGCGGAGGAAGAGGAAAAGAGAGCGTTGGTGGAGCGTAGGGGAATGGGTGTTGGGCGCTAGGTTTGGACGTGGGGCCTGCGCTAGCCCACGACGATGTTGATCATTTTGCTGGGCACGGCGATGAGCTTTTTCACGGGCTTGCCAGCGATTGCCTCTTGCACTTGGGCGTGCGCGAGGGCGAAGGCTTCGAGGGCTTTCGCGTCCTTCGCGATGGCGGTGGGCACCATGACGCGCGTGCGCACCTTGCCGTTGAGGCTGACGGGCAGCTCGACCTCGCTCTCCACGAGCAGCGCGGGGTCGAAGGCGGGCCAGGGCTCGTGGGCGATCATGCTGGCGTTGCCCACGCGGCTCCAGACCTCTTGCGCGAGGTGGGGCGCGAAGGGCTGGAGGACGAGCATGAAACGCTCCATCTGCGAGCGCGTGAGCAGCGAGCCTGCGGCAAGGGCGGTGGTGCAGGCGTTGACAAACTCGATCATCGCGGCGATGGCGGTGTTGAAGCTCATCGCCTCGATGTCCTCGCCCACCTTCTTGATGAGGCGGTGCAGGTGCTTTTCGAGGTCTTGCGTGGCGCGCTGGTCGGGGGCTTCTTGTGCGAGCAGCTTGGGCGCGCCCGTTGCTTCGTCGATGCAGACGCGCCAGGCGCGCTGCAGGAAGCGATAGCACCCCACGATGTCGCGCGGGTTCCAGGGCTTGCTCGCCTCGAGCGGGCCCATGTACATCTCATACAGCCGGCAGGTGTCGGCACCAAACTCGGCGATGACATCGTCGGGGTTGACGACGTTTTTGTAGCGCTTGCTCATCTTTGTCACGATGGGCGTGACGGTGTTGCCCGTGGCGATCTCGATGGAGCGGACAGTGTCGGCACCCTCGCTCACTTCCTTCACCTCGTCCACGGGCACGATGGATTTGTCCGCGCGCTGATAGGCAAAGCTGGTGATGAGGCCCTGGTGAAACAGCTTGTGGAAGGGCTCTTTGCAAGCAACGTGCCCGAGGTCAAACAGCACGTTCTGCCAGAAGCGGGCGTAGAGCAGGTGTCCGACGGCGTGCTCGCTGCCGCCCAGGTAGAGGTCGACGCCTGGGCTGGCTGTGGTTCCCACGCGGAGCGTGGGGGTACCCGGAGTGCCCATCCAGTATTGCTCGGCATGCTCGCCCACGAGACGCTGGGCGTTGTGCGGGTCGCAGTAGCGGATGGCATACCAGCTGCTGCCCGCGCTGCCGGGCATCGTGTTGGTCTCGCGCGTGACGGGGGTGTGGAGCGCGAGCAGCGATGGGTCCACGCCCGCGGCACCCGCGGTGGTGCGCACCCAGTCCTTCGCTTTCGCGAGCAGGGGCTGCGGGTCGTCGCTCTCCACGGGTGCGTAGTCGGCGAGCTCGGGCAGCATGACGGGCAGGTGGCTGGCGCTGATGGGGTAGGCGTTGCCCGCGTCGTCGTAGACGATCGGGAAGGGCTCGCCCCAGTATCGCTGACGGCTGAAGGTCCAGTCGCGCAGCTTGTAGTTCACGCGCCGCGTGCCCAGGCCTCGCTGCTCGAGCCACGCGATGACGCGCTGCTTGGCTTCACTCGTGGGCAGGCCATCGAGCGAGAGCGTGCCATCGCGCGTGGTGCTGCTCATGGCGATGCCTTCGTCTGCGAAGCAGGCCTGCGCCGCGTCATCGTGCGTGCCCGCACGCTCGGCGTGCGGGGGCTGCACGACCTGCACGATGGGCAGAGCGAACTTCTTGGCGAAGGCGAAGTCGCGCTCGTCGTGCGCGGGCACCGCCATGATGGCGCCGGTGCCATAGCCCATCATCACGTAGTCGCTCGTCCAGATGGGGATTGCTTTGCCGTGCACGGGGTTGGTGGCAAACAGGCCCGTGAACGCGCCGGTCTTCTCCTTGCTCTCTTGGCGCTCGACGTCGCTGCGGTTGCGAGCCCAGGACACGTACTCGGCGAGTGTTGTGCGCGTCGCATCGTCCACGCCCATGCCTCCTGCGAGCACGCCTGCGCAGAGGGGGTGCTCGGGGGCGACGACCATGTACGTCGCGCCAAAGAGGGTGTCGGGGCGGGTGGTGAAGACGCGGAGGGAGGTAGGTCGGCTCTCCGAGCCGACACTTCGTCCTTCTTCGCATGCTTCGAGCGTGCTGGCCCATCGCTCTGCGCCGAGGCCAAGTGACTGCCCCTGCGCGCGAAGCTTGGGCGAGAGATACGTCCACCGATACGCGCCCACGTGCGAAACGAGCTTGGCTTCCACCGGATTGCGTGCGATGTACTTCACGAATGCCCCGAGCCAGCGGTCATCGCGAACGATGTGATCGAAGCTGTCGGCCTGCCAGAGCGAGCCCGACATCGTCTCGAGGTTGTTGACCTTCGTTGCACTGAACCGCTTGACCGATGCCGCGAGCTCGCGCACGGTGTTTGCACCTAGGGGCTTCACGAGCCAATGCACGTGATTGCTCATGACGCACGCGCCGAGCACCTCGCATCGCTCACCGTCAAAGTGCATCAGCGCCTTCATGACGATGGTCTTGCCTTCGTCGCTCAGGTGCCATCCGCTCGTTCCAAACGTGACGAAGTACGTTGCGTCGGGAAGCTCGACGTGCGGCAGATTCCGCACCTGGGCGATGAGCCCGTCGGGCGATGGCTCGCCCTTTGGATATGGATCGCACGCGACAAAGTGCGGGAAGGTGGCGGCAAACTGGGCCGCCGCATCCGCAGGATGCCCATGAGGATGCCCCCACCCAGCAACCGCACGAGGCAATGAAGATGTAGAAGGTGTCGGCTCGGAGAGCCGACCTACTCCAAACTCCACCTCCGCCCCCTCGCTCCTGCCGATCCACTCGCGCTGCATCGCCTTCGTGCTGCTGGGCCAATCCAGGCTCTCAAGCTGCTCGATCAGTCTGTCGGCGTAGGCAGTGATGCGGAACATCCACTGCTTGAGCGGCTTGCGGAGCACGGGAAAGCCGCCGCGCTCGCTCTTGCCGTCGATCACCTCGTCGTTCGCGAGCACCGTGCCCAGCTTGGGGCACCAGTTCACGGTCGTGGTGCTCTGGTAAGCGAGACGATAGCTATCGAGCACGCGGCGGCGGGTGCTCGCATCCAGCGCGCTCCACGGGCCCAGGTCGCGGGCGCGGTCGGCCTGCGGCACCTCATCGGCTTGCGGGTTGAAGCGCACGGAGCGCGAGCCGCTGGCGAACTCGGCTTCGAGCTCGCGGATGGGGCGGGCTTTGCCCGGCACAGGCGAGAAGCCTGTGCCACCAGGACCAGCTCCAGGCGAGACGCCTGTGCCACCCTGTGCGACACCTGCATCACACCACGCGTCGTAGAGCTGCACGAAGATCCACTGCGTCCACTTGTAATACTCGGGGTCGATGGTGCCGAACTCGCGGCTCCAGTCGTAGCTGAAGCCGAAGCGCTGGAGCTGGCGGCGGAAGTTGTCGATGGCCTGCTTCGTGGTGATGGCGGGGTGCACGCCCGTTTGGATCGCGTACTGCTCTGCGGGCAATCCAAACGCGTCCCAGCCCATCGGGTGCAGCACGTTGAAGCCCCGCATGCGCTTGTAGCGGCTCACGATGTCGGTAGCGGTGTAGCCCTCGGGGTGGCCTATGTGCAGGCCTGCGCCGCTGGGGTAGGGGAACATGTCCAGGCAGTAGAACTTGGGCTTGCTCGCGTCAAACCCCGCCTCGCCCGGGTTGGGCACTTCGTAGGTCTTCTGCGCCGCCCAGGCTTGCTGCCAGCGCGTCTCGATGCTGCCCGCGAGGAGCGCGTCGTAGCGATGCGCGGGGACGTCGGCTTTGTTGCTGCTTGTTGGCAAGGTGCTCATGACGAGCGAGGATACGTGCGCAGAGGCGGGAAAGACGGGTTTTCATGCTTTCGCACGCAGCTGCCGCCACTTCGTCACCGCTTCGGGCTCGCGCGGATAGATCGGTTGCAGCGAGGCGGGCTCGCTGGGCTCGCGCAGCATGCTCAGCCGCAGGCAGCAGGCGGCGCTCAGCACGGGGGTGCGCACAGGCACGCCCGCGCGCAGCAGCACGTCGCGCATCGCGGGCGGGCAAAAACCATCGGCGAGCGCGAGCAGCGGCCACGCCCCCGCTTCGCGCAGCGCATCGAGCACCGCGGGCAGCTCACTCGCGGTGCGGCTGCGCGGTGCGCATGCGCCGTCGAGCTCGACAAACTCTGCCTGCTCTGCACGCCCTGCAGACGCGGGGCGGCGACGCATCACCGCACTGCACCACGCGCTCTCGCCCTTGCTTGCGAGCACGACGAGCACGCAGGCGCGGTCTGGCGGTGTTTGCCCAGCTTCGCTTGCAACATCCAGCACAGCGCCCGCCGCCACGAGCGCGCTGGGCACGCCCACGAGCCTTGCGCCCGTTGCCTCCGCGAGCATGCGAGCCGAAGTGAGGGCGGTGCGCACCGCCGTGAAGCCGCCCGGCCCGATGGAGACGGCAACGTGCTGAAGCTGCCTGGGCAGCACGCCCGCGCGACCACAAAGGCGTGCGAGGGCCTGCACCGGGTCGTCGTGCTCCGCCCCCACCGCTTCGGTGCGCAGCGACGCACCATCGAGCGAGCCGCCCAGCAGCGGGGCGAGCGCGACCTCGCTTCCTAGGGCAGGATTGCTCACCTCGATGGCGACGGCGTAGGCGGACATGCGTGGCACGAGCATAGTTCGGGCACCACCGCGCAGTTCTTGCCTGCGGCAAGCGAGCAAGGCGGCGTCGCAATCGCAAGGCGCACTGAAGTTCGCTCACGCCGGGCTCGATAACGCTGGAGTGACGGCGCACTCCTCCCATCTTGACACCAGCCCTGACGCGGGTGCCCACTCGGGCGACACGGGCGACACTGGCAACACCCAGCCTGCCGATGGTGCCGCGCCGCACGCCGAGCAGCAGGCGCACGAGCCTGCGCGGGCGGGCGCGCCAACGAGCGACTTCGCGAGCAAGCGCGTCTTCACGACGGGCGAGGCAGCGGCGATCTGCAAGGTGAGTCAGCAGACGATCATCCGCTGCTTTGATAATGGTCGGCTCGCGGGCTTCAAGGTGCCAGGCAGCAAGTTCCGGCGCATCCCGCGTGAGGAGCTGGTGCGGTTCATGAAGGCCAATGCGATCCCGCTGGAAAACTTGCCGGGCGAGGCTCCGCCCCCGGGCCCATCGGGAGCGCCGATCCGCATCCTCGCGGTCGATGACGACCCCGCGATGCTCGCGATGTATGAGGACATCGTGGCGGGCGAGGCGCGCCTGGAGCTGCACACCGCGAGCACGGGCTACGACGCGGGCCTGCGGACCATCGAGCTGCGCCCCAGGCTCATCCTGCTGGACTATTTGCTGCCCGACATCAACGGCAACCTTGTGTGCAAGCGCGTGCGCGAGCGGCCCGAGCTTGCGAACACGCGGGTGCTCATCGTGTCGGGCGTGGTGCAGCAGAGCCAGATTGATGAGCTGCTGCGCAGCGGGGCCGACGGCGTGCTCCGCAAGCCCTTTGAGATCGCCGAGCTGGCGCGGCTCATTCGCGAACTGCTGAAGGACGACGCGCTGCTGAACCATCGCCTGGAGAGCCCGCCCCGTTAGAGCCCGCCCTGTAGAACCCGAAATGACGCGACTGTCTGGCCCAACCCCGCGCACCATGCACAAGCCCACGAGCACCCGCGCCGACGCGCGCTCGCTCGCGCGCGCGGGCACGCCCGAAGAGCATCTGCGCCGCATCGAGCTGATCCTGAGCACCATCGACGAGCTGCCCACGCTCTCTGCGGTTGCGGTGCAGGTGCTGGCGTGGGGGGCTGCGGGCGATGTGGATATCGACGCTGGTGCGCAGCTCATCGAGAGCGACCCGGCGCTTGCCGCACGCATCCTCGCGCTCTGCGCGCGCGCTGACAAGGGGCTGGCAGCGAAGGTCACGAGCGTGAAGCACGCGGTGGTGCTGCTGGGCGTCGAGACGGTGCGCGGGGCTGCGCTCTCGGTCGCGGTGTTTGACCTGCTCCGCAACGCGCAGCCGCCCGCGAGCGACTCGCCCGACGATGGGCGCGGGTTTGATCGCGAGGAGTACTGGCGATTCTGCGTGGGCACGGGCGCGGCGTGCGAGGCCCTTGCCCGCGCGCAGGCAAGCACACGCCGGGACGTGCGCCCCACGCCCACTGGGCAGGCGTTTCTTGCGGGGCTGCTCAGCGGGCTTGGACGCATCGCCCTCGCGTGGGCGCTGCCCAGCGCGTACGACCGTGTGGTGAGGCTGGCCCGTGTGCGTGGCTGCGCCACGAGCGAGGTGGAGCGCGAGCTGCTGGGCATAGACCACCACGCCGCGGCCCGCAGGCTCGCGCAGCGCTGGGGCCTGCCCAGCGTGCTGAGCGATTGCATGTGGCTGCACGACGCGCCGCGCGAGGCGGTGGCGAGCGAGCATGCCGAGCTCGTGACGCTGGTGAGCGCAGGCCGCGCGATTGCCCGCAGCCTTGCGCTGGGCGATGCCTGCGACGCGAACGAGCACGCCACGAGCGCGCAGGCCTGCGCCAGCGCAGGGCTGAGCGTGCTGAGTGCCGCGCAGATCGAGAGCTTGTGCGAGGCGACGCGCGAGCTGTTTGCCCACCGCGTGCGGGTGTTGGGGCTGGGCGAGCGCACCAGCCAGCAGCAGCTTGCGCAGAGCCTGGCCCGCGCCACGCAGCGACTAACCCAGACCGCCAGCGCCCAGGCCCGTGCCCTCGCGCACGCCGAGCAAGGCTCGCGGGCCCTTGCGGTCGCCGGCGCGCTCGCCCGCGCATCACACGAGGATTGGACCATCGCCCGCGCGGGCGCCACGCTGCTCGCAGCTTTGGGAGCGCCCGCCGCGGTGCTCGCGGGCTCTCGCCATGCCTGGCGCGCGTGGCAGACGAACGCACCAACTGAGCGCCAGGGCGCGAGCCTTGTGCTGCCCCAGAGCGCCCCGACCACGCTGGAAAGCTGCTTCGTGCCCGGCGCACCGAGCCCGACGCTTTCTGCGATGCCTTGGCTGCTGAAAGAGCTTGAGCCCCTGCTCGCTGCCCTTGGCGGCGACGGCACAAACCCCGACGCCTCCCTCCGCCTGCTGCCCTTCGCACGCTGCGACGAGGTGGGCTTCCGCCTGCTGGTCATCGCGCAAGCCAGCAGCCTCGACCAGCTCGCGGCCGCGAGCGATGCAACGAGCGATGCCACCAGCGCCGCCCAGTCGCTGCTCGCCCAAGCCGCGCGCAACGACGACGCGCGAGAGGCCCAAGAGAAGCTCGTGAGCCTGCAGCGCGAGCTCGTCGCAAGCCAAGCAAAGGCCACCCACGCCGAGAGCATGGTGCGCCTGGGCCAGACCACAGCCGGCGCGGCCCACGAGATGAACACGCCCCTCGCGGTGATCGTGGGGCGGGCGCAGCTGCTGCTCACGCGCTTGCGCGACGAGCGCGACAAGGCCGCGGTGCAGGCAATCGCGGGCAGCGCGAGGCAGATCAGCGATCTCATCGCGAGCCTGCACGTGCTGAGCACGCCCCCCACGCCCACGCTCGCGCCCACGGCTTTGCGCGACGTGATCGACCAGGCAATCGTCGCGGCCCAGGGCCGCTTGTGCAGCGATGTCGCGGTGCGCGTGGAGCTGGGCAAGGAGGGCTCGCTCTATGGCATGACCGATGGGGCGCTGCTCGCCCGCGTGCTGACCGAGCTGCTGACCAACGCGCTCGAGGCCTGCCCCAAGGGCCCCGTGAGCGTGCACGCCCGCTGGGGCGAGGCGCTAGGGAGCGAGCGATTCGATGCGATCTTCGAGGTGCGCGACGAGGGGCGCGGGCCCAGCGAGACGGCCCTGATGCACGCCTTCGATCCGTTTTACTCCGAGCGGCCCTCGGGAAGGGGCAAGGGGCTGGGCCTGAGCCGGGCGCGGGCGATCGTGCAGGCCTTGGGCGGCAACGTGCGGCTGATTTCGGCGCAGAACATCGGGCAGGCGCGGGGGGCGGTGGCGCTCGTGCGCGTGCCCATGCAGCGGCTTGACAAGCCGGGCCTGCTCGCGAATCGGGTGAAGTAGACCCTGATGGAGTCCTGCCAAAGGCGAGTAGAAAGCGAGCGGAAGCCCTGCGGTTGAACAATCGCCCGGCCCGGGCGTATACTTTGGGCCCGAGGCGGAGTGATCCACCTCTGGTTTTCTCGCCGCGGCGGTGGCGAAATGGCAGACGCGCTAGTTTCAGGTACTAGTGGAGTAACATCCTTGGAGGTTCAAGTCCTCTCCGCCGCATTGCTTTGATTGGGTTTGGGAATGGAAGTGCT
>JAIYDA010000033.1 GCA_027487735.1 Planctomycetaceae bacterium | reverse complement strand
TGCCGCAGGTGCACATGCGGGCGACGCAATGACGACGGGGGTGTCTCCGTCATGCCAATCGCGGGTGGCGATGGGGGCATCGCCCTGCAAGGCGATGGCGATCGCGGCTGCGGCGAGTGCACCTGCGACGGCGGCAGCAGCTGGAGCAGTGACAGCGGCAGCGACGGGGGCAGCGATGGCGGCGGGGGCGAGGGGGGTGGTGGGGGCGGCGGCGGAGACTGAGCACAGAACCCCTTCGCGCCCCAAGTGCCAGTGCATCCAGCGCGCCGCCCGCAGCACGCCTCTACTGTTCGCCCAGCAGCGCGAGGGATCGCGCCCGCCCAACGCTGGCACCGGAGGCCCCATGACCGCACTCGACACCAACTACCGCGTCCGCCTTGGCGCCTTTGAAGGTCCGCTCGACCTCTTGCTGTTCCTCATTCGCAAGCACGAGGTCGACATCCACGACATCCCGGTGGCTCGCATCGCCGAGCAATACATGGCGTTTCTCGTCGAAGCCTCGCGCTCCGCAGGCGGTGGCTCTGCAACGCAAGGTCCCATCGGTGGCTCGCGGCTCGACATCGACGAAGCGGGCGAGTTTCTCGTCATGGCAGCGACGCTCATGGAAATCAAGAGCCGCATGCTGCTACCGCAAGAGACGCGCACGAGGCAAGGCGAGGGCTCGGAGCAGGCAAGCCCCGAAGACCCGCGTGCCGAGTTGGTGCGGCAACTGCTGGAGTACAAGCGACTGCGAGATGCCGCCGACGCGCTCGAGAGGCGAGGCATCGATTGGCAGAACCGCTTCGGCGCCGCCCGCGCAGGTGTCGACGACGCCGCGCTGGAGTCGCAGTTGCAGGCTCAGGGAGGCGGCACCGCACACGAGCTCGACCTCGACGAGCTGCACCTGATAGACCTTGTCGAGGCCTTCGGTCGCATCGCGAGCACCGTGAACTTTGAACGCATGGGCGAGCACGAGGTCGCGTACGACGACACGCCGCTCGAGATCCATCAAGAGGACATCCTGCAGCAGCTCCAAGCCTCCCTCGACGATGATGCGGCGCACGCCGAACGCTTGCAGGGCGTGAGCGACCACGTGCGGGCCCAGTTGCACAAGGGCGAGGTGCCCTTGCGAGGCGTGCTCGCCTCGCGCAATCGCAGCGAGATGATCGGGCTCTTCCTCGCGCTGCTCGAACTCGTGCGACACCACCGCGTGAGCTTCCGCACCGTGGGCGACGAACGCGAGGTGTTTTTGATCAGTCGCGAGACGCAGCGCCAGCCCGCCTGAACCGCGCGATGACGATCGTGCCCACCAGCCCAAGGCCAAGCACCGACCACAGCACCACCTGCCCGCGTGTGCCCACCAACTTGCCCGACGCAGCGAGCATCGCAAGCGACACCACGATGCTGCACCACATGCAGCTCATCGCGATGATCCGCGACCGCATCGTCATTGGCTCGCGGCTGCGCACAAACTCGGCATAGGGCCGAAGCAGCCGCGTGCTAAGGAGCTTCTCCTCAAGCCACGGGCAGCTCCGCGTGAGCAGGAACGACCCTGCAAGCAGGAACACTGTGGTGGGCAGCCCAGGCACGATCGCGCCCAGCGCCCCAAGCGCAAAGCACGCCACGCCCAACGCCATAAATGCCCATCGCCAAGGCGTGGGCTTCGCGGGCACGGGGTGCAGAGGCACGTTCGCGAGCAGTGCCTGAGCGGTGTCTGCCGCGCTGGGCAGTTCCTGGCTGCGGGCGTGCACAACCGGGCACCTGCCCGGCGCAGGATGCACACCCGAAGATGGCTGGGAAGAGTCGCTCACGAGAGATGTGATTCTAGGAAAGCGATCGCCGCCAAGCGAACTCGGGCCAACTCGGGCAAGCGTGGGCACGCGTGGGCAAGCGAACCCCGGCAAACCCCAGCAAACCCGATCAAACAAAGAGCAGGCGAGCAAGCGCGATGCGCTCGCTCGCCCACGTGCTCCACCGGTTCCATTCTGGGGATCACTCGTCGACCCCGCCCACACTCACTCATCATCACTGCGCAGCTTCGCTACAACGCTGAAGTCCTCCAGCGTCGTTGTGTCCTGCGTGATCTTCTCAACGCCCGCAGCGACATCGCGCAGCAGCCGCCGCATGATCTTCCCGCTGCGTGTCTTGGGCAGGCCATCCGCAAATCGCACCTGCTCTGGTCGAGCAAGCGCGCCCACTTCCTTCGCGACGTGGGCCGCGAGTTCCTTCTTCAGCGCCTCGTCCGCTGTGCGGTTGTTGCGTGCGAGCCATGCGGGCTTAAGGGTCACGAACGCGCAGATCGCGCTGCCCTTCACCTCGTGCGGATAACCCACCACAGCCGCCTCCGCCACCGCGGGATGACTCACGAGTGCGCTCTCCACTTCCATCGTGCCCAGCAGGTGCCCGCTCACCTTAATGACATCGTCGATGCGACCCTGAATCCAGAAGTATCCGTCCTCATCGCGCCGCGCGCCATCGGCAGAGAAGTAGTACGGCTCGTTGCTCACCGGGTCCTTGATGCGCCCCCAGTAGCTGCTGATGAACCGCTCGCGATTGCCAAACACGCCGCGCAGCATGCCGGGCCAGGGTTTGCGAATGACAAACAGCCCGCCCTTGTTCGCGCCGATCTCTTCGCCCTGCTCGTTCACCACCGCCGCGTCGATGCCGAGCATGGGCAGCGTGCAGCTGCCGGGCTTCGTGGGCGTTGCACCAGGCAGCGGGGTCACGATGTGCCCGCCCGTTTCCGTCTGCCAATAGGTATCGACGATCGGGCAGTTGCCGTGCCCGATGTGCTCGTGATACCACATCCACGCCTCGGGGTTGATGGGCTCGCCCACGCTGCCCATCACCTTCAGCGAGCGCAGGTCGTGCTTCGCGGGCAGGTCGTCGCCCCACTTCATGAACGTGCGGATCGCGGTGGGCGCGGTGTAGAACTGCGACACCTTGTGCCGCGCGATGACCTCCCAGAAGCGGTCATTACCCGGAAAGTTCGGCGCACCCTCGAACATGAGCGTGGGCACGCGGTTCATCAGCGGTCCATACAGCACGTAGCTGTGACCGGTGATCCACCCCACGTCCGCCGTGCACCACAGCAGTTGCCCCTGACCGGGAATCATGTTGAACGTCAGCTTGCACGTCGTCGCGACATAGGTCAGGTATCCGCCGGTGGTGTGCACAATGCCCTTGGGCTTGCCCGTGCTGCCGCTGGTGTAGAGCAGGAACAGCATGTCCTCGCTGTCCATCTCTGCGCATGGGCACGCGTCACTCACGGCGTGCAGCATGTCCTCATACCAGTGATAGCGCGTGCCGCGGTTCTGCACGCTCTCAGGTGTGCTCCCAGTCTGGAAGCGCTGCCCCGACTGTTGGTGCCCACCCTGGCGACCGGTGTGCCGCACCACGAGCACGTGGTTCACGATGTGCCCCTGGTTTGCGAGCGAGTTCACCGCGTCGTCCACGTTCTTCTGCAGCGCCACCACCTCGCCACGCCGGTAGCCGCCATCTGCGGTGATGATGACCTTGCTGTTCGCGTCCTGCACGCGCTCCGCGATCGCGGTGTGGGCAAAGCCGCCGAAGATCACGCTGTGCGGTGCGCCGATGCGTGCGCACGCCAGCACGGCGTACGCAAGCTCCGGAATCATGGGCATGTAGATCGTCACGACATCGCCCTTCTCCACGCCCAGCTTCTTCAGCATGTTCGCCATGCGGCTGACGTTCGCCTGCAGCTCGCGATAGCTGATGGTGCGAATCTCGGGCTCTTTGCTATACGCGCTGTCGCTCACCGGGTGGCTCGTGCGCGGGCCCACGGGCTCGCCCTCCCAGATGATCGCGGGCTCATCGCCATGCCCCGCCTGCACGTGTCGATCGACGCAGTTGTAGCACGCGTTCAGCTTGCCACCCACGAACCACTTCGCATCCGGCGCTTTCCACTCCAGCACCTCGTCCCAATGCTTGAACCACGAGAGCTCGCGGGCTGCTGTGCCCCAGAAGCCCTGCGGGTCGGCGATGCTGCGTGCGTGCAGCCGCTTGTAGTCCTCCAGGCTGGGCACATGCCAGAATGGGAACCCCAGCTCGCCCGCGGGCTTGGGAGCAAACACGCGCCGCTCCGTGAGCAAACTCGCGATGTCGCCCGGCGCAGGGGCGTTGGCGTGGGCTGGCGAAGAGGCCGGAACGGAGTGGGGGGGTGTTGCCATCGTCGTCATGATACTTCACCTTGTTTGCTTTCCATCGCATCATCTTCGCGTTTTTCGCGTGTGCCTCCCGGGGCGAGCACGCTGCGCGAGGGTGATCGATGGCCAAAGACCTTCGGACAAACCACCCCGCGAGCCGGCGTGGGCCCGCGGGGCAGAGAGAGCTTACTTCTTCACGTTGCTGAACTGAAAGCCCGGGACCGGCGCTGCGGTCGCAACCGGTGCCCGCTCTATGCGCGCCTTCTCCGAGCTCTCGCTCGCGAGCTCTGGCGCGTCCAGCGTCACGTCCTCGTGCAGCACGAAGTTCTTCTTCTCGCGAATGAAGATCGCGCCGATGATGACCGTGATCGTGGCGATGAGCATGGGGTAGAGCAACCCCACAAACTTCGCCCCGCCCACCGTCTCTGCCAGCCCGCTCGCCCACGAGCCGGGCTGTGCAGCCTTCGCCGCCATCCACGTCGCCGTCAGCGGCACAAGCCCGCCGAAGATGCCGTTGCCGATGTGGTAGGGCAGGCTCATGCTGGTGTAGCGAATCTTCGTGGGGAACATCTCTACAAGGAACGCCGCGATGGGCCCGTACACCATCGTCACGAACGTGACCAGCGTGGCAACCAGCGCGATGCAGATCACCATCTGCCCCGTGCCCAGCTTGATCTTGTACGCCGTCTTGCTCGTGGCAGCCCTCGACGCATCGGCAAAGGCAAACGCCGTCACCGTCCTCGTCGCCACGCTGCCATCGGCATACGTCATCACGCTCGTGGTCGCTGTCGTGCGGTCCCCCGCCACCACGCCAAGCGCGGGGTCTGCCTTCTCATGCAGCTTCACGACAGCCTCGCCCTTTGCCACCTCGCTCACCAGGGTCTTCTTGCTCAGGTCGGCCTGGTCGCTCAGCCCGTGGAAGATGGGCAGATAGAAGATGACCGCCAGCACGCACCCCGTGAGGATGATGGGCTTGCGACCGATCTTGTCGCTCAACGAGCCCATCATCACGAAGAAGGGCGTCGCGATGAGCAGCGCGATGCCGATGATGTAGTTGGTCTGCACAAAGTCCACGCTCAGGCTCTTCTGCATGAATGTCAGGGCGTAGAACTGACCCGTGTACCACACCACGCCCTGCCCAGCCGTCGCACCAAACAGCGCGATGAGCACGAACTTCAGGTTGTACCAGTTGCCAAAGCTCTCCTTGATCGGGTTCTTGCTGCCCTTGCCGCTCTTCTTCATCCGCACGAACAAGGGCGACTCCTTCATCTTCAGCCGCAGGAAGTAGCTGAAGATGACCAGGAAGATGCTGAGCAGGAACGGAATGCGCCAGCCCCAGTCGTTGAACTGCGCCTCGGTTGTCAGGTTGCGGCAGATGAGCACGATGCCCAGCGACACAAACAGCCCGAGCGTCGCGGTCGTCTGAATCCAGCTCGTGTAGTATCCGCGCTGCCCGTCCGGGCTGTGCTCAGCAACATAGGTCGCGGCACCGCCATACTCACCGCCCAGCGCAAGCCCTTGCAGCAGCCGCAAAGCAAGAATGATGTACCCAGACCAGATGCCCCACACCTCGTAGCTGGGCACCAGCCCGATCGCAAACGTCGCGCCACCCATGAGCAGCAGCGTGACGAGGAAGGTGTACTTGCGCCCGATCAGATCGCCCAGGTAGCCGAAGAAGATCGCGCCAAAGGGCCGCACAATGAACCCCGCCGCGAACGTGCCCAGCGTGTACAAGAACGCAGCAAGCTCATCCTGAGGCGGAAAGAACTTCGTCGCCAGAATCGCGGCAAGACTCCCGAAGATGTAGAAGTCATACCACTCAATCAGCGTGCCGGCGCTCGAGGCGCCGATGATCTTGTAGAGGGCGGATTTACTCTCGACATATTGCATAGAGGGCCTCCTGGCTGAAAGCCAGAGCAAGCTCCCGGCGCTGCTCTGACCTCTGCTGAACGTTGCACAACCCGCGCGCAGGACAACCGCGCCTGATCGCGCGGGCAACGCTGCCCGCCGCGAAGGATCGCGCCCACGCGAGATGAAACAAACCCCGAGCACCCGCGCCCGTCTCCGGGTCGCACGCTCCGCCGCCCTCCTCGCTCGCCCCCCTTCCGATCGCCCCCATGCCTGCCGCACCAAATCCCTAGGCAATCAAGACCAGAACCGATTGGGCCCCGGCCTTGCGTTTCGTCGCGTTAGAAGACCACCTGCAGCTGCGCACGCAGCGAGATCTGCCCGTCTTCGCCATCCGTCAGCAGTCCGTCGCCCACGCGTTGATTCACGACCGAGCTGCTGCCCACCGTGTCGTCAAAGAAGTACGTCGCGTCCACCGTCAGCTTGCACGCGTGGCTCTGCGGCAGCACGTAGTAGTTCACGCCGATGGTTGCCTCCGCAAAGTCGTCCCCGCTCGCCCGGCTGTCATCGGGCAGCACGATGCCATAGCGACCGAAGACCTCGACCGTATCGGTTAGAAACGCGCCGCCCTGCGCCACGATGCCAAAGTCATCGAAGCTGCTCGCGCCAGCCTCATCACTGCGGCCCACGAAGTAGGCGAACGCGTTCCAGCCATCGCCACGCATCGAGCCGTCGATGGTGTACTCCAGCTTCTCGCGATCGACCGTCCCCGCGGTCTCGCCACCACTCTGGTAGTGCAGCGCAGCACCCACAAAAGC
>JAIYDA010000145.1 GCA_027487735.1 Planctomycetaceae bacterium | reverse complement strand
CTTGCGATGCGTGCCGATGTCGTCTTTCTGCCGCTCGAGCTCGGGCACCACCTCAGGCCTCGTCCGGCGCACCGCGTGTTGCCAGCGGTCGCCCACGCGAAGGCTCAGCTTGTCCACCACGTTGCGAAGCCAGTGCTGCGGGCTGCCGAGCGTCTCATTCGCCAGCCCCTCCGCTGCGGGCTCGGGCAGAATCGAATCCAGCACCTTCACCACGCCCCCAGGCGTGCGGACAATCGCCCGCATGGGCCCAGGCTCGCCCCCAGGGCCCGGCACGGGCTCATCGATATACACCGCGACATGGTCGCTCTCCAGCAGCGCGGTGCGAATACTCGCATCCGCCGCGCGCCGGTTGGGCCTGCCATCCGCCTGAGGCGTGTCGAACACATCCTGATCGAGCTGGCTAAACCGCGCGTAGACATATCGCGTGTACGGATCGCCCGTCGGGGGCGTGATGCGCAGCTCCGCCGTCGTCGTCTCCGCATCGCGAAAACCCTGCGTGATGATCGGGAACGGGGGCGTGGGCAGAATCTTCTGCACCGAGATCGTGTACCCCGCGTGCAGCGCGACCGCGCCCTCAAACGCCGTCACCACCGTGCGCTTGGGGGGCTGCCCCTCCGCCTGCGGCACCTCGATCACCAGCGTGTGCCGCCCGCTCTGCGGGTCGGGCGTGCGCAGGTCGTTCCAGCGCTGCTCCGTCATGCCCCCCTCGGGCCCCGTGGTGTACTCCACGCTGAACACAGGTCGCTCGTCATCCGCCCGCACGATCGACAGCCGATCCTTCGGGCTCTTGGGCATCAGCACAAACGCGTTCACCGGGTCGTCGCTCACCACGCCACGCTCGTCGGGCAGCAGCGAGTGCAGATACACCAGGCGCAGCGGGTTGTCGGCTTGGTTCATGAGCACCGCCGTGCGCCGCCGCGTGTCATACCGCATGTAGTCCGTCAGCGGATTTGCGTAATGCGAATAGCCCACGACGCGGAAGGAGATGTCCTTGTCGATGAGCCCGGTCTTGCTGGGCATCACAGGCAACGAGAGGTCGCGCTGCGCACTGCGCAGCCAAGGCAAAGGCCTGCCCGTGCGCTCCCATGCGCTCTGCCCGGTGTAGGCCCCGAGGTTGTAATCGTTGTACCGGGGCGTCGCCTTCAGCAGCCGCTGCTCCCACTCGATGCCCTGGGTCACATAGAGCGCGACATCGGTGTTGTCATAAAAGATGTCCTGAGCGGGGCCCAGCGTGGGCGTGCCCGTGCGCTTGTCCAGCTCGCCGCTCAGCAGCACCGTGTCGCCCTCGAGCTTGAGGCCGCTGTAATACACGCTGCCCAGCGCAATCACCACGATCCCCGTGTGCACCGTCAGCACGCCGATGTTTTTGAACGTGAACTCAATGCGCCGCACCGTCGCGACCACCATGTTCACGACAAAGAGCATCAGAATGACGCGCAAGGGCCACCAGCTGTAATACTCCAGCTCGCTCATCTCCACGCCAGGCAGCCTTCGGATCGTCGTGCTGCGATACTGCTCAATAAACCCCGCGAAGAACCGCAGCCCCGTCCCCTCCTTGGGGTCATAGTGCAGCGGAGGCCACACCAGCTTGTACCACAGATAAGCCGCCACCGGCGCGAGCAACAGCGCGAGCACAAACGGCGCGACAAATCGTGCCACGCTCCCGGGCCTCAGCACCCTTCGCGCCAGCACGATGGGCGGCACCGTGAGCAAGCCCACCGCCAGCAGCAGCGTGAGCACATACACAATCAGCGTGGGCACCATCGCCAGCATGCCCACGGGCACGCTCGCGCTCACGCCATACAGCACCACAAGCACCAGCAAAGTCACCGCAAGCGTGATCGAGCTGAACGCGCGCAGCGTCGCCTTCACAGGCCACAACAGCGGCCCACGCAGATGCGCATCATCCCACGCCCTGCTTCGACGGCCCTTTTCGCTCATGGACGATCCTTTTCAGGGCTCTGCCGCGCCCGACGCACGCCGCACGACCAAGCCCTGCTTGCAAAAACCTGCTGATTTTATTCTATCGCGCGAGTTTGGTAGAGTCGCGTTTTTTCGCGTTTCGCGAGAAAACACAGACAGAAGCTCAGCCCCAAACATCAGTCCCTGAGAACCCGTTCATTCCCCTAGGTTCACAAGCCGCACCTCGGGCCCGCGCGACGCGTGCGTGCTGGCGGGCGACGCAAGCAGGGCCTCCGCCCAGCCTCGCGCATCGTTGCCGCCACCGCTAGCTACGCGCGTCAGCACCAGCCCTGCCTTCACGCCAGGCTCGCGCTGGTCCGCGTCGTGCTCGCCACTGGGCTCAACGCCCAACAAGAAGGCTTCATGCGGCAATCCGAGCACGCACGCGCCATAGGTTGTCAACATCCGCAGCAGCAGCAGCGCGTCGGTGCCGTCGCGAGCGCGAAGCAGGCGAGCCTCGTCGAGCGTGCTCAGCCGCCCGGTTGCGCTGTCGGTCGTGCTCTCGGGCAGGTTGATGACCGAGTCTGTGCCCAGCGCCACCGGAATGCCCGCCCGCAGCATGTCCAGATAACGATGGGCACCGAAGTGCCTCTCGTTGCGGAAGTAGGTGCTACTCCGCGGCGAATACACCACGCCCGCGTTGCAACCCGCAAGCATCGCGATGTCGGTGTCGCTTGCGTCGTTCACGTGCGCGAGCAAGAACGCCTGGTCGCGCAGCGCGCCCGCGAGGTGCGCAATCGGGCTCTGGTGTTTCCCAAGCTCCTGAGCCGTCTCCTCGCTCCACCACCCCAGCCGCTCGTGCAGCTCACGAAACGGGCCCGATGCCTGCACAAGGAACGCCCGCTCCTCCGGATTCTCCGCAAGGTGCGTACACATGGGCAATCCCCGCGCGCGTGCAAGGTCAATCGCGTGCGCGTATGCCTCGCCCGATGCGGTGTATGGCGCGTGCGGAGAAATGCCCGCTCGCAGCTGCGGGCTCGCTCTTGCAACGCGCTCGCACTCGCTGATTGCCTCGCGCAGCGCATCGATCGATGGCCCAAGCTCCGCACCAAACCCAAAAAACTCGGCGTACGAAACGCCCAGCATCCCCGTGCGCGCGAGCGAAGCAAACGGGATCGCGCTCGCCCGCCCCTGCACCACCCCCGCGATGTCCCCCACTGCCACCACACCCCCCGCCCGCGAGAGCGCGACTCCCCGCTCAATCGCGTTCGCAATCGCCTCCGCCTCGCTCAGGCGATTGCCCAGCACATAGCGGACAAAGCCCATAAACCCATCGCGCTCATCGAACGCGATCGCGGGCACGGTGGTGAGGTCCAGGTGCGTGTGCGCGTTCACAAAGCCGGGCGTCAGCACGCTGTCTTCCGCATCGATCGTTGCGGTCGGGGCAAATGTCCGCAAAGCCGCAGCGGCTTCGGGCGAGCCCGCTCGCGTGAGTGACAGCAGCTCGACCGCATGCTTACCCAAGCAGTGCGGTGCGGTCGGCGGTCGGACAATCGCTTGAGCAGGGGAGGCGCAAGCACCTGAGGCATCAAGAGCGGCGGCTGCAAGGATGCGGGTGCTGGTCACGGGTCGAACCGTAGGAGGCATATCCCTCGCTCAGAGGGGTTTGATGTAAGTAATTACTTAGCCCGCCGCAGCGATCACGACGCGCCGCTTCATGTCGCTCACCCACACGCCATCGGGGCGCTCGATCGTCACGGCAAAGGCCGCGGCCTGATCGACTTGGATGCCCGGGTCGATAGCGATGTACTGCTCGCCATTCTCGCCATTGAAGACGCCGCCACTGATGCGCTGCTCCATACCCCGGCTATCGATGATCCAGAGCTGGTAGAGCTCCTTGGAGCCATCGAGCTTGGGCAGGTTGGCAAACTTCATGACGCCGACCTTCCGGGCTTCGTCCCACACGACCTCGCCCTGCACGCCAGGCTTCTCGCAAGGCACGCTCGGATCGGCCCAATCGCCAAACCGCAGCTTGAGTGCCGCGGGCGACGCAGCAAGCTTTGCATACGCATCCCGAGGCGTCGGCGCGAGGGCCACGGAGTTTGAACCACCCGGCACCGTCGCCTGCGGCGCAGCGGGCCACCACGCAGCCGCAGCCAGCGCAACGCCAGCCGCAGCCGCGAGCCAAGGGAGAATGCGCAGCCGCGAGGGGCTGGGCTCGATTGGCGTGCTCACGCCCGGCTCATCGCGCCCTGCGCTGCGAAGGACAAGGGGCGTACCTGTCATTGGGATCGTCGAAGCTTGCGAAGCAGCCTTGTGCTGCGCACACCACGAGCGCCCGGCCTGCTGCAAGCGCTGCTCGAGGCTGCGAGGCAGCGTGGCAGACGCGTCCGCAGAAACCGTCGCGAGAAACAGCGAAGCAGCAGCGACGTCGTAGGGCGTGATCGCATCCGCCGCGAGCGGCGCGGTGCGACGCAGCTCGTTCTCGGCTTGCTCATCGAGCAAACCTTCCGAGGCGCGATCGATCATCAGCTGCACTTCACGAGGCAGCTCGTAGGCAATGTCGGGGTTGTTGGTGCCTTCGTTCATGCGCCACCCCCTGGGTGCGCACGCCCGTTCGGCTGAGACCCGTTGCTGTGCCGGCCGTCGATGTCGTGATCGTTGAAGGGCTCGGTCGTTGTGTTGCCACGCACGATGGGCTCGACCACCACGCCCAGAATCTCGCGCAGCTTGATGAGTCCACGCCGAGCGTGCGTCTTCACGGTGCCCAGCGGCAGGCCCGTGCTGCGGGCGATGAGCTCGTGGCTCAGCCCCTCATACACGCTCAGCCTCAGCACACGCTGCTGCTCGTTGGAGAGCTGCGTGAGCGCCGCCTCAGCCCGACGGGCCTCGTCGGCAACGAAGGTCTTGGGCTCGGCGTTGGGCGTGATCCGCGTCTCTTCAAACAGTTGCTGCTTGATGGGCTGGCGACCAAGCTTGCGGCGGCGGTCGATCAGGCGGCGACGGGCGATGGTCGCGACGAAGGCCGTCTCGCTCGCGATCGAGGCGTCGTACTTGTGCCCGTGCTTCCAGATCTCGGTGAAAATCTCGTGGACGATATCGTCGATCTCGCTCTCGGGGATGCCCACGCGACGCGCGAGCATCCACACAAGGCCAGCGAAGCGGGCGATGCATTGCTGCACGGCCTGTTCATCGCCCTTGCTCACTCGGTGGAGCATGTACTCTTCGGAAGAAATCGGCGCGCTCCTTGCTTCGATCTGGGCTTTCGTCTGGCCTTTCGTCGAGGCACCGGAAGCGAGGCTTTGCAACGCCCCCACCGGCAACTCGCGCGGGCTGGGCTTGCCAATGGTGGAAAGGTTTCCACAATCGACGCTTGCCACACCCGACGACGAGGCACTATAGCCCGCCGACCCCTCCAACCGACGGAATGATCCGGAAGATCGCTGCACCGAAATCTTCTTCGATGCCGGGGTAAGCACCGGACGCACCAGGCCGGAGATTTGTCGAGGCGAAGCCGCAGCTTTGGTCGAGCCGCTGCTTGCAGCCTGCTTGGCTGCCCCGCGCCTCGTGCTGCGTGACGCAGTCGACCTGTCCGATCGGGGTGATCGGCGTGGCCTGCGGCGTGCTGTGGAGCGGCGTGAGGTCATGGTGGAAAAAACAGCCTTGGAAGCACTCTCGGAAAGCAAGGGGTCGCCACAGTGTGGATCGACCCCCTGGCGGATGAGGAGACTTTGACGACATGGACTTTTGAACAACGCCGCCGACTTCCAGCGAACGTTGCGAGCCCTTGCCGCAGGCACTTACCGACGGCTGACCGTCGCGTGAGTGACCTTTCCTTGCTCGGACTTGCCCTTACTTGGGCAGGATCACCGTGTCGATAACGTGAATGACGCCATTGGTCGAGTCGATGTCCGCGGTCGTGACGGTCGCGTTCTGTACCAGCACCTTGCCGCCCTCGCTCTTGGTGGTCACTTCCTGACCGTTCAGGGTCTTGACGGTCGCGCCCTTCGCGGCTGCGTCGGAGAAGACGCGCCCGCTCACGACGTGATACTTCAAGATCGCGGCGAGCTTGTCCTTGTTCTCAGCCTTCAGCAGGCTGTCCACGGTCTCCTTGGGGAGCTTCGCGAACGCGGCGTCGGTGGGAGCGAACACCGTGAAGGGGCCCGGGCCGCTGAGGGCATCAACCAGCTCGGCCTGCTCGAGCAGGCGGGCGAGCGTCGTGAAGCTGCCAGCAGCAACCGCGGTCTGCACGATGTTCTTGTCGCTGGGGAGGATGACGCTGTCGATGACGTGGATGACGCCGTTGCTCGCCTGCACGTCGGTCGCCGTGACGTTGGCATTCTCGATCGTGACCTTGCCATCGGCAACCTTCAGCTCTGCACGCTGACCGTCGAGGGTGGCGACGGCGCCGGTCTTGACGTCCTTCGCGAGCACTTCGCCGCTCACGACGTGGAACTTCAGGATGCTCTGCAGCTTGGCCTTATTCTCGGGCTTCAGCAGGTTCTCGACGGTGCCCGCGGGCAGCTTGGCGAAGGCTTCGTCGGTGGGAGCGAAGACCGTGAACGGGCCCTTGCCCTTCAGCGCCTCGACCAGGTCGGCGGCCTTCAGAGCAGCGGCGAGCGTCTTGAAGCTGCCAGCAGCCACTGCGGTGTCGACAATGTCCTTCTCGGCGTTCATCGAGGCATGCACAACCTTGCCGCCCTCATCCTTGCTGCCGCAGCCATCGCTGGAGTAAGAGGCCTGCGTGGTCTTGCTTTCCTTGGCCTTGGCCGAGCCGCACTGGGCGGAGGCGATGGTGCCAGCAAGAGCGATAAACGAGGCGACGACGAGGGCAGAACGGGTATTCATGCAAAGCTCCGAGAGATAACGCACCGACAAAGGGAAACCCTTGGTCGACCGGACACAAATGCCGGTGTAGTTGGACCCCATGCTCAGGCGACCTCACAGCGAGGCCTGCTCCGAAGACACGAGAAGCCGCAAGGTTGCACGCGAAACAAAGCGTGGTGCGGACAGGACTTGCTTCGCAGTGCCCACAATGCGCGGATGCAACGCGCGAAGAAAAAGATCGAGAAACTAGGGGAAAAGCCTGGTCATTTGCGCGTCGGGCGCAGGCTGTGTGGCGCGCAACACAGTGCTGCCACCGCTGGTTGCAGGGTGAGCAGAAACACCAAAACGACAACCGCCCTCGCGTGGGTGCGAGGGCGGTTCTCAAAGTTCCTGTCGATCGTGCCGCCTTACTGCGTTACGACGATTTCCACGCGGCGGCTGCTGGCCTTGGTGCCCTTGGGCTGGCTGCTGCCGTAGCCGATGCTCTCGAGGCGGCTGGCGCTGACACCCTTGCTCACGAGGTACTTCTTGACCGCGTCGGCCCGGGCCTGGCTCAGGGCTTCGTTGCTGCTCCACTTGCTGCGACGGATGGGGTCGCTGTCGGTGTGGCCCTCGATGCGGATGGCGGCACCGCGATACGCGCCGTTGAGCTTGCTCGCGATGCGATCCAGCTCCTTGCGGGCGCTGGTCTTGACGGTCGCCTGGCCGCTGTCGAACAGCACGTTGCCAGCGATGCTGGCGCGGAGGTCGCCCTTGGCATCGCGCTGGAACTGGTCATCGGCCTCGAAGCGCGGGGTCGCGACTGGGGCGGCGGGCGTCCAGGTGGAAACGGGAGCAGCAGCGACGGGCGCGGGGGCGGTGGCGGGAGCGCAGTTCGCGAGGGCAGTCTCGAGCTCTGCAACCTTCGCGTCACGCTCGCGCAGGCTCTGCTCAAGGGTGGCATTCTGGTCGCGCAGCGCGAGGCTTTCTTCCTCGGCGGCGCTGACGCGGGCCTTGTTGTTGGCGCAGCCCGTGAGGGCGAGCGAGCCGATCGCGAGTGCCAGAATCAAACCCAGTCCACGGCCCACACCACGCATTCCATTGCTCAGCATGTGTCTTTTCCTTTCGAACGGCGTGCACGCTGTGGAGCGGCCTTCCGCAGTCGTTCGCGGCAAAATGAATCACTCGTCAAGACACCAACCGCCCCGGCTTCCGTTCCGACGGGCAGAAAAGCTGGTATCGACGAAGCCAGCATATCGGCGAGGATTGCGCAAATCCTGCAAATAACAGCGCGGGTTTGCGGCAGGCCTTGCGGAATCGCGCAAGACGAGATGCTCCACCAGGGCGCGAAACCACGAAAGGGCGCAGGCACCCCGTCTTCGCTATCATCCGGCATGATGCATCGCTGCGTGTGCTTGCTGTCTTGCGTGGGGGCGATGGCCCTGGTTGGGTGTCAGGCGAGCCTGAACGAGCGGACCGCCCTGGGCGACCCCCGGATGAGCGTCTCGCCTGCGGAGGCAAGCGACCTGCGGGACCGCACCGTGCAACTGCCCAGCCTTGGGGCGGATGCTCGCAAGGACGCGGGGCTCGCGCAGGAGAAGCCCGGCAGCACCAAGCTCTCCATCGGCAAGAGCCTGGGGAGAGAGCACTGGCAGACGACGACGGTGCTGGTGCCCATCGACGGCGTCGCGGGATATCCGACGTACTCGCGCTGGCTGGAGTGGACCGACGAAACCAGCCGGCAGCGCAACGAGTTTCCGACAGCGATGAGCGCGCTGGAACTGAACGGCGACAGGCAAGACCAGCACTGGGAGATGCTTGTGGCTGGGCCTCGCAGCCTGGGCGGGGCAGCGGCAATGCCCTTTCGCATGCTGACGCACAGGCCCTGGCAGCAGGTGCGACACGTGCCGCAGACGGGCTTTCGTGCATCGCCCGCGACGCGGCAGCGCAGCGAGCGCGAGGTGCAGCAGCTTCGCGAGCTCGAGACGCCCCTGAGCGAGCTGACCGCGCCGGTGACGGGCGAGGCGACGAGCAACTGAACGCTCGCAGCGCGAGAGCGTGCAAAGGCCATGAAAGGCCAAGGCAGGCCGGGGCAGGTCAAGACGGACAGCACCGGTCATTCATCACCGAAGCAGGAGACCACACATGCCCTTGCCCAAGACAACCGCGCTGGATGCACAAGGCATGCCCCTGGGCCAACCTCTGCGAGCAGGGCTCGAGATTTCGCCTCGCGAGGCGAAGCGGCGAATGCAAGATGGTTCGCTGCTGCTGGTGGACTGCCGCACCGTGGACGAGTGGGACCTGGTACGCGTGCCGGGCAGCCAGCTTGTGCCTTTGCATGAGATCGAGCAACGCGTTGAGGACATTCAGCCCGCGCCCGGGCAGCAGGTGGCGATGCTGTGCCACCACGGCGTGCGCAGCATGAAGGCGGCACTCGCGCTGCGGCAGATGGGCATGCAGAACGTCGTGAGCGTGGCGGGCGGCATTGACCTGTGGGCGCTCGCAGTGGGCGACGATGGCTTGCCGCAGTATGACCGGGAGGGGATGAAGCTGCTGCCGTAGCTTCGACTCGCGCGGGGCTTGAGATGGGCTTGGGCGGGCGAAAGGCTTGCGACACATGTTCACCGGACTCATCGAACACATCGGCGTGGTGCGGAGCACAAGTGCGGTGCCTGCGGGGCGGCGCATCGTGGTGGCGTGCGACACGCTGGATTCGGGCGAGGTGCGCGTGGGCGATTCCATCGCGGTTGATGGGTGCTGCCTCACGGTCGCCACCGAGCCGCGGGGCGGCGAGCTGGCGTTTGATGTGATCCCGCAGACGCTCTCGCTCACGACGCTGGGGAGCTTTGCAACCGGGCAGCGCGTGCACCTGGAGCCCGCGCTCACGCTCGCGTCGCGCCTGGGTGGGCACATGGTGCAGGGGCACATCGACTGCGTGGGCACCGTGCAGCGCGTGCAGACGCTTGGGGAGTGGCGCATGCGCGTGGGGCTGCCAACGCACCTCATGAACGCGGTGGTGGCGCAAGGGAGCGTGGCGGTCGCGGGCGTGTCGCTCACGATCGCGGCGTGCGGCGATGGACGCGACGAGGCGAGCAGCTGGCTTGAGGTCGCGCTCATTCCGACGACGCTGGACAAGACCACGCTGGGCACGCTACGCGAAGGGGCGATCGTGAACATCGAGTGCGACTACCTGGCGAAGCAGATTGCCAAGCAAGTGGCGGCGATGCTGGCGCGGATGAGCCTGGGGGCGCTGCAAGCGTGAGGGGACGTGAGCGGGAGCACGCGGCGGAACAGGTTGCGGAACGTTGCTAGGCTGGGTGTGCGTGGAGCCTGGCGTGGGCGACGGGGTCAACTGAAGCTGAAGTCGAGCGGTAGGTCGAGGCAGAGGTCGAAGGCAAACGTCGAGACTTGCACAGGCGCATCATGGGCTGGGAACAAATCGTCATCCTCGTGCTGCTGCCCCTCGCGTGCCTCGCGGGCGTGATGCTCACCGTGCTCACGCTTCCCGGCAACTGGCTCATCGTGCTCGCCGCGACGGGCGTGGCGGCGTGGCAGCCCGGCGTGATCGGGTGGTGGACGGTGGTGGCGCTGGTGATGCTCGCGGCGCTGGGCGAGGGGCTGGAGTTCATCGCGAGCGCGGTGGGCGCTGCGAAAGCCGGGGCGAGCAAGCAAGGCGCCATCGGCGCGCTCATCGGCACGCTGGTTGGTGCGATCGCGGGGCTTCCCGTGCTCCCGCCCATCGGTCCCATCGTGGGCGGCGCGCTGGGCGCGGCTGCGGGCACGATCGTGGCGGAGCGCGGCGTGCAGAAGCGAAGCTGGGGCGAGAGCGCACGAGCCGGCACCGGAGCCGCGATCGGCAGGCTGGTCGCCACGCTGGCGAAGGCACTCATCGCGATCGTCATGGCGCTGGTCGCGTGCCTCGCGGCGGTGGTGTAGACGTAAAGAAAGAACGAAGGGAAGAAGGGATGGAGGGAAGAAGAGCGATTCACGGACGGCGCTGCGCATCGCAGATCAAGGCCTCAGATCAACGCCTCAGATCAGGGCCTCAGATCAAGACCTCAGATCAGGGCCTCGCACGCATCGCGCAGTTTCTCGCCATCCCGCTCCCCTTCATCTCTCCTTCTGCTCATCTTGCTCTGTTTCTCTGAGTCTCTGTGCTGAAATCGAGCTTCCCAACGCGCCCGCACCGCGCGAGGCGGTGTCCGCTCGAACCACCAGCCTCTCGCCTCACCGCTTCTTCATGGCGTTCAGTGCGCGGATGCGCTCGGGCAGGCTGAGGAGCTTGATGAACCCGCCCGCGTCCTTCTGGCTGTAGACCTCTTCGCCCTCGAAGCTGACCATCTTCTCGGCGTAGAGCGAGTTGGGGCTCTTGCGCTGCACCGCTGTTGCGGTGCCCTTGAACAGCCGCACCACGACCTCGCCCGTGAGGGGCTTTGCCATGCTCTCGGCGCACGCCCACAGGGCCTCGCGCAGGGGCGTGAACCAGCGGCCGTCGTAGACGAGCTCGGCGAAGGTGAGCCCAAGGTGCTCGCGGTAGTGCAGCGTCTCGCGATCGAGCACGAGCTCTTCGAGCGCTCGCAGGGCCTCGACGAGCACGGTGCCGCCCGGCGTCTCATACAGCCCGCGGCTCTTCATGCCCACGCGGCGATTCTCCACAAGGTCCACGCGTCCCACGCCGTGCTTGCCCGCGAGCGGGTTGAGCGCGTCGATGATGTCGGCTGCGCTGAGCTTCTTGCCGTTGAGGGCGACGGGGAAGCCCGATTTGAAACTCAGCGTGACGTCTGCGTGCTTGGCAGGTGCTTTCGCCACGGGCACCGTGAGCATGTACGCATCCTCGGGCGGCGCATTCCAGGGGTTCTCGATCTCGCCACCCTCGTGGCTGATGTGCCAGAGGTTGCGGTCGCGGCTGTAGATCTTCGTCGCGCTCGCGGTGGTAGGAATCTTGCGTTGCTTGAGGTAGTCGAGCATCGCGAGGCGGCCCGTGAGCGCCCAATCGCTGCGGCGCCAGGGGGCGATCACCTCCAGGTGCGGGGCGAGGGCGGCGTAGGCGCTCTCGAAGCGCACCTGGTCGTTGCCCTTGCCCGTGCAGCCGTGCGCGAGGGCCTTGCACCCGGTCTTCAGCGCGACGCGCACCTGGGCCCGCGCCAGCACGGGGCGAGCGATGGCGGTGCCCAGCAGGTAGCGGCCCTCATACTTCGCGCCGGCGATGATGGTGGGCATGACGAACTCGTCCATGAACTCGTCGCGCAAGTCGACGACGTGGCACTCGGCCGCGCCGCTGTCCTTGGCTTTCTTCTCCACGCCCTTGAGCTCGCTTGCGCCTTGCCCCACGTCGCCCACGACGCAGACGACCTCGGCGCCCTTGATGTTCTCCTTCAGCCAGGGCACGATGCACGAAGTGTCGAGGCCGCCCGAATAGGCAAGAGCGATACGCATGGGTGCAGTCCAGAAAAATCGCGGCGTTGCGGGCCGCTTGTGTGCGAGAGGACGCGCGAGTGAGCGCGGAAGCTAGTTATAGCAAAGCAGCCGCGCGAATTCTCGCCGCGCCGCCTCTACGCTTGCGCATGAGCCAGCCCACAGGCCTGTTTGGCCAGCCCTTGCAGCTCGACGACGACGAGGCCGCGCTGGTCGCGGCGTATGTCGAAGCGGGCACGACGCTCGACGACCTTCCATACACCCAGGCATTTGCGCAGCTGCACGCCAAGGTGGGCTTGGGGCGAAGCCAGGCGGAGGTGTTTCGCAGGCTGCACAACCTTCGCAAGGCGAGCAAGCTGCCCCGCCTTGGTCGCGCCGCGACGCCCGCCGTGAAGGTGAACGAAGAGGAGGAGGCGCTGCTGCAGCGAGCCGTGCTCGCGCGCGTGCGCTCGCTGGGTGAGCGCGACAGCCTGCTGTTCACGCCCGAGTTCGATGCGATCGTGGAGCAGTTCTGCAAGGAGTCGGGACGAGCCCTGACCGCCCACGACGTCTGGCGGCTGCTTGCGAAGATCGCGAAGTAGGAGAAGGGCTTGGTGGCACAGGAGTCTCGCCTGTGGCGGACCGTGCTGAAACAAGCAACAAGCAACAAGCGATGAACACCAGCGAGTCGGCGGACCGCTCAGCAGCCGCGCCAATGACTTCTAGAAGTTAAACACCGCCTCAAACACGCGCGTGATCCAGCCCTTCTGCGTCGCCTCGCGTAGCTCGCCGCTGGTCTCGCTGACGATGACAAGGTCTGCGAGCTGGCTGCTCAGCACGGTGTTCGCGTTCGTCACGTCCTCGCGGCGCGCGATGCCGCTCACGAGCACGGTCTGCACCTCATCGTCCTTGCCGATCGTCCGCCGAGCCTCGAGCACGAGCGTGCCGTTGGGCTTCACGTCGATCACGGTCGCGGCGATGCGGTCGCTGAAGCGGTCGCTGCGTTCAAACTTGCCGTCGCCCTTCCAGTTCTCGTTGCCGCTCATCCCCGCGCTCACGAGCGGGTTGCTGTCGCCGTTGCGGAGTTGCAGCTCAAGCAGCGCGGCGAGATCGGGGATGCTGTTGATGCGGCCCTGGTTGCTCACGCTCGTCTTGGTGTCGAGCTTGCTGGTGCTGCTCTGCTTGCTGGTCTCGTTGATGATGATGAAGACCGTGTCGTGCACGCTGATCTCGCGCGGCTCGGGCGGCTCGAGAGAAAGCAGGCTGAAGGGCGCGAGCTGGGCACGATCCTGCGAGCCTGGCGTGCGGGGCTTGGTGGCTGCGGTCGGACCGCTGGGCCCGGGGGCCTGTTGCTTTGCGGGTGAGTTCGCTGGCTGGTTTGCCGGCTGGCTTGTGGGTTGGCCTGTGGTTTCGCTGGTCGATTGCTCGCCCTCGCCTTGCCCGGGCTTTGCCGCATCATCGTCCGTTGTGGTGCTCTTGTCGCCGGGCCGTGCACTCTCTTGCGTGCTTGGCGCCCGGGCTGGGGGCTCACCCTTGAACAAGCTTTGCGCAGTAGCCGTCTGCGAGGTGGCGAGCAACCCGCACGCTGCGCAGATCGCCACGGGATGGATGGAGCGATGGGCCAGCCGCGGCCTGCTTGCATGTGCCAGAGTCGTTGCGCAGGCCTGAGTGTGTTCGTTCGTGTGCGTGCTCGTCGCCTTGTTCATCGTGCTTCCTCCGCCTGCGCCACGCGGGTCTCGCCCGCGTCGCTCGCCAGCATCATCACCGCTCGCCCCGCACCCACAACCCGGGCCCGCACCGTCGGCGGCTCGCGACGCGGCGTGCTCGCCTTGTCGCGGCTGCTGCGGTTGCTCGCAAGCGGCGCGAGCTCGATCATGTCGTTCAGCTTGCCATCCTCCAGCGCCCGCAGGCTGGCCCGCACCACCAGCCCGTTGCGCACGCAGTCAACGGCGACGACGTCGCCCTTTTCAATGAGCACAGGCAGCGCGATGTGCCGCGCACCGATCGCCTGCCCGCTCCGCAGCGCCTGCTTCGCGACCGCGCCCGCTTCGGGCGTCTGCGACAGGGCCTGGGCCTGCGCGTCGAGGTTGCTCATGGGCAGCCAGCGCTCTTCGCTGCGCGAGTTCGTTGCGTCGATTGCGCTCCCGCGATCGATGTCGCGCGTTGCCACCAGCACGCTGCGCCGCACGCTCACCTTCGCACGCACCGTCTCGCTCAGCACCAGCGTGTCTGCCGCATACACCCGCACCTGCAAGGGCACCTCGCTCGCGCGGGCTGTGGGCGTGATGCTCACGACCTGCCCGCTCGCGATGCGCGTCGCGAGCGTCGCGGCATCGCGCTCGGCAAACTCCGCACGAATGGCATCCGCCTCCGCGTTCGCGTGCACAGCCAAGGCCGCGAGGGCATGCCCGCGCACCGTGGGAAGGTCGCTCACTTCGCCCGCTGGCTGCGGCGCGGGGCTTGGAGCAGGCTTCGGAGCAACGGACACAGGCTCTGCGGTCGCAAGCCGCACGCTCGCCCCGGAGAGTGCGATGCGACCCATGTTCTGCTTGTGCGTCGTGCTCAGCAGATCGCGAATGCGATCGAGCGAAAGCGCCTTGGGCAAGGGCTCCTCCGCAGCAACCAGCGGCAACTTCGCGAGTGCCTCGGCATTGGGCCCAGAGATCGTTGCGACATCGCCCAGCACCACGCCCGCCCCGGGCGCGATGCTCGCCTGCTCGCGCAGCACGATGCTCTCTTGTCCGCGCGCACGCCCGTGGAGGGCAAGGCACAGCACGAGGCAAGCGGCGCGAGACACCCACCCGCGCGAGCGCGGCGGCGAGCCTTCGAGTCTGCCTTCGTGGTTGCCCATCGCGTGCCTTCCGTCCTTTGTCTAAGCCCGACCCTCTGTTTACCGACGCAACTGCGACACGCTCCGCAGACTTTCATCAGCGCTGCGAATGCTCTGGCTGTTAAACTCAAAGGCACGCTGGGTGCGAATGAGCTCGATCAGCTCGCGCGTCGGGTCGACGTTACTCGTCTCAAGAAATCCGCTCTTCACGCTTCCGCGCCCGTCGGTGCCTGGCACCCCGCTGTTGGGCGCGCCGCTTGCGCTCGTCTCGACGAACAGGTTCTCGCCCACCTGCCTGAGCCCTGCGGGGTTGATGAACGTGCTGACGTTCAGCTGCCCCGCCTCCACGGGCTCGGCCTCGTTCGAGAGCGAGTAGACCACACGCCCGTCGCTGCCGATGCTGATGGTCTTGGCTTCGGGCGGAATCGTGATGACGGGCTGGAGCCTGCGGCCCTGGTCGTTCGCGAGCACCAGCTCACCCTCGCTGTTCATGCTCAGGTTGCCCGCACGGGTGTAGCCCACGCCCCCGGGCCCGAGCTGATCCTCAACGCCCACCTCAAAGAACCCGTCGCCATCGATGAGGATGTCGAGGCTGCGCTGCGTGAACTGCTGGCTCCCCTGCGTCATGTCCAGGTGCGTGCCGCTCACGCGAACGCCCAGGCCCACATACAGCCCCGTGGGGCGTTCATCCTGATTCGCGTTCGTCGTGCCGGGCTGCGCACGCTCAACGTACAGCAAGTCCTGAAAGTTCACGCGGCTGGCGCGAAAGCCCACCGTGTTGATGTTCGCGAGGTTGTTCGCCGTCACATCCAGCGCGGTGTTCAGCGCAGAAAGAGCCGAGGATGCAGATTGGAGCGCATTGATTGCCATATCGCGTCGTTTCGATTCGTTGTCCGCCGATGGTCACCCACCACGACCTCTGCCTCGCAACCCCCATGCCGCTCGGCATGCGAAAATCAGCTCCGCGCGGCGTGCGACGACCAGGTCCGCGCGGCATGCCTGCCTGCCCGGTTCCGGGCATTTCCTGCCTATCTTCTTCTCATGCACGCGCTTTTCACGCCCCTTGGCAGCCACGGCGACGTGCATCCATCCATCGCCATCGCGCTCGAGCTCGCAAGGCGAGGCCATCGCTGCACCATCGCAACCAACCCGCACTTTCAGAGCCTGATCGAGGGCGTGGGCCTTGGCTTTGCACCGCTCGGAGAAAAGCAAGCCCTGCGCGACGCGGCGCAAACCCCGGGCGTGATGCGCGAGTACTCCGCGACCACGCACCTCATCCGCAAGCTGCTCCTCCCGCAGTTGCCCCGCGCAATCGCTGACTTTGACGCCACCCTGCGCACCCTCAAGCCAGACGTGGCGGTGCTGCACCCCCTCGCCCTCGGTGCCCCGCAAGTGTGCGCGAAGCAAGGCGTGCGCACCGTCACCACCGCGCTCGCCCCGATCGCGTGGATGAACCCCGACGACACGCCCGTCTTCCTGCCCAACCAGCCCGTCACGCCGCCGCGCTGGCAGAGCCGGTTCCAGGTGTGGGCGGGCACGTGGCTCATGCGGCTGCATCTGGATCGGGGCGTCAATCGCTGCCTGCGCGAGGCGGGCCTGCCCACTGGCAGAGACCACATGAAGTTCCTCTGCGCGGGCGGCAGCCTGAACCTGGGCCTGTGGAGCGAGCACTACAGGCCTGCGCTCGCGAGCGATGCGCCGACCCAGCGCATCGTGGGCTTTCCGTGGTTTGATCGCGTGCGCGAGGAGGAGGACAACCTCGAGTCGCTGCTCAGCTTCGTTGAACAGGGCGGCGAGGCCCCCCTCGTGTTCACGCTCGGCACCGCGGGCGTGCACGTGGCGGGCAGCTTTTATGAAGTCGCGACGCGCGTCTGCGATCGCCTACGCCGCAAGGGCGTGCTGCTGGTGAATCAGCGCGACTACGCCCCGAAAGCCAGCAGCCCCTTCGTCCGCAGCTTTACGTACGCGCCATACTCCATGCTCTTTCCCAAGGCAGCGGCGGTCATCACCAGCGGCGGCATAGGCAGCACCGCCCAGGCCCTGCGCAGCGGGCGGCCCGCACTCATCATCCCCTTCGCACACGATCAGTTCGACAATGCCGCCCGCGTCGCCCGCCTGGGCGTGGGCACGCGCCTGCGACACACCAAGGTGAATGAAGATCGACTGCACCAGCGCCTGCAGCAACTGCTCACCGACGCTTCGTTCGCGAAGGCCGCAGCTGCGCTGGGCCCAAAGATCGCCGCCAGCGATGGAGCCCGCGGCGCGGCGGATGCGATTGAGCGTGCGATGGCGTCGCAAGCTTGCTAAACACCAGCCCATCCCTCATGGCACGCTCTGCGGTCGCAAGGGCGTCAGCCCGCACCACGCCCGAATGCCCGCCCGCACGGCATACAGCAAGGGCGTTGTGCACAGCGCGATGAGAAACTTGATGAGGTAGCCCTTGATCCCCGCCTCGACGGCGAGGCCAATGCTCGCCTTCTGGCCGCTTGCCGTCGTCTGCCACAAGAAGAGCACCGTCATGATCGCGATCGAGTCGACCAGTTGCGACAGGATGGTGCTCCCGGTTGCTCGCAGCCAGACCGACTTGCCGTTGGTCACGCGGTTGATCGCCTGAAAGCTCACGATGTCGCACAACTGCCCGAGCATGTACGCCGTCATGCTCGCGACGATCATCGCGCCGCCGCTGCTGAACACCTGATCGAACATCTGCTCGGGCACGAAGGTGCGCTCGGGCGGTGCGGGCTTGACGGCCCGAGCGATCCACAGGATCGCGAACGCCATGAGCGACGCGGCAAGCCCCAAGTACGTCACCCGCCTTGCCGCGCGAGGTCCGAAGAACTCGTTGATGACGTCGGTCAGGATGAACGTGACCGGGAAGACCAGCATACCCACGGAGTGCTCGATGTGCAGATCAAACGACCCAAGGCGAATCGTGCCAAAGTGAAAGAACTTCGACCCCACGATGTTTGCCAGCAGCAGGCACGTGACAAACAGCACCACGCACGTCAGATACACCCGCTGTCCCACGCTCAGCGGAAACGGGTCTTGCGACAGCGGCGCGATGGATGGTGGTGGGGTTTTCATGATGATGTTCGTGCCTGCGGTTTGGCTCGCGCCCGCCTCTTCCCATCTCACTTCGCCCGCCCCCCCATCCAAGTTGCAGCCGCCCCGGCAGTTTACCACCCCGCGAACCTATCCTGCGCGATGCCCACCCCAATCGTGCCCCCCCAAGCACAACGCATCCCGTGCCCTGCTTGCGGCATGGCAACCGAGCATTTTTTGGTTGAGGACTTTGGCCTCGATCGCTGCCTCACGTGCGGCTCGATCTGGTTCGACGCGAAGGAACTGCAACGCGTCGAGGGATGCGAGCATCGGGCCGCGATCCTGGGCTCGTCGCCCGACACCGACCGCCCGCCGCGCATCACCATCGCCAAAACCAAGCGCATGCGCTGCCCGCGCGATGGTGCCACGCTCACGCTCCAGCAACACTGGGACCAGCCCCACGTCGACCTCGACGCCTGCCCCACCTGCCACGGCGTGCTGCTTGAGTGCGGGGAGTTGACCGACCTCGCGACCCACACCTGGCGCGAACGCGTGCGAGCCTGGTGGCGCGGGTCGTG
>JAIYDA010000096.1 GCA_027487735.1 Planctomycetaceae bacterium | reverse complement strand
CTCCCACCTCACTCGCTGCCCGCTCGCACCTTGTGCAGCGCGTCGCGAATGCTCGCGATGAGCTGCCCGTCGCGTGCTGGCTCCAGCGCGCTCGCGAGTGCCTCCTTGCTGCCTGCCTGGTGCATCTGCACCCACACGGGCAGCTTGGGCTGGCTCTCGCTCGCTTGCCTCGGGAACACGTGGAAGTGCAGGTGGTGCACCATGTTTCCCAGGCACTCATAGTTCAGCTTGTGTGCCCCCGTGGCTTTCGCCACGGCTTCTGCAAGCTGAGCCATCTCCTCCAAGTACCGCAGTCGCGTGCCTCGCGGCAGCTCGTGCAGTTCGGTCGCGGGGGTCTTGCAAAGCAGCAGCGAGTAGCCTCGAAACTGCTGGCTGTCGCCCAGCACCGCCCACCCTGTGTCCAGCTCCGCAATCAGCCCCGCATGCGTGCCAGCCTCGCACTGGGCGATGCGCTGGCAGATTTCGCAGTTGGGCTGGTGCGTTGCCATGGTGGAGTTCGCTTAGAACCCCATGCCGCCCATACCACCCATCCCACCCATTCCGCCCATGCCACCCATTCCGCCGGGCATGCCGCCGCCGGCGCCTGCCTTCGCGTCCTTGGGTTCGGGCTTCGTGGTGATGATGCAGTCGGCAGTCAGCAGAATCGTCGCGACGCTCGCAGCGTTCTGCAGGGCCATGCGATCGACCTTCGCGGGCGTGATGACGCCCATCGACACCAGATCGCCATACTCACCGGTCAGTGCGTTATAGCCAAAGCTGCCCTTGCCCTCGCTTACCTTGCTCACCACGACGGTGCCCTTGGCACCGGCGTTGTCGGCAATCGTCGCGAGCGGCACGCTGAGTGCGCTGTACACGGTGCGAAGGCCAGCCGCGATGTCAAAGTCAAAGCGACCAACGTCCTCGCTCGTCTTGTCGTCGCTCGTGCCGGCCTTGCCGAACACCTTCTTATACGCCGCGTGATTCTCGATGCCCTTGCGAGCGCGGATGAAGCTCACGCCGCCGCCCGGCACGATGCCCTCGGCAACCGCGGCGCGCGTCGCGTGCAGCGCGTCCTCGATGCGGGCCTTCTTCTCCTTGAGCTCTGCCTCGCTGGCAGCGCCGACCTTCACGACAGCCACGCCGCCCGCGAGCTTCGCGAGGCGCTCTTGCAGCTTCTCGCGGTCGTAGTCGCTCGTGCTCTTGTCGATCTCGTTGCGAATCTGCTTGATGCGATCCTGGATCGCCTTGGTCTCGCCCGCGCCCTCGATGATCGTGGTGTTCTCGCTGTCCACTTCGATCTTCTTGGCAAGGCCCAGGTGCTTGAGGTCGACCTTCTCGAGCTCGATGCCCAGGTCCTTCATAACCGCCGTCGCGCCGGTGAGGGTCGCGATGTCCTCGAGCATCGCCTTGCGGCGATCGCCGTAGCCCGGGGCCTTCACGGCGCACACCTGCAGGGTGCCACGCAGCTTGTTGATGACCAGCGTCGCGAGCGCCTCGCCCGAAACATCCTCAGCGATGATGAGCAGGGGCTTCTTCGATGCCATGACCTTCTCGAGCAAGGGCACGAGCTTGCTCGCGCTCTCGATCTTGTCCTCGTGGATGAGGACGAAGCACTTGTCGAGCTCGGCCTTCATCTCGTCGGCGTTGGTCACGAAGTTGGGGCTGATGAAGCCGCGATCAAACTGCATGCCCTCCACAACGTCCACGATCGTGTCGATGTTCTTGCCCTCTTCCACCGTGATCACGCCGTCCTTGCCCACCTTCTCGAAGGCATCGGCCATGATCTTGCCCACCACGCTGTCGTTGTTGGCGCTGATGGTCGCGACGTTGAGGATGTCCTCCTTGCCCTTCACGGGCTTCGCGAGGCTGTCGATCTCCTTCGTGGCAGCCTCGACCGCGAGCTTCATGCCGCGCACCAGCGCGTTCGCGTCGCAGCCAGCTGCGATGTGGCGCAGGCCTTCGCGGAAGAGTGCTTCGGCCAGCACGGTGGCAGTGGTCGTGCCGTCGCCCGCGGCGTCGCCCGTCTTGGTCGCGGCTTCCTTCACGAGGCGGGCGCCCATGTCCTCGGCCTTGTTGCTCAGCTCGATCTCCTCAGCGACGCTCACGCCGTCCTTGGTCACGGTGGGGCCGCCCCAGCTCTTGTCGAGCACGGCGTTGCGACCGCGGGGACCGAGGGTTGCCTTCACGGCTCGGGCGAGCTTCTCGACGCCCGCGAGCAGAGATTGACGCGCATCCACATCGAAAACCAGTTCCTTGGCTGCCATAGATCGTTGCTCCACAAAGCTTTGCGCCACCTCGGCGCCAACAAGTTGCTGAAAAAAGTCCGCCCGCGGCCTGCGACGCTGGTCGAGACCGCGAGGTGAAGGAAGAGCATGCAAGCAGCGTGCCAGAGGCAGAAAGGTCGCAGAACTCCGCGGCTGAGGCTCCGGTGCTGTCAGCCGGTGGTTTCACCACGCCCAGGCTGCCAGGTTGGCAGCGTGCGGGCGATCAGCGGGCCGGTGGCGCGCCAGCGGGGGCGATACTGGAGGCCCCGGTGGCTTGTCGAAGGCTCCACCATGCGACCGCGAGCCCCACGCTCGCGAGGACGGCACACCAGAAGAAGCTCGCCCCGGGGTGCTTGATCCAGCCTTCGCCCGAGAGGCTGAGGGCGAAGACCTTGGTCGCCGCGATCGGGGCGAGCACTTGGGCGACGCTCTGCATGCTGCTGAGGCTGCCTTGCAGCTCGCCTTGCTGGTTGGGCTCGACGCTCTTGCTGAGCAGGGCCTGGCCTGCGGGGCCCGCAACGCCCCCGATGGAGGCAATCGCGATGATGCAGTAGATCATCCAGCCTTCGGTTGCCAAGCCATAGCCCGCGTAGGCGAGCACCGCGATCGCGACGCCAAACAGCAGGCAACGCCGCTCTCCAAACTTGGGGACGGCAACCCGCGCCAGCCCGCCCTGCACGATGGCGGAGCTGAGGCCTACCACCGCGAGCGAGAGCCCGACTGCAAACTCGTCCCACTTGTATCGGTGCTCGGTGTAGAGCACCCAGGTGCTGTGCAGCCCAAACATCGCGAGCTGCAGGAAGAACATCGCGATCGCGAGCGAGATGGCGCGCGGGAAGCGGCTGATGGACACGAGCGCGCCGATGGGGTTGGCGCGAGCCCAGCTGAAGCTCCGCCTGTTTTCGGGTGCGAGCGACTCGGGCAGCACAAAGAAGCCGTAGAGCCAGCTTGCGAGTGCAAAGCCACCCGCGACCATGAAGGGCAGGCGCAGGTCGATGCTGCCCAGGTAGCCGCCGAGCAAGGGCCCAAGCACGAACCCCACACCAAAGGCCGCGCCGACCATGCCGTAGCCCGCCGCTCGCTTCTCTGGCGGTGTGACGTCGGCGATGTAGGCCATGCTGGCAGCCATGCTCGCGCCGGACATGCCGTTGAGGGCGCGGGTGATGAAGAGGATCGTGAGGTTTGGGGCGAAGGCCATCGCAAAGTAGTCGAGGCCTGTGCCCAGGAGCGCGATGAGGATGACGGGGCGCCTTCCGACTTTGTCGCTCAGGCTGCCCATGAAGGGGGCGAAGAGAAACAGCATGAGGGCGTAGGTGGCGGTGAGCCAGCCGTACATCGCGGCGTGGTGGGCAGGGTCGCCCCCGACGTCGAGCTGGGCAATGAGCTTGGGCGCGACGGGGATGATGAGCCCGATGCCCATCACATCGAGCATGAGCGTGACGAAGATGAAGGGAAGCGCAGCGCGACGCACGGGGTGGAGCGTAGCCAGTGATGCGTGGTGGCCCTTGCTGGTGCGCTCAAGCTCAGCCGCGACCGAGCTCGAAGCGCGTGCCCACGGTGCAGTACCAATCACCTCCGAGCCTTGCGACGGGGTTGATGCGCGCGAGGTCGACGTGGTAGCGGTCGTTGATCACGCCCTCGTCGGCGTGCACGCACACCACCTCGCCCAACACGATATTGCCGCTGCTCGGCTTGCCTGGGGCGGTGCGCAGCACGTGCAGCGTGCGGCACTCGAAGCTGAGCGGGCTTTGCAGCACGCGGGGCGGGCGCACGATGGTGCTCGGTGCGGGCGTGAGGCCCGAGTAGTCAAACTCGCTCTCTTCGGGCGGAAGCTCGGCGGCGCACTTGGCCATCTGTCGCGTGATCGCTTCGGGCACGACGTTGACCACGAACTCACCCGTGCCGCCCTCGCTGGTGGGCTTCGCGTTGCGGAGGGAGTCTTTCTCGGTGCCGTCTGGTCGCGTGGCTGGGCAGAAGAGCAGGGTCATGGGCTCGCTGCCCACGCCTGCAAAGAACGAAAAGGGCGCGAGGTTGGCAACGCCGCTCGTGCCCAAGGTCGAAACGAATGCGATGGGGCGCGGGACGATGCCGCCGATGAGGAGCTTGTAGCGATCGCTTGCGCGGAGAGATGCGGGGTTGAAGATTGGCACGCCTTGAGGGTACTGCGCGTGTGCGGCTGCTGACGCGTGGTTCAGAGGCGCGTCATCGCGGCGTATTCGGCGTAGCGGGCGTCGAGCTCGGGGCGGTGCATCTTGGCGAGGCGGTCGAGGCTGAAGCTCTCGACGGTGAAGCTGGCGGTGACGGTGCCGTAGACGAGCGCGCGGCGGACGACGTCGAAGCTGCCGAAGTCGCCCTTGCCGTTGTGTGCAACCGCGCTCGCGGCGAGGCTGCCCATCATGCCGCCTGCGAAGCTGTCGCCCGCGCCGGTGGGGTCGATGACGTTCTCGGTGGGGTAGGCGGGGAGGGCGGCGATGCCGTCCTTATGGACGAGGATGCAGCCATGCTCGCCCTTCTTCACGACGACGAAGCGCGGGCCCATCGCGAGGATGTGCTTGGCGGCGGTGACGGGGTTCTTCTTGCCTGTGAGCAGCTCGGCTTCGTCGTTGTTCAGGGCGAGGCCATCGACGTTCTTCAGGAGCAGCAGCAGCTCGGGTTTGGCGATGTTGATCCAGAGGTCCATCGTGTCGGCGACGACGAGCTTGCGCTTGGGGAAGCTGCTGAGGAAGCCCTGCTGGATGCCCGGGTGCGTGTTGCCCAGGAAGACAAACTCGCTGTCGGCGTAGCTGCCCGGCACGGTGGGCGGAGCCTCGGCGAGGATGTTGAGGTCGGTGAACAGCGTGTCGCGCTGCACCATGTTCTCGTGATACTTGCCGCCCCAGGCGAAGGTCTTGCTGCCCTTGCGCACTTCGAGGCCTTGCGTGTCGATCTTCGCGAAGTTCTTCAGCGTGGCGCGGAAGGCGTCGGGCAGGTCCTCACCTGCTGCGGCGACGAGGCGCACGGGGCCGAAGAAGCTCGCGGCGGCGCTGAAGTAGACCGCACTGCCGCCGAGGATGCGCTCGGCGGTTGCGGTGGGGGTGTGGACGGTATCGATGCCGATGGTGCCAGTGACGACGAGAGACATGGGACGAAGAATAGGCGCGGGCGGGGGGAGCGAGGTGCCGCAGGTGCTGTGCTGGGCCTCGAGACGCTCACCTAGACGCCCAGCAAGTTCCGGATGTCGTTGAAGGTGACGAAGAGGAAGACGCTGCCAATGAGCAGCATGCCCGCGATCATGACGGCGTTCTGGAAGGCGATGGGCACGGGCTTGCCACGTACCCACTCGTAGATGATCATGAGGGCTTGCCCGCCATCGACGATTGGGAGGGGCAGGAAGTTGATGACCGCGAGGTTGATGTTCACGATCGCGAGGAAGAAGAGCAGCCACATGAAGCCGCGACCAGCGAGCAGCGTGCCCATGTGGGCGATGCCGACGGGGCCTTTGAGGTGCTCGACCTTCACGGTGCCCTGCACGATGCGGGCGAAGGTGAGGTAGGTTTTCAGCATCTTGCGATGCGTCTCTTGAAACCCGAGGACAACGGCTTGCCAGGGGGAGCTTGCCTTGAGCGTGAACTGCAAGGGGGCGAAGAGGCCTTCGTTCACGCCCAGCGTGGGCGCGAGGGATGCGACCGCAGAGGCGTCGCTTGCAGGGAGCGTGAGCGTGAGGGGCGCTGCGGTGTCTTCCCACGAGCCTTGCGTGCCCGAGAATCGCTGCACGCTGAGCGTGAAGGTGCGAGCGGCAGCGTCGCTGGACGTCTGCGAGGCAAGGCTCGTGCGCAGCGCGGAGGCGGCTTGCGCGAGGGTGGAGACGGGCTGGCCGTTGATCGCGACCAGCCGCATGCCCGAGACGATGCCGATGCCATCGGTGGGGAGCGAGAGGCTTTGGCCCGAGGCGGTGCGCAGGCTGCTGGGCACGGCAGAGAGGATGGGGGCGACGTCGAAGGAGTGGCCTGCGGAAAAGCCGATGGTGCCCTCGGGCGTGACGGTGATGCTGTCGAGCGTGACGAGTTGCTGGGCCTGTGAGCCTGCGCCGCGCAGGACGGTGACGGCGATGGGCTTGCCCGCGGAGCCGCGAATCTGGCGGAGGCCTTCGCTCTCGCTGGGGAACTCGGCATCGCCCAGGCGGACGAAGATGTCGCCCGTGCGCAGGCCCAGGGAATAGCCGCGCGAGTCCTCAGCGGCGTCGGCGACGCGGAGCACGCCCGCGAGGCCTGCGACGTGGCGATGTTCGAGCACGCGCTCGTCCTTCCAAGGGGCGAGGGCGCGCTGCATCGAGGCGTGGATGGGGAGGGAGACGGTGGTGGGCTGGGTGGAGACCTGGTTGGGGGCTGGGCTGGGCGTAAAGGTGGCGCGGATGGTCGTGGCTTGCGGGTTTGCGCGGGCGAAGGCGGCGACGGCCCGCTGGGCGTGCGCGAGGCTGGTCACCGGCGCATCTTCGATGTGCGTGAGGCGGCTGGCGATGGGCACGCCCAGCAGGCCCGCGCGGTCGTAGGCGGCGCGGAGGAGGGCGTGCTCTTCTTTGGGGGCGCGTTCGGGCAGGGAAAAGAGCTCGGTGCTGCGGGCGGGGAGGACGCCAATGTCGAGCAGGCCTATGAGTTGGTTGACTTGCGGGCGGACTTGGAGGGTGCGCAGCGTGGCGTCGGGGGCGCTTGCGTTTGGCTCGCTTTCGCTTTGCACCACGAGCGTGAGGTCGGTGTCGCGCTTTGCCATCGCGCTTTCGAGGATGATGTCCTCGAAGGTGCTGGCGTTGTGGCCGTTGATCGCGACCACGCGGTCGCCTGGTTGCAGACCTGCGATCGAAGCGGGCGAGCCCTCTTCGACGGAGCCAACGACGGGCGGCTCGACATTGCGGCCTGCCATCATGACGACGATGAAGAGCGCGAGTGCCGCGAGCACGTTCATCACGACGCCCGCGCTGATGATGACGAGCTTTTTCGCGGGCTTGCAGCGTTGGTAGCTGTCGGGCTCTTGGCTGATGGCGGTGGGGTCGGCGTCGTCTTGCCCCAGCATTTTTACATAGCCGCCGAAGGGGAGCCAGTTGAGGCGATACTCGGTGGGGCTGACGCGGAGGGGTGCTTCGCCCTTAAGGCGGAGCGCCTTGAGCTTGGCCTCGCTGCTGCCTCGACAGATGCCCAGGCCCTTGCGATAGCTGACGATGGCGTTGCCAAAGCCCACGGCAAAGGCGAGGACGCGCACGCCCGCCCACTTGGCTGCGAGAAAGTGCCCCAGCTCATGGAGCACGATGATGAGCGTGAAGCCCAGAAGAACGAGGGAGAGGTCCCACAGGGTGGACATGCGTGATGGTAACGAGCAAGGGAGGAGGGGGTTGGAAAGGGCAGGGGAAAGTCAGGCTTCGCGCGTGCGGTCGCAGCGTTTAGCGATACTCCCGGTCGTCCCACTTGTTCACGTCGAGGACTTCCTTCGCGGGTGCGAAGCGGGCGTGGCCATCCATGTAGATGACGTTGGCGCCGATGCCGGCGTGGCGGTTTGGGGCGGTGCGGCGCAGGAGGGTGGCTTGTGCGCCGGTTTCGGGGCCGTTGACGTTGGACGCGCGGCGGAGGTCGTAGAAGATGCTGAGCTCGAGGTCGCTTGCGGCTTGGGAGAGGTTGTAGGTGCTGCGCTCGTTGCGGGGGTCGTCGGCGAAGTCGGTCAGGAACACGACGTCGTCGGTGCTGGGGAGGCTGCTGAGACGCATGGGGGGCTTGCACTCAAAGTCGTCGATGACGATGGCGTTGCTCGGCTGGCGGATGAATCGCATGCCGTTGGCGACGTAGTGGATCGTGTGGGCGTCGGCTGGGCGCGAGGGGCAGCGATAGACCTTCATGTCGCGGAAGCGCGTGGCAAGGCCCCCTTCGTTGTCGAGGGCGTGGGCACGGACGTCGAGAAAAGGGCGGAGGCTGAAGGCCCAGGAGATGTTGAAGTTCGCGCGGTTGGTATTGCTGACCTTCCATGCGGGCACTTGCGGGATGCGTGAGTTGCCCACGGCGGCTTCGCTGTTGCCGCTCTCGCGCGGAATCCACTCGCGGTAGGTGCTTGCGTAGAGCTGGAGGGCGGTGCCGATCTGTCGCTGGTTGGCGAGGCAGACGGTGGCCCTGCCTGCCTCGCGGGCCTTTGCCAGGCTGGGCAGGAGCAGGCCAATGAGGAGGGCGATGACGGCGATGACGACGAGGAGCTCGATGAGTGTGAAGGCGCGCCGGGGTGAGCTGGGTGGTTTATGCGGTTGTTCCCGCGTTTGTTCCCGCTCAGGGGCGAGCGGGCAGCAGAGCAGCGATCGGCAGCCGCGCCGCACGAGGGAGCGTGCGGACAGAACGGACCGAGCGCGCGATGGAGAGGGCGTGGCCACGCAGCGACCTCCGGCACCAAGCGGACGCGATCTGCCTGTGCCATCCGTGGCGAGGGCGGAGCGCCGTCCGAGTGATCAGTATACCGAAAGCCGTGCCAGGTGCAAGCGGAAGTAACAGGTTCTGGACGGTGGAAACGCGAGCGGGGGGCCGGGGCCTGGGGGGCGGGTGCGTGGGCGTGATATGCTGGCCCATGCGTGTGCTTGCCGCTTGGTGGTGGGTGGTGGTGCTCGTGGGGCTGCTGATGATGGCAGCGGCCTTGGCGTGGGCGTTCTCGCCCATCGCGGCCCTCTATAGCGAGGCCCTGAACAACCCGCTGGGCGACCCGCGTGCGGGGGCTGAGCCTGCGCCCGTTGGGGGCGAGGGCAAGGCGCTGATGAACAAGGTCTTCATGCGGATGCCGCTCGCGCTGCCGGGGGTTGCGGTGTGGGTCTTTGGCATCGTGCTGCGGGCGCGGCACGGGGCGGCGCGGAAGCGGAGCAGCGGGGGGAGGCGATGAGTGATGCGCCGCAGAGTGCGGGCACGGGCGGACCCGCGGAGGGTGCGCGGCAGGCGATGCCTGAGCATGTTCGCTATGACATGCCCTGCGTGCAATGCGGGTACAACGTGCGGTCGATGCCGGTGGCGGGCAAGTGCCCGGAGTGCGCGACGAGCATTGCCAAGAGCGTCGAGGGCTTTAGCATGCAGACGGCTCCGCCCGCGTTTGTGCGTGCGTTGCGTCGCGGCATGCTGGTGACGGGGTGGGGAGCGATCGCGCTGGCGGCGTGCACGATTGCGTCGGTGTTTGTGGGGGCGCTGCTGGGGTTCATGCCACGCATCAACCCGCTGGCGGTGACGGTGGCGCTGTCGGGCGTGGTCACGATGATCACGATCGTGATGATGGCGGGGGTGTGGAAGCTCACGACGCCCGAGCGTGTGGATAGGCCCTTTGCGCCGCTGCACACGCCTCGGCTGCTGGCGCGCGGGGCGGCGGTGGTGGTGGTGCTGCTGGCGTTGTGGGCGATGGTGGCGCAGCTGTTTGTGCAGCAGGGGATGCAGAACGTTGCGACGGTGATGCGGGCGTTTCGCGGGCAGGCAACGCAGGCGCAGGCGGGCGGGGGCCCGCCCTGGCAAGCGATCAACATGCTGCTGCAGAACCTTCCTTGGGCGTCGATCGTGCAGCTGGTGGTGTCGACGGTGCTGCTGACGATCGCGTGGTGCATCGCGGTGTGCGCGTGCATGGTCTATTGCCGGTGGCTGGGGCGGCGGATGCGCGATGCGAAGCTGGTGAAGCTGTGCAGCGTGGTGGTGTGGTTGTCGGTCGGGGCGAGTGGGCTGTTCGGGTGCATCGGCATCGCACCGTTTTTGCTACAGATTCTGCTCGCGGTGGTGTGCTGGCGGTTCGCGAGGGCGCTGCGGCCGCTGGTAGGGGTGCATGCGGGGGCGTAGGGCGGGAGGGAACAGGGAGCTGGGAGCGGGGAACGGGAAGAGGAGACAAGGGACAGGTGATAGGCGACAAGGAACTCGGGGTAGGAGGAACGAGGAGTGGTGCGAGGCGGGGGCTTCGCTCGCTTCATGTTGCGAGCGCGGGGACGGAGCTTTCGATTGCTCTCCTTTTCTTCTCCTCTTTCTCTGCGTCTCTGAGGCTCTGTGCTTCAAGACCGAAACGCCCGACCTTCGTGCGTCGCCGCATCCGAGCTACGCCGCACGCAGTTGCAGGCTGGCGGCGATGGCCCACGCAGGCAAGCAGAGGTCGATCGTCGCCTTGCGCGTGGGGCTGGGCGGGCGGAGGTTGGCGAGCGTCAAGCCGGTCGCGCGGGTTTTGGCGCGGGCGAGGTCGCTCGCGGGCACCTCGATGCAGGCGTGCGGCACGCTCGCGGGCTTCATGCCCAGGCGGCGTGCGAACCAGCTTGGTGAGAGGTGCAGGAAGTTGCCATCGATTGCGATGTGGACGCTGCCGCCGAGGTTGATGATGCCGATGCGGACGGACTGGAAGCTCCGCGTAGGCGTGCCTTCGAGCGCGGGCTGCTGCGGGAACGCTGCGGAAAGCTCGCGGAGGGATTGGCCCGCGGTGTGCACGATCGCGCCGACGATGAGCGCGTCGATGCAGACCACGGCGAAGACGAGGGCGATGATTTGCGGTGTGGACATGCTTTCGTCTGGGCAGCGGGCTACACGCCCATGTCTGCGGCGATCTCTTCGAGCGAGCTCTCGCTGTCCTTCTTGCGGTTCAGCAGCAGGTGGTCGACCGTGGGCGCGGTGGCGAGCGACTTGCCATTGGCGTCGGTGAGGGGCACGCCCGCGAGCGTCTTGATGACGAGCACGGGGTGCTGCTTCTCGTGGTTCTTCAGGGCGAGCTCGAGCTGCTTCTGCTGGGGCTCGGGCAGCTCGTTCCACTTGCCGCGGCCTCGGCACTTGGGGAAGCGCGAGCAACCAAGCCAGGGCCCGCGCAGCCCGTTGCGAAGGTTCAGCGGGCTTTCGCAGGTGGGGCAGGGCAGATCGGTGAGGAGGGGCGGCACGCTGGGGGCCGCGACCTTGCCCTTCTTGTCGATGTTCAGGATGATCCCCGTGCTCTGCTCCTCGCCCTTTTCCAAGGGCGTTGCGAGGAAGGGGCCAAAGCGACCGGTCTTGCGGACCATGGGGCGGCCTGTCTTGGGACAGGCAACGTCCACAGTTTCTGCGAGCTGCGGCTTGCCCTCGCGATCGACTGGCGCTGCGTAGGTGCAGGTGGGGTAGAGCGAGCAGCTGAGGAATCGCCCGTTCTTGCCGAAGCGGTAGACGAGGCCCACCGCGTCGCCACGACCTTCTTTGGCGCAGGTGGGGCAGGTGAACTCTTTGGGGGCCGGGCGTGTCTCGGCCTTCGCGTGGCTCATGCTGCCTTCGGCGCTGGCGAGGCTGCGCTGGAACTTGCTGTAGAACTTGCGGAGCATGTCGACCCAGTCGAGGTGCTCGTCCTCGACTTTGTCGAGCTGGGTTTCCATCTCGCGGGTGTAGCCCACGTCCATGATGTCGGGGAAGCCCTCGATGAGCTTGTCGGTCACGACCTCTCCGAGGTCGCTCGCGTGCAGGCGGCTCTCGAGCTTCTCGACGTACTTGCGATCTTGGATGACGCTGATGATGCTGGCGTAGGTGCTGGGGCGACCGATGCCCTCCTCTTCGAGCACCTTGATGAGGCTCGCTTCGCTGTACCGCGGGGGTGGGCTCGAGAACGACTGGTCGGTCAGCAGATCGACGGTCGCGAGGGGCGCACGCTCGCTGAGCACGGGCAGCGTCTGGGCTTCGGCGCTGGGGGGCACGCCCGTGACTTTGTAGAAGCCGTCGAAGACGAGGGTGCGACCACTGGCGCGGAAGGTGCAGGGGCGAGCGGGGTCGATGCCGCCTGTGATGAGGGCGGTTGTCTGGTCCCACTGGGCGGGGGTCATCTGGCAGGCGATAAAACGCTCGTAGATGATGGAGTAGAGCTTGAACTGGTCGTCGCTCAGCACGGTGCGCAGCTTGGCGGGCGTGAGGTGCGCGGTGGTGGGGCGAATGGCTTCGTGGGCTTCCTGCGCGTCCTTGTTGCTGCTGGAGAAGAAGTTGGGCTTCTCGGGCAAGTAGGCGGGGCCAAAGGCCTTGGCGATGTAGGTGCGGGCCATGTCCAGGGCTTCGCGCGTGAGGTGCGTGCTGTCGGTACGCATGTAGGTGATGAGGCCCATGGGGCCCTCGCCCGGCACGTCGATACCTTCGTAGAGCTGCTGGGCGGCACGCATCGTGCGCTGGGCGCCGAAGCCAAAGCGGGTGCTCGCGCTCTGCTGGAGCGTGCTGGTGATGAAGGGCGGCGCGGGGCGCGTGGTGGTGCGCTTGGTCTCGAGGCTTGCGATCGCGTACTTCGCGCTGGGGTGGATGTCGCCATCGAGCGTGCGCTCCCAGCGAGCCGGGCCCCGGCCAGCGGTGCTGCGCTTGGAGGCGACCTTGATGTTCGTGAGGCCCGCGAGGGTTGCGGCGGCATGCACGCCCGGGGTAAGGTCGTGGGCGCTTGCGTCGGCAAAGATGGTTGCGGCCTTGGCGATGCGGGCTTCGATTGCGTCCTGGTTTAGGTCGGTGGCAGGGCCCAGTAGTTGCTCGACAGAGAGCGACACGTCGAACTTCTTGCCCGCGACCTCGATGAGCTCGGCGCGCACGCACGCGTGGTCAGACAGCCAGGCGTTCTGGGCCTTGATGCTGGGGGCGTTGGACTTTTCGTCTCGCTGGGCGAGCAGCTCGCGCCAGGCGGTGCGCACCGAGCTTGCCTTCGCGAGCGCGGGTGAGAAGACGCCCTCGATGCTCCAGCGCTCATCGGGAATGAAGGCGCGAATCTCGCGCTCTCGCTCGACGACAACGCGCACCGCCACGCTCTGCACGCGGCCTGCACTCAGGCCTCGAGCGACCTTCTTCCACAGCAAGGGTGAGACCTGATATCCCACGATGCGGTCGAGGATGCGGCGGGCCTGCTGCGCGTTTACGCGGTCTTCGTCGATAGCGTGGGGCGTGGAGAAGGCGCGGTCGATCTCGGCTTTCGTGATGGCGGCGAACTTCACGCGCTTTGCGGAAGCGGGCCTGATGCCCAGCTCGCTCGCGAGGTGCCAGGCGATTGCCTCGCCCTCGCGATCCAAGTCGGTTGCGAACCAGACCTCTTTGCCCGTGCTGGTGGCGTCCTTGGCGGCTCGCTTCAGGTCGCTCACGACGCGTTCTTTGCCTTCGCTTACGATGTATGTGGGCGTGAAGTCGTGCTCGAGGTCGACACCTGGCACCGGGTTCTTGACGCCCTTGGGGTTGCGGTCGGGCAGGTCGCGCACGTGTCCAACGCTTGCGAGCACGACGTAGTCATCGCCCAGGTACTTATTGATGGTCTTGGCTTTGCTCGGGCTCTCGACGATGACGAGGTGGCGACCCTTTGCCGCGCCAGCGGTGTAGCCAGCGAAGGGGGCTCCGCCTCGGCGGCCCTTGCCGCGGGGTGGGGCCTTGGTTGCGGTGTCGGCGGCGGGCTCAGCGCTGGTTGCGGGTGCCTTCTTCGGCGCGCGAGTGGAGGCCTTTGCGGTGGGTTGGGAGGTTGGGGCCTTTTTCGCCATGCGATCCTTACGAGGGGGAAAGTCCGCGTGTTTGGTTACCGCTTGGGAGCGACGCGTGCGGACGGGGGAGAAAAGTCAGGGTGAAGCGTGATGTCAAGGAGAGAAGCAGAGGAAGGGAGTGTATATTCGGAATACGTCAGGGATTTTTTGCGGTTTTCTGACGCTGGGGGCTGGGAATCGGGGGGAGGCGGGTCGATGGAGGGGGCGTGGTGACGCGCGCGCAACAACGGGGCGGAGCTTTGGTGGAGCGATTGCTGCACGAGCAGGGCCGCATGGAGTTGCGCGCTGGGCTGCTCGAACTCGCGGGGGACGAAGAGCATGTCGTGCTGAAGATGGTGCGCGGGGCGATCGCCTCGCCCGACCTCGCGGTGCAGCGCGGGTTTGTCGAGTTTGCGGGCGTGCTGGGGCACCAGGGGGTGGGCATTGTTGAGCGTGGCGGCAGCCTTGCGGTGGGCACGCGCGTGGTGGTGTGGCCCCATGTCGTGTGCGCGGCGTGCGAGTATTGCAAGGCAGGGCTGAGCACGCACTGCTCGCAGCGCCAGGTGATGGGCTTGCACAAGCGCGATGGGGTGTTTGCGACGCGGGTGGTGGTGCCGGCACGCAATGTGGTCGGGCTGCCCGCCGCGCTGGACGACGACCGCGCGACGATGGCGTGCCTCGTGGCGAGCGCGCTGGCGACGGCTGGGATGGTGCGCGTCGAGGGCAAGCCTTATGTGACGGTGCTGGGGGATGGTCCCATCGGGCTGCTGGTGGCGCAGGTGCTGGCGCGGCGCAACGCGAGCGTGCGCTTGCTTGGCACGCACGCGAGCAGGCTTGCAACGTGCGAGAAGTGGGGCGTGAAGCACAGGCACATCTCCGACGCGGGCACGCACCGCGATCAGCACATGGTGTTTGATTGCACGGGCAGCCCCCTGGGCACGAGGCTCGCGATGCAGATGGTGCGGCCTCGCGGCACGATCGTGATCAAGGCGTGGCCCTTGCCCGTGGAGGCGTCGCGCGTGAAGCACGAACGGCTGAATCTGTCTGCCGCTCTGTCGGCGGAGGCGACGATCGTTGGCAGCGGGCCGGGCACGCTGGGCAACCTAGAAGAGGCGGTCGAGCTGCTGGCGCAGCGGAAGGTTGATGTCGAGCCGCTGATGTCGCGGCGCTTTGCGCTGCGGCAGTATGAGCATGCGTACACGCAGGCTGCGATGCCCGAGGCGGCCTGCATGCTGCTGGACCTCTCCAGCGGGCAATGAAAAACGCCCGGCGCGGGTGCGCCGGGCGTTTGCATTCGCTCCTGAGATTGCGATCAGCGCATCGAGAGCATCTCGCGGTACGTCGGGATGGGCCAGAGGTCGCGCGGGATGATGGTCTCGAGGTTGTCGCAGATGCTGCGCAGCTCGCTCATCGCGGGGCGGACGGCATCGCGCACGTGCCGTGCGTGCTGCACGGTGTCGCTGCCTTCGTGCTCGGTGGCGTGCTCGAGCCCTGCGATTGCCTGGCGCAGCTTCGCCACGAGCTCGACGTAGGCCTCGAGCTGCTCGCGGGCATCGCTCGCGTCGACGTCCGCCGCTTGCGTCGCGGCGACGACCTCGGCAAGCTCTGTCTGGTAGCGCAGGGCGGCGGGCAGAATCTGCGTGCGCGACATGCTGACCGCGGTCTCGGCCTCGATGAGCACCTGCTTGGTGTACTTCTCGAGGTGGATGTGCGTGCGGGCCTCGACCTCGACCTTGCTCAGCACGCCAAACTTCTTCAGCACGTCGATGCTCTTCTTGGTTCCCAGCTGCTCGAGTGCGACGACGGACTCGCGGTGGTTGGGCAGGCCGCGCTTCTTGGCCTCTTCGTGCCACGCGGTGGTGTAGCCATCGCCATCAAAGAGCACGCGCTTGTGCTGCTTGACGATTGTCTGGAGCACCTTCTTGCATGCCTTGACGAGCTTGTCCTGGTCGGAGGCTGGCTCGAAGTTCTTACCCAGCTCCTTCTCGAGCTGCGACGCGATGACGTCGAGGCTCTCGGCGACGATGGTGTTGAGCACCGTCGCGGGCCAGGCGATGTTGCCACTGCTGCCCACGGCGCGGAACTCGAACTTGTTGCCCGTGAAGGCGAAGGGGCTGGTGCGGTTGCGGTCGCCCGTGTGACGCGGGATCATGGGCAGGGTGCGAGCGCCCAGATCGAGGTGGGTGCCCTTCTTGGTGCTGCGCGGGTTGCCGCTCTCGAGCTGCTCGACGATATCGGTCAGCATCTCACCCAGGAAGATGCTCATGATGGCAGGCGGAGCTTCGTTGGCGCCCAGGCGGTGGTCGTTGGCGGCGCTGGCAACGCTGCTGCGGAGGAGCTCGGCGTGGATGTCGACGGCACGGATGACGGCGCAGAGGAAGGTGAGGAACTGGACGTTGATGTGGGTGTCGTCGCGCGGGTCGAGCAGGTTCACGCCTGTGTTGGTCGCGAGGCTCCAGTTCAGGTGCTTGCCGCTGCCGTTGATGCCCGCGAAGGGCTTCTCGTGCACGATGCAGGCGAGCCCGTGGCGGCGTGCGACGCGCTTGAGCGTCTCCATCGTGAGCATCTGGTGGTCGGCGGCGACGTTCGCGGTCTCGAAGATCGGCGCGAACTCAAACTGCCCGGGCGCGACCTCGTTGTGGCGCGTCTTGAGCGGAACGCCCAGGCGGTAGAGCTCGCGCTCCGCGTCGGCCATGAAGGCCATGGCGCGGGTGGGGATGGAGCCGAAGTAGTGGTCCTCAAGCTGCTGGCCCTTGGGGGGCTTTGCGCCAAACAGCGTGCGGTCGCAGGCCATCAGGTCGTCGCGCTCGGCGTAATGCTTTGCATCGACGAGGAAGTACTCCTGCTCGGGGCCCGCGGTCGCGATGACGCGCGTGACGGCCTCGCCCGCGCCGAAGAGGCGCAGGACGCGCATCGCCTGGTTGCTCACGGCTTCCATCGAGCGGAGCAGGGGCGTCTTGTGGTCCAGGGCTTCGCCCGTCCAGCTGACGAAGGCGGTGGGGATGCACAGAGTGGCGTTGCCACCATCGCGCACGATGAAGACGGGGCTAGTGCAGTCCCACGCCGTATAGCCCCGGGCCTCGAAGGTGGCGCGGATGCCGCCGCTGGGGAAGCTGCTTGCGTCGGGCTCGCCCTGCACGAGTGCGCTGCCCGTGAACTCGCTCAGTGCGCCGCCCACGCCATCGGGCGAGAGGAATGCGTCGTGCTTCTCGGCCGTGAGCCCGGTGAGGGGCTGGAACCAGTGCGTGTAGTGGGTCGCGCCGCGATCAATCGCCCAGTCCTTCATCGCGCTGGCGACGCTGTCGGCAAGGTCGGCATCGAGCTGCTCGCCGTGCTTGATGGTGCGCAGGAGCTTCTTGAAGACGTCCTTGGGGAGGCGCTGCTGCATCGCGCGTTCGGAGAAGACGTCGGCGCCGAAGATCGCTTCGACGCGTTGTTGCGCGCTGGCATCGGGGCTGGCGTGCGAGAGGGAGATGCTGTTGCTGTTGGTGCTCATAAGCGAATCCACAAACCTGCCGCGGCAGTGCGGTGCTGGTGATGCTTCACGCAGTGCGGGCGCTCGCCACGCGCGAGCAAGCCCAACCAAAGCGGAGGCATCGGCACGCGCGACAGCGCGAACACGACACAAGACGCTCTCGCGCCGGCAAGAGCCGAACGAAGAGCCAAGGCAGACACCGCGAACGCCCAGGGCGGGAGGCCCGGGGTGGCGTCGTGGCCACATGTCCCATGTGTTCTTGCAAAGAGAATGTGCGTCGTGGCCCAAAGGCGACGCACGCATGCTCCCGGGACTGGACATTTTCCCACCTTTGGGGCGCGTGGCAAGCCCCTGGGGCGGAAATCACAGCCAAAGGCGCGAAAAGGGCGGAATGGGGGGTATTCAGCCGCGTTCGTCGGCAGGAAAGTCGCGATAGAGCGCGGCTTGGAAGTCGGTGACGGCGCTGTACACCGGGTGGTGCAGACGCTCGACCTCGCCCGAACGCTTCGCGACGGCGCCGAAGGCCTCGTCGAGCTGCGCGAGCGACTTGCAGTGCACCTCGCAGTGGAACTCGCCCAGCGTGGGCGGGCCAAAGCCGAACTTGCGGCGTGTGAGGCGGTAGCTCTCGATGAGGCCCTTGGATTTCAGGTTGCCCAGGTAGGCGTCGACGGCTTGGCTGAACTCGATGTCTTTGCGGTTGTCGCGCAGGTTGAACCACATGTGGTAGATGTTCATGGCGGAGGGTATTGGGCCATGCGCAGGCTGCACGGGCTGCGAGGGCTAAACTGCGCGGCAATGCCTGTGCAGATCGACCCCAGCATCAAGCGTCACGAGACCGACGGCTTCAAGTTTCCGCTCGGGGCTTATCCGGTGGAAGAGATGACGCCCAAGGCGGGGTATTCGTCGATGTTTGAGCAGGCCGATGGGGGCAACGAGGACGACGATTGGGAGGAATGGCCCGATCGATATGTCTACGACGTGGTGATCTCTGCCGATCGCGTGCCGGCGCTATGCCGGGCGCTGTTTAGCAAGCTGCCCGAGCGGGTGTATCCGATTCTCGATGTGCTGGGGCACGACGCGTACCGCGAGGTGGACCCGTACATGGCGTATGACCCTGTGGGGCTTGATGTGTTTTTGGATGGCGTGCGCGAGTTTGCGGATATGTTGTATGAGGATGGGATGCTGGGCTTTGGCGTGATGTGCGAGGAGCCCTTTTTGTACGTGTTCGTCGATGAGCACAAGATTCTGACCATCCGCTGCAGCCCGGAGATTCGCGAGAAGATCGACAAGGTGTTGCAGGCCTTTGACCTGGAGCAGACCGACGAAGCCGCGGGGTGTGACGCGGCAGCCCACGAGCATCGCAGCGTGCTCATGGCGCCCAGCGACAGGCCCGAGTTGCTGACGGCGGAAGAGGCGACCGAGCACCTGCGCGATGCGTGGCGCTTGCTGCTGAACATCGACCCCGACCGCAACGTGGACGACCAGGGCAACGACGTCGGCACGACGATGTGGCGGGCTGTGGTGCGGTGCCACTTTGAAGAAGAGCCCGCCAAGCAGATGCCGGCAGCGAAGAACGCCACGAAGGGCGTGAAGTATGCCGAGGTGGTGTTCGATGCGGACAACCTGCGCCAGGCGGAGGACGTGGGTATCTCTGCGGTCGAGGAGCTGTGCGAGAAGACCAAGCAGGACGCGTCGGACTTTGTGGTGGTGCAGATCGATCGCATCGCGCCCGAGCTGGGCAAGCAGGTGCTTGAGCGCATCGCTGAGGCGACGGGCAAGGCCAAGCCCGCGACGCGCGGCAAGAAGGCGGGCAAGAAGGGCGAAGAGCCTTCGTATGAGCCCCGCGCGGGCGTGGTGCACGGGTGCCACTGGTTGGAGTGAGCGCGGATTCGAGTGAGCGGCGATCGGCTTTACCTGCGCGAGGAATACACGGGGTGGG
>JAIYDA010000144.1 GCA_027487735.1 Planctomycetaceae bacterium | reverse complement strand
CGATTCAGCTTCACGCCGTGCTCGGGCAGCTTGTCATACGCGAGCAGGCGGATGATCCGCGGCACCGCGATGTCGTAGCGCACGGTGCGCACCCAGTCGTGCCGCTCGCGCTCAAACTGAGCCTGCAGCTGGCTCAGCTCTGCCCAGGTCGCGAAGTCATAGTTGATGTATTGCCCGCGCACCACCGCGCCATCGTCGCTCGTGTCGGGCCCGTTGCCCGCGATGTCGACGTGGATGACCTCGGCGATATTCCTCGCCAGCAGCACGAACGCCCGCTTCGCGCTCACCACCCGCATCGCCGCGTACGCGCGATTGAGCACGAGCACCTTCGCGTTCAGCCCCTCGTTGCAGGCCGCGCTGCCGCCACCCGCGATCGCGAGCGAGGCACCATCGAGCGCGTCGTCATCTCCCCAGAGGTCTTCGTGACCCTCCAGGTGCGACTCATCCTTCGAAGCAAGTTTGCTGGGTGGCGTGAGGGGCTGGCGCGATGCGCCACTTCCATACGCCAAGGGCTTGGTCTGCCCCGCGTTCTTTTTGCCTGACCCGAGTTTGTCGCTGCGTTTGCTCACGACGAGAACCTCGGAAGAGATTATACCGCGCGACACGCCGCTCTGCCGCTCTTTCTGCCCTGCATCACGCCCGCTTTTCCCCGTTGCCCCGCCCATCCGCCCGCACGCACCGCACAACTCCTACCTTCCCACCGCATGCTCTTGCCCGCCTCGCACCAAGCCCACCCCGCGATCCCACCAGGACAAGACCTCGCCATCGACGTGCGCAACCTCACCAAGCGCTACGGCTCGCGTCGCGGCATCACCAACGTCAACCTCGCGATTGCCCCGGGGTCGCTCTATGGCTTTTTGGGCCCCAACGGCGCGGGCAAAACCACGACAATTCGCTGCCTTTTGGGCCTTCTCCGCGCCACCAGCGGCTCGGCGCGCGTGCTCGGGCACGACTGCTGGACGCAGGGCGACAAGGTCCGCACGCAGGTCGGCAGCATCCCCGGAGACCTGCGCCTCTGGCCCTGGCTCACGGGCATGCGGGCCTTAAAACTCTTTGGGCTCATCCGCGGCACGTCGCTGCTTACCAAAGGCAAAGAACTCGCCGACGAGCTGGAGCTCGACCTTTCGTTACCAGTGCGCAAAATGTCGCGCGGCAATCGCCAGAAGCTCGGAATCATCCTCGCCCTGGCCCACCAGCCCCGCGTGCTCATCCTCGATGAGCCCACCACCGCGCTCGACCCGCTCATGCAAGACCGCCTGCGGAGCATGCTCCGCCGCGCCGCAGACGATGGGGCCGCCGTCTTCTTCAGCAGCCACACGCTCGCAGAGGTCGAAGCCCTGTGCGAGCGCGTCGCGATCGTGAAGCAAGGCGCGATCGTCGCCGACAGCACGCTCACGCTGCTGCGCGCCGACGCGGGCTACGACCTCGACGTGCTCTGGCTCGAAAACCACGCGCCCAAGCCCCCCGCGTGGCTGCCGCTCCTCGCCACCCGCCGCCCCGCGAGCACCGAGCCCCAGGGCTCCCGCTGGATCGCACGCTTCCGCCCGACGAAAGACCACACCCTCGCCGATGTGCTCGCGCTGCTGCACCACCACAAAGAAGCCATCGCCGACATCAAGCTCGCCCAGCCCGACCTCGAAACGCTCTTCCGCCGGTTTTATGAGAGCGACGCCGACGACCCGAGGCCGGTGATGCACCTAAACCAAGCTCATGTTCCATCCGACGCGACACAACCCACCGCCACGCCACCGAGCATGACCCCATGACTATGTCGTACAAAGAGCCCGCGCCCCTTCGCCCCGCCCCGCTGCTCATTGGCCTCGCCAGCCTGGGCCTCATCGTCCGCGCGCTCCGCGAGATTCTCTGGACAACGCTCGTCTTCGCCGGGCTGCTCGGCGGCATCAGCATGCTCCTCAGCGTCGCCCTGCCGCGCATCCAAGAGCGCTTCATGCGTCGCCAGTTCATCCCGCCCGGGTTGCAGCAGTTTCGCGATGCCCTCTTCGGCATGGACACGCGCGGTGCGGGCGTTGCCGACGTCGCCTTCAGCCTCGCCTGGAGCCACCCCATCGTCATCGCCCTGCTCGCGGCTCACGCCATCGTCGTCTGCACGCGCGTGCTCGCGGGCGAAGTCGAGCGCGGCACCGCCGACGTGCTGCTCGCCCTCCCCGTGTCGCGTGCCCGCCTGCTCATCAGCGAGACCATCGCGTGGGCCCTCAGCGCGTGCCTGCTCTTCGCAGGTATGGTGCTGGGCACCTGGCTGGGCGTGCAACGCCTGGACCCCGCGCTGCACCCCAGCTGGCCCAAGCTCTTCACCATCCTGCCCAACCTCATGCTCGTCTACTTCGTCATCGGGCTCGTGGCCCTCTGCGCCAGCATGAGCACCGACCGCAAGGTGCGAGCCGTGCTCACCGCGGTCATCATCACCATCGTCAGCATCGTCATCAACTTTCTGTACACGCTCGACCCCAGCCTCGAGTTCACGAAGCAGATCGCGTTCCTCAGCCTGCTCGACTACTACCGCCCCTTGCGCGTCATGCTCTCGGGCGAGTGGCCCTGGCGAGACATGCTCATCCTCGCCTCCGCATGCGTCGCTCTCTGGATCGCCTCGCTCGTCGTGCTACGCCGGCGCGATGTGGCAACGACGTAGGTGTGGCAAGGCCGGAGGAATACATAGCGCCACTCTCTGCGGTAGTTAGCGCTTCTACAGAGCCACTTCGAAGGCGCAAGTCTAGCATGACTGCGTTGACGTGGTGGTGCTGGCCAGATAGTGCGACCTGGGCGTTCCTCTGCTTACACCTTGCGGGATTGTCCAACGGTCAAGAGGCACACCGCTAAAATCTTGCATGCCGAACTCTGTGCACGAGGACAACACGGCTGACATGGCCGAACCCAACGATCCTAACGTCACTTTGACATTTTACGGCAGAATTGCCGACCAAGGAGAGATGCCAGCCGCAGAACTAGGTGTCGCTTTGCAAGGCTGGGATCGCCTGTTGCAACTCGCGTACTACTCGCAGCATGCATCGATACTTGAGGTTCCCAAACCAGGCACTTCTTTCCGTGTGGAGTTTCACGTTCGACGAATCAGCAAGGGTTCGCTGCTGGTGTCCGCAGTGCTATGGATCGCGAACAGTGCCGGCAGCGAACTGGTGGGGGAAGGCGCGAAGGTGGCTCTCGGCAAGCTGGTCAAGTGGGCATCGAAGATGATCAAGGCCCACATCGAAGCGAAGAGTGTTCAAAGGACCCTGGATGGAGCGGTAGACGCGATTGACGCGGTCGCGAGGGGAGAAGGAATCCGCGTCAGTAAAAACCGAGTTGACTCCGAGGACTTCGCGACAGCACTTAACACGGCATTGATGAATGCGACTGTTCCACTGGATTCTTCCGCAGCCAAACAAGTTCTTTCTCTTAAGGGACAGGTTGTCGACATTGTGATCGATGATAACGATCGCGTTGCACTACGCGCACCTTTCGAGCCACCGGCACTCGACCCAAATGCCGAACCTGTTATCGAGGTACCGGTCAAGTTCATTCGCATTAACCGGAAGACAGGCTCTGGACTGCTCACGTTCATTCGTCCGACAGACGAGTCTCAACTCGGCCAACAGCGCTTTCGATGCGAGGATAAGTCGATCCGTGGGCGGGCCAATAATTATACTGGCGCATTCCACGAAGACACCGCACTGGTTGTGCGTGTTCAACGCAAGGCATACGAAAAAACCCGACATGGGCATTACTGGCTTATTGTCGGCCCCGCACGGACCCGCGTCGACGAAGTTGGACTTTTCGGCCCGAATGACGAGCAAAAGAGAGTGAAGAAGCGAAAGCCTGCGTAGCGCCAGCAATAGCACGTTACCTTGACGTAGTCGATTCTGCGTCTGAGGCGAAAGAACGAACAAATCTGTCGTCGCCGCAAGAATGTCGAGGATCTCGCTTCACTTCACGAGCTTCTGCACAGCCTTCGCCACGCGCTCCCCAAACAGCTTCGCGCTCGCGCGGTCGTCTGCGTTCACGCTGTCGGGCGCAGGACCATTGCCGCTCTGCGCCATCGCGCCAAGATAGCTGCCCAGGCGATTGACCTTCGCGTCGCTCATCAGCCCCTGGCTGATCCAGATCATGCTGTGCTGAGCCGCGAACAGGCTCATCGTGACGAGCGTGTTCAGCTTGTCGCCGCTCGTGCCGCCGCTGTTGGTGAAGCCCGCCGCGAGCTTGTCCTTCCACCCCTGCCCAAACCAGATGCCCCCGCTCGCATCCATGAAGCGCTTGAACTCCGCGCTCACGCTGCCCATGTATGTGGGCGAGCCGAAGATGATGCAGTCGGCCGCTTGCAGCGTGCCCCAACTCTCGGGCAGCTTGCGATCCGCGCCGGGCGAGCCAAACTCGCTCGTGGCGCACAGCTTCACGCTCACGCCCGCCACGCTGCTCGCGCCCGCGAGCACTTCTTCCGCGATGGTCTTCGTGTGCCCAAAGCCGCTGTGATAGACGATGACGATGCTCGGAGGGTTTGCCATAGTGGGGCAACGCTAGGCACGCGCGCGTTCCGGCGGCAGCGTGCGCCTCGAGCACCGCCTTCACACACCCCACACTTTCCCCGAGTCCATCCCGCAACTCCACGCCGCATTTCGCCGATACCCCTCCGCATCGACCACGCCCGCCCCAACCCCGCCCTCGCACACCCACGCGTCCACGTGCTCGAAGAGCACGAAGACGACCGAGGCTGGTCCTACGTCCTCCAAGTTCGCAGCTCCGCAGGCTGCGCCGAGCACCACGTCACCCTCTGCCACCGCGACCACGACTACTGGACAGGCGGCCTCTGCGCCCCCAGCGCAACCGTCGAACGCGTCGTGAACTACCTCCTCGACCTGGGCCTCACCAACCTCCCCCACCACTTCGACTGCTCCACCGCCCGCGCCTGGAGCCGCCTCCACAACCGCGCGATCGACAGCGAGATGCGCTAACCCGCCCCCCACCTCCAGCTATACTCGCCCTCGCCGCCACGGGCCTCGCACGCGCGAGAACTGCCCCACGCGACCGCACCGCCGGTCCGAGCCATCCACTCGGCCATCGGCAGGAGTTCCGCTCCATGCTCCTCCGCTCTCACACCTGTGGCCAGCTGCGCCACGATCACGTCGGTCAGGTCATCCGCCTCAACGGCTGGGTCAATAGCTACCGCGACCACGGCAACCTCATCTTCATCGACCTCCGCGACCGCTTCGGCATCACCCAGCTCGTCTTCGATCCAGACGATGGCGTCCCCGCCTCGCTCATGGAGCAAGCCGACAAGCTCCGCAACGAGGACGTCATCGCCATCGAAGGCAAGGTCCGCGCCCGCATCGGCGGCGAGAACCCCAAGCTCGCCACAGGCAAGGTCGAGATCGTCGTGACCAGCCTCCAAGTTCTCAACAAAACCGCCAACCCCCCCTTCCTCCCTGAAGACCCAACAGCCGACGGCAAGATCACCCTCGCCAACGAAGAGCTCCGCCTCACGCACCGCTACATCGACCTGCGCCGCCCCAGCATGCAGCGCATCCTGGGCCTGCGCCACAAACTCTACCAAACCACCCGCCGCTACTTCGACGAGAACGGCTTCCTCGAGATCGAAACCCCCGTGCTCTACAAGAGCACGCCCGAGGGCGCACGCGAGTTCCTCGTCCCCAGCCGCCACGTCGCGGGGACGTTCTACGCCCTGCCCCAGTCCCCCCAGCTCTTCAAGCAGATTCTCATGGTCAGCGGCTGCGACCGCTACATGCAGATCTGCCGCTGCTTCCGCGATGAAGACCCGCGCGCCGACCGCCAGAGCGAGTTCACGCAGATCGATCTCGAGATGAGCTTCGTCCGCCGCGATCAGATCATGGACATGATGGAGGGCTTCGTCCGCCGCCTCTGGAAAGACCTCGCAGGCGTCGACGTCCCGCCGATCCAACGCATGGACTATCGCACCGCGATGGAAGACTACGGCATCGACCGCCCCGACACGCGCTACGACCTCCGCATCAAGGACATCAGCGACTTCGCGAGCAAGCTCGACTTCGGCGTGTTCAAGAGTGTGCTCGAAAAAGGCAAGGACCGCCCCCGCTTCTACAGCAAGAAGGGCGTCGTGAAGGCCCTCCGCGTCCCAGGCGGTGCCGACAAGCTCACCCGCAAAATCACCGATGGCTACACCGAGTTCGTCAAGGGCTTCGGTGCGGGCGGCGTTGCCGTCGTCAAAGTCATCAAGGGTGATGATGGCGCACCCAAGCTCGACACAGGCATCGCCAAGTTCTTAGAGCCCCTCAAGGCCGAGTTCCTGCAGCTGCTGGGCTGCCAGATTGGCGACACCGTCCTCTTCGTCGCCGACACCTACAGCATCGCCACCAAAGCCATCGGCGAGCTGCGCCAAAAAGTCGCGCGCGACATGGGCATCGTCCCCAAGCCCGGCGCCGAGGGCGGCCCTTGGAACTTCCTCTGGGTCGTCGACTTCCCGATGTTCGAGAAAAACAAGGACACGGGCAAGTGGGTCGCGATGCACCACCCCTTCACGAGCCCACGCGACGACCAGATGCAGGCCTTCCTCAACGCCGACGTCGACGATGAAGTCACCATCGAGGGCATCGTCAGCGCAGGCTACGACATCGTGCTCAACGGCCAGGAGATCGCGGGCGGCAGCGTCCGCATCCACGACCAAGCCGTCCAGAGCAAGGTCTTCCGCCTCCTGGGCCTCACCCCAGAGCAAGCCAAGGAGAAGTTCAGCTTCCTCCTGGAAGCCCTCAGCTTCGGCGCGCCCCCGCACGCCGGCATCGCCTTCGGCCTCGACCGCCTGGTGATGAACTTCGTGGGCACCGACAACATCCGCGACGTCATCGCCTTCCCCAAGACCCAGGTCGGCAGCGACCTCATGACCAAAGCCCCAAGCCACGTCCCCGCCGCACAACTGAAGGACGTGCACGTGCAAAGCATCGCGCAGCAGCCCTGATCATCGTTTCAGCGAGAGGAGCAATCGTGCCTCAGCCAATCGACGTTTACGAACTAATCCAAACTGAGCTTCGCACCAAGCACACGACCCAGGAGCGCATGGAAAGTGCCCTGCGATCGTTGCGTCGTTGGAAGCACTACAACGGCGAGCGGTCACCCCTGGCGTCGTACGACGCCATCGCCAAGATCGACTGGTCGCAAGACGTCGAATCGACCCGAGCTTGGTTGATTGCGCTCCTCAAGGCGATGCCCCCAGGGCCCAAAGTTCGCACGCTCTGGTTCCTCGTCCCCGAGATTGAGCTCAACCCCGCACGCACCGAGGCCGTGGGCTTCGCCGAGTGCGATCCGAGTGATGACAGCCTCAGCTGGCTCGGTACTCCCAACTGGTGCATGCCGAACCAGCTCCGCAGATTGGAGAAGAGCGGAAAGACCCTCCCCGAAACTTCCCACTTCCTTGAAGCACTGCAGCAGGTTCGTCGAAAACTCAAGCTCGAAAAGTCGCTCGGCAAGAATGGCCCGCTCTGCTACGCCCTGCCCGTGACTTACGTCGCGTTCTTGCTTGCCGAAGTCTGCGCCGACCTCGATCGCTCCCTCTTCAAGGCCAAGGCCGACCCGATCTGCTTTCTCTGCGCGTTCGCCGGCGGCGATGGGAGTGTCTTTGGCTCCTTGACCAAGGACGGCTGGACCTCCGGACTGCAGCCCAAGCCGACAAAAAAGATGAGCAAGGCAAAGAAGAAAACCAAGCGCCGCTGACCGACCGCGCAGGTTGCTCGGTGGCTGTCACACACTCATCACCGAGCACGCGAAGAACGAATAGCCTCGCAAGCCAAAGCTCAAGAGCCCGTCGCGCCCCACGCCCGACCAACTCTCCTGTTCCCTGTTCCCTGTTCCCTGTTCCCTGTTCCCTGT
>JAIYDA010000122.1 GCA_027487735.1 Planctomycetaceae bacterium | reverse complement strand
GAGGCGGGCTGAAACACCAGGCTGTGGGGCGGCACGCTTTTGGTCAGCCAGACGTTGCCACCAATCACGCTGTGGTGCCCGATGGTGGTGTCTCCCCCGAGGATCGCGGCATGGGCGTAGATGACCACGTGGTCTTCGATTGTGGGGTGGCGCTTGGTGCTGGCGAGGCCCTTGTCCACGCTCATTGCACCGAGCGTGACGCCTTGGTAGAGCTTCACGTCGCTGCCAATGTGCGTGGTTTGGCCAATCACCACCGCGGTGCCATGGTCGATGCAGAATCGCTCGCCGATGGTCGCGCCGGGGTGGATGTCGATCGCTGTGTGGGCGTGGGCGATCTGCGTGAGCATCCGTGGGAGCAGCGGGGTGTGACGCAGCTCGAGCTCGTGGGCAAAGCGATAGAACGCGGTTGCGAGGAAGCCCGGATAGCAGGCGACGACTTCGTCGATGCTGCTGGCTGCGGGGTCGCCCGCGTTGGTGGCGTGGGCGTCGCCATCGAGCAAAGCCGCGATGCGGGGCAACTCGGCAAAGAAGGCCTGGGTTGTGTCGCGAGCGCTTGCCTTCGGGTCGTGCCCGGAAGCGGCGTGCTCTGGGCAGGCACCGCAGGCCTGTTGCACAAGGGCCTCGAGCCTTGTGGCGAGGGCGGCGAGGCGGGCCTCGACGCTCTGCTGGCCTGCGTGCTCGCCGCAGCGCTCGATTGCCCGCTGCGGAAACAGCGTGCCAAAGAGGTCGAAGCCAAAGCTCTCGACGGCGCTGAGGTTGGGGAGCGCGCTGGTGCGAGCGTGACGTGTGGCAAGAGCTTGGAAGAAGGGATTCACGCCAAAGTGATAGGCGTGGCGAAGCGGCGGGAGCGGCGAGCGCGAAGGACCCAACGAGCACGCCCCGCAACGCAACACCGCCCGGCGCAGGTGTGGGCTGCGCCGGGCGGTGCGAAGGAAAAGGGAGACAGGATTGAAAATCGCGAGCGAAGGACTTACGCCGCCTTCGCACGCCGGCGACGGCATGCCAGCACGCCACCGAGCGCGAGCAGGCCTGCTGCGCCAGGAGCGGGGATGACATCGACCGTCAGCTCGGCACCGAGCGGCGTGGTGCTGCTGCCGACGAGACCCACGGCCCAAGCCGTCGCGACGGTGCCATTGCTGAAGGCAACGCCGGGCAGGCTGAGCACGGTTGCGCCGCCGCCCGCGAGGCGGACTTCAAGGTCGTAGGTGCCGCCCGGCACGTTGATGTAGCCGCCACTGTTGCCGAAGGTGACGTTGGCGAAGAGCGGCTGGGCGAGCCCAACCGCGAACACGTCGACGGCGGGCGCGTTCGCCGAGGCGTGCACGAAGCGCACGCGGGCGGCGCTGGGGTTCACGGTGTTGTCGTCTTGCAGGAGCAAGGGGGCCAGATTGGGCGAGCCGCCCAGCAGGCCGATGGCAGCGACGGAATAGTCGGTGTTGGCGGCAAGCGGGACGGTGACGTCGATCGCGTTGGCATCGGGAGCAACGACGGCGGCAACCTTGAAGTTGTAGTTGCCCGCGCTGGGCAGGGGGACGTAGTTCGTGATGGAGCGGTAGGAAAGGCTCGGAATCGCGGGCGGGAGCCCATCGTTCACGCGCACCTGCACGGCGGGCGTGTCGGGCGAGAGGTGGAACACGCGGACACGCGGGTTTGCACTCGCAACCGAGGCAACACCAGCAAGAATCAGGAGACCGGCAACAAACTTCTTCTGCATGACGCAACTCCATGCGGGCACGAGACAACCCGTGCCGCTCTTTGCAAGGCTTGTGTGCTTTCGCACGCAAGTCCATGCGACAACCCTCCTCCGCGCGGACCACCCGCACGAAGCCTTTCCGCCGCCTGTTGCGTCTTTTCTCTTGCTTCTCTTGTCTCTCGTTTACTTCCGCGCTGCTGGCGAAGGCCAGCAGCAGCCAGGCACCGCTCTCTCTTTGCGGCCCGAAACGCAGAACCAGAGCACAGCCCGGGAAGCACGCGTGCAACTGCACACGGCAGGCCCGAGCGAAGGAACCACGACACGCCCGACGACTAACCCAGTGCTCAGAGCGAACGCACTGCCCACGCGCAAACGCACGGGAATATGCTGCAAACGACCAAAGCACCGGATGGACGAACGTTGCGATCGGTGCGACACACGCGGAGAAAGCCGCCAGTGCGAGCGAGAAAGGCGTGAGCCCTTCTCTGGTTCGACTCGGCAAGCCAGCGTGCCGCACAACCCATCGTGAGGACAGGTGCCAACCTTTTCGGCGCGTGCACAGGGGCGGTTGCAGCAGCGAGTGTGCTGTTACAAAGTTTCTGTTTTTCGCACGCTCGCGTCTGTTGTGCGGAGTGGGGATTGTCACAAGACCTTTGCGCCGCCTTCGCGCGGTCTGCGCCTCGTCTTTGCGTGGCTCCGTGACGCCCCTACGTTCCCACCATGCATCGCATCGGCTCAGACCCTGAACACATGCTCGCGACCGACTTCCTCTGCGATTTCTGCGGGTGCTCGTATCGCGACGATCGCCCGATGATCGAGGGCCACCGGGGCAGCCTTATCTGCGGCGTGTGCCTGGGCCGCGCTTACTCGCAGCTCGTGGTGCGCAACGCGGGCATCACGGTGCCCGAGCACATCGCGTGCACGCTCTGCCTCATGAACAAGCAGGGCGACTACTACCAAAGCCCCGTGCGCGCCACCGCGACCGAGCACGGGGCGGACATCGAGCAAGCACCCGGCGCGTGCGCCTGCCGCTGGTGCGTGGATCGCAGCGCCCAGATGCTCGCGAAGGACAGCGAGGCGAACTGGAAGCTGCCCACGGCGTGAGCCCGCAGGGCAAAGCAAGCCCCCGCGCTCGCGCCACGCACGCCCGCTACGCTCGACGCGTGACCGCTCCTGCACCCCAAAGCCCGCTTGGCACGTCGCGCGTCTGCGTGGTTGGCTCGCTCAACATGGACCTTGTCGTGCGCGCCCAGCGCATTCCCGGCGCGGGCGAGACCGTGCTGGGCGGGGGCTATCGCACGTATGCGGGCGGCAAGGGAGCCAACCAGGCCGTCGCTGCTGCCCGCGCGGGCAGCAGCGTGACGCTTGTGGGTAGCGTGGGAGACGACGCCCATGGCACGCGCGTGCGCGAGGCGCTGCTTGCCGATGGCATCGACCTGCAGCACCTGCGCGTTGCATCGGGCGAGGCGACGGGGCTCGCGCTCATCACGGTGGCGGAGGGGGGCGAGAACGCGATTGTGGTGGCGCCGGGCGCGAACGCGCTGCTCACGCCCGCGGACATCGCCCACGCCCAGCCCGCCATCGATGCGTGCGACGTGCTGCTGGTGCAGATGGAAGTGAGCCTGCAGTGCGTGGTGGCGGCTGCGAAGGCCGCGAAAGCTGCGGGCAAGGCCGTGGTGCTGAACGCCGCGCCCGCCCGCCCGCTGCCCGTGGAGCTGCCCGCGCTGGTGGACTGCCTGGTGGTGAATCAGCGCGAGGCGATGCGGCTGGCAAACATGGAAGCGAAGGTCGATCCTGCGAGGCTCGCGCTGCGACTGCTCGACATGGGCGTGGGCGCGGTGATCGTGACGCTCGGCGCGCAAGG
>JAIYDA010000039.1 GCA_027487735.1 Planctomycetaceae bacterium | reverse complement strand
GCTTGACGAGTACCTGAGGCGGGACGCAATCCCAAGTTGGCTACGAACGTACGCGCAGAGCATCCGCGACGGCGAGTATGTCGCGTGACAGTGAAACAAACTGCGTACCGTCACCGCTCGACCAGGAACAGGCTTGAAACGAACTATGTACACTCGCCGTCCCTGGGGCTCCGCCGGTCGCCCGCGAGAAGAGACACTCCTCGCCCAGCGCAGTCCTGCCATCCCCCTGGGCACCACCAGCGACATGATCTCGCGCGACGTTCTCGATCGCTGCGCGCGCTTGGGGTTTGATGCCTTTGGCGTGGCGCCCGCGCTCGACTCTGCACAGCACGAGCATGTGGAACGCTGGTTGCAGCAGGGGATGCACGACGAGCTTGCGTATATGACGCAGTCGCCTCTTGTGCGCAGGCAGCCTTGGAGGTTGCTGGAGGGGACCAACAGCTTCGTGATGGTTGCGATGTGCTACGCAAAACGCGACGAGGCTGTCGATCCGCTCGACCCGGCGTTTGACCCGCAGGCGGGTCCGCTGGGCAGGCAGCCGGGCGTTGGGCGCGTGGCGCGATATGCGCGCGTGCGAGACTATCACGACGTGCTGAAGCGACGCCTGCACGCGCTCGCCGATGCGCTGCGTGCGGACTATGCGGGCAGCGAGTTTCGCAGCTTTGTCGACACCGCGCCCGTGAACGAGCGCGAGCTTGCGGCGATGGCGGGGCTTGGGTGGCAAGCAAAGAACGCGATGCTCATTCATCCCAAACTAGGCAGCTACTTCGTGCTGGGCGGCTTTGCCACCACGCTCGCGCTCACGCCAAGCCTGCCCAAGGGCTCGCAGCCCACCGATCACTGCGGCACGTGCACACGCTGCATCGACGCGTGCCCCACTCAGGCGATCGTCGCTGAGCGCGTCGTCGACGCGAGACGGTGCATCAGCAACCTCACGATCGAACGGCGCACGCCCATCGCCGCCGCGCTCGAGCCCTTGATGGGCGACTGGATCGCGGGGTGCGACATTTGCCAGCAGGTTTGCCCGCACAACTCGCCGCGTGAGTCGAGCACGCCTTCTGGCCCGAACGCCCGGGCCACCAAGCCCGCAGGCAAGCCCGCAGGGTTTGACCTTGCTGCGATTGCAACCTGGAACGAGCAACGCCGCCGCGAGGCATTCGCGACATCGGCACTCAAGCGCATCACGCTCGACATGGTGCAGCGGAACGCGAGGATTGCGCTGGGCAACAGGCAACGGCTCGGCGGTGCATAGACCGATGACGATACGAAGAGGAGATTTGTCGTGCGCGAAATCCGAGTCGTCAACCTCGCAACGCGGCGTGAATGGCTGCCTTGCGTGGCCCAATGGTGTCACGAAGCGTTTGCGTCGCCTTCTACGCCGCTGCAATCGGTGCGCTCCGCGATTGAGGAGCACATCGGCGCGTGGGAGGCGGGAAACATCTGGCCCTTCACCCTCGTGGCAACGCTTGACGGCGAGCCGGTGGGGTGTGTGCACGGCGTCGAGAGCGAACTCGATGAATACCCGGACCTCCAGCCGTTCATCGCGGCCCTGTTTGTCCAGCAGTCGTGTCGTCGCCTTGGAGTTGGTGGTGCACTTCTGCTCGCAGCGGAACAAGAGTGCCAGCGAGCCGGGTTCTCGCGTGCGTACTTGTGCGCGTGGAGTGGCGAGCATTGGTATACGAATCGAGGGTGGGCCGTTCAAGAGCAGCGCGTGGGGGAGAAGCAGGTGCCGCTCATGACCAAGGCCCTTGCCCGGAGTGGCTGAGGACAGGTGCACCGACGAAGCCACGCATGCAAGACCGGCGAACAGGCCCCCCCGCGTTTGGATTTTACATAACATATCTTATAAGACGTTGCGAGTCACCCGCAGAACCGCTCTCCCGACTGCGTTTTGCCCGGCTTTCTGCTGCCATGGCATTGCTGGTCGGGTGCTCGCTCTTGGCGTGCCGATATGTTCTACCACATGACTCCGCCGGCTGCGCACTCGCCCGTCCAGAACTCCAACGCACGCTCGCGTCGCTACGCCATCATCGCGCCCTGCCGCGATGAGGCGAAGTTCATGCGTCGCACGCTCGACACCGTGCTGGGGCAGAGCGTGCCTCCCACGACCTTCATCATCGTTGATGACGGGAGCACCGACGAGACGCCCAAGGTCCTCGCGGAGTATGCGAGCAAGCACCCTTGCATCCGCATCGTGACGCGTGAGAACCGGGGCAAGCGCAAGGTGGGCCCTGGCGTGATCGAGGCGTTCTATGCGGGCTATCGCACGATACAGCACGAGATCGAGCAGGGGGGGTATGACTACATCTGCAAGCTCGACCTCGACCTCGAGCTTCCGCCCCGCTACTTCGAGATCCTCATGCAGCGCATGGAGGCAAACCCTCGCCTGGGCACGTGCAGCGGCAAGGCCTACATGCCCATCGACCCGGACGTGGTTGATGGCGACTTCGCCACCACCTACGTCAGCGAGTTTTTGGGCGACGAGACCAGCGCGGGCATGACCAAGTTCTTCCGCGTCGCCTGCTTTCGGCAGATCGGCGGCTTTGTGCGTCAGGTGATGTGGGATGGCATCGACTGCCATCGCTGCCGCATGCTGGGGTGGATCGCACAAAGCTGGGACGAGCCCGAGCTTCGCTTCAAGCACCTGCGCCCCATGGGCAGCAGCCACAAGGGCATCTTCACGGGCCGCATGCGCCACGGCTTTGGGCAGTGGTTCATGGGCACGAGCCTGCCCTACATGACGGCGAGCGCGATCTTCCGCATGACCAAGAAGCCGTATCTCGTTGGTGGTGCGGCAATGTGGTGGGGATATGTGCGCAGCATGCTCACCGGTGCCCCGCGGCTTGAGGACCCCACCTTCCGTGCGTTTGTGCGCAGGTGGCAGTGGGCGAGCCTTTGGAAAGGGAAGTCGCGGGCGACGGCAGAGCTGGATGCGCGACAGGCGAGCGCGTGGAGTGCTTCGCGAGCGCCGCTGGCGATGCCTGTCGAGGGGTGAGGATCTTCGATTTTACATAAGCCAGAGTGACCGGTGGCCTCGTCTGCGACGCGATTCAGGAGGGAGGCATCAGCGCTGCGTTCACGGTGCAGGTTGAAGCTTTCCTTCGGTTCGCTGCTCGCTCTCCGCGCATCGTGCCCATCCGAAGTTACGACTGCGCCGTCAGCTTCTCCCACTTTGGTGCGTCGCCCCGCTGGCACGCCGCGAGCTGCTGAAGGTAGTGCTCCGCCCGCAGCTCATAGAGCCCAAACTGCAGCAAGTGCGGGTTGCTCAGCTGCGCATCAAACAGCACGAAGCCCAGCTGCCGCAGGTGCCGCACGAGGTGCACGAGGCAGACCTTGCTCGCGTCGGTGCCGCCCAGTTCGGGCCTGCTAAACATGCTCTCGCCGCACCAGGCCCGCCCGAGCGCGAGCCCATATGTCCCCCCCACTAACGTCCGCTCGCCCTCGTGCACGCGCCATGCCTCGACGCTGTGGGCGTGCCCGGCTGCGTGCAGGGCATCGAACAGCGTGATGATCCGCGGCTCGAGCCATGTCGTCTCGCGCCCTGGTGCAGACTTCGCACACTCGCGGATGACGCGCCCAAATGCCTCGTCGCTCGTGACCTCAAACACGCCTCGATTCACGACCCGAGCCAGCGACCGCGGCACATGAAAACGCTCATCGAGCGGCAAGAGCCCGCGCGTGCGCGGCTGAATCCACTCGATCGCCCGCGCCCTTGCACTCTCGATCCGCCCCTCGCGAGCCATAGGAAAAAAGCCCTGGAGATAGAGCTCCAGGGCCTGCTCGATCATGCGTTGTGCGGGCCCGCTCATGCACGGGCATTGTTGGCCTTACCAGTTGCGACCGCCCGGCGTCCAGATCGACATGCTCACGGTCGGGCGGGGCGGATCGGCCATCGGGTGGCCTGCGGGAACGCCACCAAGAATCTCATGTGCCATGAACTTGAAGTCCTGACCATTGCTGAGGTAAATGTACCCACGGCCCCCGGTCGGCCCTGTCAGCGCGGGGTCGCGTGGCAGCGCGGCGATGTATGTGGGCGTGACAAACGGCACGTAGCTGGTGGCGCCCTCGAGGGCCATCGCGCCCCAGGTCGGGCTTTCGCCACCCCAGCCCCAGCGGTAGGGGTACTGACCGAAGTCATTCGCGTACATCTCGAGCACCTTCTCCATCGTCTTGAGGTCTTGCTCGCGCTTGGCGTGCCGAGCGTCGCCACGTGCGCTGCTGAACTGCGGCACCATGATCGCGGCGAGGATGCCGAGGATCACGACGACAATCAGAATCTCGATGAGCGTGAAGCCCTTGCGGAACGCCTTCTTGGTCAGACTCATGTGTTCTCTCCGTAGCCATGGCTCAGTCACCATGCGCGGTTGTTCATCGACCGTGTACCTACCTGACTTTGGTGGCCTTCACGGTTTCAATCACCATGAGACCGCACACACCACACAGCCCTTACCAGTTGCGCCCGCCCGGTGTGAAGATCGCGTACGCCCACGTCGGGCGAACGGGGTCATACAGCGGATGGTCGACCGAGAAGCTGTCGGGTGTTTGGTGCGCAAGGAACTTGTAGTCGAAGCCATTGGAGTAGTACAAATAGCCCCGTCCGCCCGACGGGTATGCGCCGTTGGGGTCGCGAGGGAGCTCGAGGATGTAGTCGGGTGCTAGCCCAGGGATATAGCCCGTGGGGCCGGTGTAGCCCCGCCCGCCGTAGCTCGGCGCATCCGCGGACCACCCGGGCACGATTGGGTAGACGCCCCAGTCGTTGATGTACATCTCCAGCGCCTTCTCGACGGCGCGCATGTCCTGCATGCGACGCCCGTCGCGAGCATCGCGGCGCGCGCTCGCAACGGAGGGGGTCATGATCGCGGCGAGGATGCCAAGCAGCACCACCACGATGAGCACTTCGAGCAGCGTAAACGCCCGGCGAGATTTTCTGTTCAATCGATGTTGCATGAATCGCTCCACCAGCTCTTGCAGCCGAGTCACGGCTCCTGGGGAAGATCGGCAGCACGACTACCCCGGTGCAGGTGGACGCAAACTCTGAAGAAAAACACACTCGACCGCGAGGGCGATCGAGTGTGGAGGGTGTGGTGCGGTTGTCCAGCCTGGCGCGAGTGAGCGGCGTGGGAGGCTTACTCGTCGTCGGGCTTGGCCTTGCGGGCGGGCTCGGGCATGCGCTCGAGCACGGCATCGACAAGTCCGTACGACAGCATCTGCTTTTCGTCCATCCAGTAGTTGCGATCGCAGTCCTTCGCGATCTTTTCCTTGGGCTGGCCCGTCGCCTTGGCGTAGATTTCGTACAGGCGTTCGCGGATGCGGAGCATCTCCCTCGCCTCGATCTCGAGGTCCGTCGCCTGGCCTTCCATCACGCCGCCCAGCAGGGGCTGGTGCATCATGTTGCGGGCGTTGCTGAGGGTGTAGCGCTTGCCGCGGGTGCCGCTCACGGCGATGAGGCTGCCCATGCTGGCGGCCATGCCGATGACATAGGTGCAGACGTCGGGCTGGATGAAGTTCATCGTGTCGATGATGCCCAGGCCCGCGCTCACGCTGCCGCCCGGGCTGTTCACGTAGAGGTGGATGTCGGCCTTGGGGTCCTCGTTGGCGAGGAAGAGCAACTGCGCGACGATGAGGTTCGCGACGTCGTCGTTCACAGGCCCGCCGAGAAAGATGATGCGATCCTTCAGCAGCCGCGAGTAGATGTCGTACGACCGCTCGCCGCGTGAGGTTTTTTCGATGACGATGGGGACGAGATAGGACATAAAGAAGGCACTGCGGACTGGTCACCGGGCTCGAAGGACTTGCAGCCTTGCCGCGCGGGTGGGTCGTGTCGTGCCGGCTCCTTTGTGGCTATGAACTGCGGAAAAACAACCGGTTTCGTGTGACGCAAAGACGTGAAGATGAAGGGACGTGCGAAACGCCTTACTTCTGCGGGCTCTTGAGCACCTCGTCGGCAAGCCCGTACGCAACCGCCTCCTCGGCAGAGAAGAACTTGTCGCGCTCGCTGTCGGCCTTGATCTGCTCCGTGGACTTGCCCGTGCATTCGGCGAGAATCTCGTTCAGCTGCACCTTCATCTTGCTGATGTGCTCCGCCTGGATGCGGATGTCCTCGGCTTGCCCCGTGATGCCGCCGTAGGGCTGGTGGATCATGACCTTCGCGTGCGGCAGGATGAACCGCTTGCCCTTGGCACCTGCTGCGAGCAGCACGCTGCCGCCGCTGTATGCGCGACCGATGCAATAGGTGTTCACCGCGCTGCTGAGGAAGCGCATGGTGTCGAAGAGCGCGAGCGTGTCGTCGACCGCGCCGCCCGGGCTGTTGATGTACAGGTTGATGTCCTTGCCGCGGCCCTGATTGTCGAGATAGAGCAGCTGCATCATCACGCGAGCCGCCGAGGCCTGGTTGATCTCACCGATCATGAACACCACGCGATTCTCGAGCAGCAGCTCGTCGATCGTCATCTCGCGCGTGCGTTGATAGCTCACTCCGGCTGCTGGCATGCACTAGTCCTTGTCTGCGTGGCTGGGTCTGCGTTGGCTCGCCCGGCATGTGCGACCAAAGCGTCGTCGCTCCGTCGTCGTGCTGGGTTCGCCGCGCGGGGTTTGCCGCGACCGAACGATTCGATGCCGAATCGCCCGCCCGCGTCACCCGCCTTGCCAGACAAATATCGGCGTTTGCCCCCCACCAAGCACGCAAACCTCGCGCAGATTGCGGGGCCATCAACTAACCTGCCCGTTTGCAAGCCTTTGCGCGTTTGTTTGCCTACTGATACTTCCGGTTGGCACGCTGCTTCGCCGCGAGCAGCGACGAGGGCTCGCCCTGCTCGGCCCGCCCTTCGCCCGCTGCGGAGGGTGCGGGTGCCCCGGGTGTTCCGGGCTCGTTGCCCGCAGCCGGCTTGGGGCTCGGGCCTGCGGGCACGCTCGCGGCGGCTTGTGCCAATCGCGTTGCCCGCCGCTTGTCGCGGGCGGCTTCCGCGAGCGATCGCGCATCGGTGTCGCTCAGCACCAGCCCGCTCACGCTGCGCTGCACGCTTTCAACGCGTTGCTCCACGCTCGCGCTCGCTCGGCGAAGCTCGCCCATGCCCGCCCCCGCAGCCGCGGTCGCGAGCCGCTCTTGTGTTGCCGCCGCGCGCTCGGTGGCGAGCAGGCTACCCGCGCCCATGCGTTTGCTGACCCAGCGATCCCACGCCACGCGCCGCGAGGCGATGTCGAGCAGCAGCAGCACGATCGCCCAAGGGAGTAGCTGCTTGGTGAGGGGCGAGATCGCCTCGGCGGGCGTCAGCCCCTCGCGCGAGAAGAGTTCTGCTTGCTGCGGGGCCGCAGGGTCGAGCACGCGCCCGCCCGTTGCAGCCGCGATCTGCTCGAGCAAGCGATCGTTGCTTGCGAGGGAGCGGAACTCACTGCCGCGAGGGACCGCTGCGCCCACCACTGCTGCGGGCAGCCTGCGCGGCTGGGCTGAACCCGTTGCCGAAGCGGTCGCCGCACCCGTCGCCACACCCTCCACCGATCCCTCGACCGCCCCTTCCGCAAAGCGAGGCCTGACGACGCCCACGTAACTCCCCGTCTCCTCCGCCCGCAGCACCGCCTGATACTCCCCCACGCCCACGGGCTGCAAGTTCACCTCAATCGCTCTGCCCGAGGGCGAGTAGATCGTCGCAGGCATACTCAGCCCCGTGAGGGGCGTGCCAGACTTATCCGCCGCCGTCGCCCGCACCACCAGCTCGTCTCCGCGCAGCGTCGCGCTCGCGAGCACGCCGCTCTCGACAGGAGGCCGCGACGCCGACCGCACGATCTGCGTCCACATGCGTTGATATCCAGGCCATGCGAGCCACTGCGAGGCCCAGGTGCCCGCATCACTCGTAAACGCCACCACCTGCCCCAGCCCCACGTTCCATCCCGCCAGCACAGGCTCGCCCTTGTCGCTGAGCATCGACACGCTGATGGTCTCTTCCGCGCGCCTTCGCGTGAGCGCGATGCCCCCAAGCTGAGGCAGGGGCTGCGAGAGCCCCGCAACAAACGCCGATCCGCTGCCCAGCAGCGTGGGCGTGAAGGGCTGCTCGCGAATGAGCGGCGCCCGCAGCACCCGCACCGCCTTGAGGAAGATGCGGGGCAGTTGCCTTGGGTTGCTCACGTAGTAGTGTGCCCCCCCACTGCGTTCGCTGAGCCGCGCCAGCAGGTTGATGTCCGCGTCGTTGCCCACAGCAATCGTCGACACCTTCGCGCCCATCTCTTTCAGGCGATCGGTCAGCCCGGGCAGTTCGTCGCTGCGCTGGCTCTTGCCGTCCGACAGCACGATCACGTGCTTCACCTTCGTCTCCACGCCCCGAAGCTGCTCGATCGCGTCCTCCAACCCCGCCGCCATGTTCGTGCCGCCACCGCCCGAGATCGCGTTGATCGCATCGACCGCGGCCTTCGCATCGCCCACACGCGAGAGTGGCAGCGAGACCTCAGCATTGGAGTTGAAAGCGATGACGCTCACGAGGTCGCTGCGATCCATCGTGCGCACCGCCATCGCGGCTGCGTCGGTTGCGATCTGCATCTGGCTCTTCGTGCTGCCCAGCACAAACATGTTCATGGAGCCCGAGTTGTCGAGCACGAGCACCGTCGCTGTCTGCGGCGCAACCAGCGTGTCGGGCAGTTCCAGCTCCACGGGCATGACCGCAGCCAGCGGGCTGCCTCGCCATCCGCCCGCGCCAAACGACTCTGGCCCGCCCACCAGCACCAACCCCAGCCCCATGTCGCGCACCGCGAGAATCAGCTCCTGCTGCTGCTGCACCGACACCATGTCCGAAGGCACATTCTCCAGTATCAGCAGGTCAAACGCCTCGAGCGCGAGCGGGTTGGTGTCCAGCCCCGCCGGGTTCTCGACCGACACATCGACGCCCGCGCTCCGCAGCGTGCCCGCAAGAGGCGAAGAAGCTCGCCCCATCGCCGCCAGCCCATCGACCAGCAGCACGCGCCCGCGCCCGGGCGTGATCGTGAATCCCTCGCCCTCGTTGTTCTGTACGTTCGTGTCGCCCGCAAGGCGCGTGGCGCCTGCCGCTGGCCCAGCCGCGTCCGTGCCCACCTCCACCACATCGGGCTCATACACCGCGCGAAAGCGATGCACCCGCCCGGCAGGCAAAGGCACCTCGAGCACCTGCACATTTCTGCCGGGCTGCAGCGCAATCCGCCTCGCGGTCCCTGTCTGCGCGCCGTTCAGATCAATCGCCACGTTCTCGCGCAGCAGCGTGAGGTTGCCCGTCGAGGGCTGCGTTGCTGCGAGCACCACGCGCACGTTGATCGTGCTCTGCGCAGCGGCCGCTGGCGGCGCGTCGACGCTCTCGACCACCACCTCATTATCGAGTCGAAACCGAAGCGGCACGACCATGACAGGCAGCGTGCGCACCGCGCTCTCGCTCCCGCCATCACCCTGCGAGAGCGGACGCGAAATCTCGCGTGCCGCCGCGAGTGCGTCACCCGCGGTCTGGTTGCCATCGCTCAGCAGCACGATCCGCCCCGCCGCGTCGGGCGGCATGATGCCGCGCGCGAGCCGCAATGCCTCCGCGATGTTCGTCCCTTCGCGCAGGCGGATGTCGAGCGAGCGCTCCCAACTTCGAGACCTGCTGGGCGTCGCCACCACCGCCGCGCTGCCATCAAACAGCACCAGCCCAAACAAGTCCTCCTCGCCCAGCTTCGGCATCGCGAGCGAGAGATATCGCCGCACGTAACGTGTCAGCGCGTCGCCCTCGAGCGCCGCAGCCTGGGCGATGCTCTGCTGATCTTCCCCCGCCAGCGCAGGCGGCACAAACTGCGACCGGGCCGAGCCCGAGACGTCGATCACCGCAACGACCGCCACGATGTTCGTCGTCTTGCGGATGCTCAGACCTGCGATGATGGCGATGATGATCGCCAGCAGCCCGCAGCGAATGACGATCGACGCCCACCGCCGGACCCCCGACATGGCGCGAAAGCCCCACCACCCCACCACCAGCGTGGGCAGCGCAAGCACCGCGAGCCAGAGCCACGCAGGTTGTTCAAAGAGCAGGGACATGAAAGTCGGCACCCCTGAAGCAGCACGCGGAAACAACGCTGGAATCACGAACAGGTCACGCGAGCGCGTCGCACGCACGCCACGCACAATACGCCGCCGCGATTTGGCTCACGGCGTCTTCTCTTGCGGCGCAGGCTGCGCTGGCGCGGGCTCGCCTTGAGCCGGCGGAGGCGGCGCCGCCTGCGGCGCAGGCCTGCCCTCCGCTCCACTCCGCGCCCGCGTCGAGTATCGCTCGAACACGCGCCGCACAAGGTCGCTCCGCGCGGGCGGCACCGCTTGATTCTCGATGCCGCGCTGCGCCCCTTCCACCGCATTCTCAATCGCGCCCGAGACACCACCCCCGCTGCTGCCTGCACCGCGCGTGGTCACGATGTCGCCCCCTTGCCGCTCAATCTCCGAGAGTGGCGCGAGCGTCACGCCATCGCGCGCCTGCGAGCGAGCATCGACGAGCACCGACTGCGTCGTTTCGCTCTCGCCCGTCTGTGCTCGCCGCGGAGCCTGCCGCATGCCCGGGCCCGCTGGGTTGTCGCCGCCGTCGCGCCCGCCTGGTCCGCCAGCTCTGCCTTCGCCTTGATTGCCCTGGGCTCCGCGCGAGCCGTCTGACCCAGCTGCACCAGCCGAGTCATCCGCGCCACGCGCACTGCGTTGCCCTTGCGCGCCCGAGGGGCGACCGCCCTCGCCCTGCGCTTGCTGCTGCCCGCCGGGTTGCGAACCGGAATCACGGCCTTGCTCGCGCCGTTGATTGGGCTCTTGATTGCGCCCCGCCTCAGGCCGCTCCGCACGCCGCTGGCCCTCGCCGCTTCGCTCTCCCTGCCCACGATCACCGCTGCCGCCAGCCCCTTGCTGATCGCGTGCCATGTCCCGCGCGATGTCCTCCAGCGCTTTGCGCTGCTCAGGTGTGGCATTCTCAAGCATCCGCTGCGCCTGCTCGCGCATCCGCCGAGCTTGCTCCTCGTTGCTTGCCGGTTGGCGCTGTTCGCTCCCCTCGCCTTCTTGCGGTCGCTGCCCGCCCCGCTCGCGCTCGCGGCGTTCCAGATCGCGAAGCTGCTTCGCGACCTCGCGCATCGCCTCCG
>JAIYDA010000142.1 GCA_027487735.1 Planctomycetaceae bacterium | reverse complement strand
GTCACGGTGTTCACAGCGACGGCATCGGCCCGCGCCTGCGTGGTGGCGCGGATGAGGGCTTGCACCGTCAACTGCTCCCCACCCTTGCGCACCTCGATAGACCCGTTCGCGGTCTCGGCGTACACGCTTGGGGCCTCGGAGACCGTCGCGCTTGCCGCGACGGTCGCCTCGGCGTTTGCTTGCTTCATGACCGAGCACCCCGCCAGCGGGGCGTGCGCGCAGCCCAGCGCACACGCGAGCGCGAGGAGCGGCAGCGATCGAGGGTGGGCAAACGACGAGGCGGCTGAGAGCATTCGCATGTCTCGTGTTTCGGAAAGGCGCGCGAAGCGTTTCACCAAAGGTTGCACGTGGTGGGGGCCCTGCGCCAGCGTCGCGAAGCACGCAGACTCCGTGCCTCAGCGCGGGATCGTGCGCCGGTCGGCTTGCACGTTGAAGGTGGTTCGCCATGCACGAATCGCAGCGGCATCGACCGGTGCGCTCACAGCGCCCTCGTTCCTGCCGCCATCGGCGAGTACTTCGCCCAGGTGCGACAGGACGAGGCTTGCGCCTGGGTGGGGCACGAGCGGGCGCGAGCCGTCGCTCGCGAGGCGCGGCGCGGGGCACTCGCCCAGCGCGTTGCAGGCCGCGACAAGGGCCTGGCACTCGATAGCGCGGGCAGCAAGCAGCGTGCGCCAGTGGTGCTCGCGCACGCTGGGCCAGGCGCTCGCAATCACGATCATCTCGGCCCCTGCCTCGCGACCCGCACCAAACAGCGGCCCAAACCGCAGGTCGTAGCAGATCGCGGGCTGCACCAGCAGGCCCGTGGCGGGCCAGCGAAACAGCGAGAGCGAGGAGCCCGGCGCAAAGCACGAGGGCTCACCCCCGGGGCCAAACAGGTGGAGCTTGGCATACTGCGTGAGCAGCGAGCCGCTGTCGAAGACGCTCACGGCGTTTGCGAGCCCATTACCCTGCGCGAGCGCGTGCCCGCCCACGACGATGCAGCCCGTGTCGCGCGAGAGGGCTTGCAAAAAGGCCTCGTCCGCAGGGCCCTGCGCCCGCAGATCGGCTTGGTCAAAGCGAAAGCCCGTGGAAAAAAGCTCGCAGAGCACGAGCATGTCGCCAGGCCGGGCGCCTTGCGCGAGCGCCCGTGCGGCATCTCGCGCGTGCTGCGGATGGGCAGGGTGCAGGCGATGCTGGAGGAGGTGGACGTGGGGGAGGCGGGGCATGGGTGGTGGCATTTCGTGCGGAGCGACAAGCGTAAGTGGTTGGCGGCAATGGGGCAGTGCAAAGCGAGAAACCTCTCGCGATCTGCCGCGTCCATCCGAAGATTGGAGAGGAGCCCATGACCAGCCACCAACCCCAACGCGTTCACGCCCAGACGGGCGACCCTCGCTTGCTGCTTGCAAGCCGGTCGCCTCGCAGGCGGGCGCTGCTGAGCGAGGCGGGGTTTGTACACGAGGCGTGCCACCCGGGGTTTGAGGATGGGCCCTTAAGGCCCGGCAAGGTGACGCCCGGGCAATGGGTGGCGAGCCTGGCAAAGCTGAAGGCGTGGGCGGGGGCCCGCACGCCCGAGGCCCGCGCGCTGCTGGCAAGCAGCGACGTGGTGGTGCTGGGTGCGGACACGGCGTGCGTGATGGATGGCGTGCTGATCGGGACGCCCGGCACGGCGGAAGAAGCCGCGAAGATGGTGCGCGCGTTCGCGAATCGCGAGCACGAGGTGGTGACGGGTGTTGCGCTGCTGCGGGTGGAGCGAAGCGGTGTGGAGGAGGGCTCGCGCGTGCTTTTCGCGGATCGCGCGCTGGTGCGGATGGGCCCGCTGTCGGAAAGCGAGCTCGAGAAGTACATCGCGAGCGGGGCGTGGCAGGGGAAGGCGGGGGGCTACAACATCGCGGAGCGCATGCAGGCGGGGTGGGACATCTCGTTCGTGGGCGACCAAACGAGCATCATGGGCTTGCCCATGCGCAGGCTTGCGGGCGCGCTGGCGGGGATGGGGGTGGTGTCGTGCTTGCCAGCAACGCGGGCTGGGTTGCGTCCTGAGTTGCTGGCGGGGGGTGGGGCATGAGCGTGCTCGGTCAGGCGGTGAGCAACCCAGTGGCTCCGTCGTGGCTTGTGCTGCCCCTGGCGGTGCTCGCGCTGCTCGTGGTGGCGTGGCACTGGGTGGGGCTGGCGCGGGCCGAGATGCCGGCGGGGCGCAAACGCATTCGCAGCGTGTGCGGGGCGCTGATGCTGGTGGGAGTGCCGGTGTTTGCGTATGCGTTTGGGATTGCGAGCCCATCGCGCCCGCGGCAGTTTGTGCTGGCGTGGATGCTCGCGAGCAGCGTGCTGCTGCTCGTGCTGCTCATGGCAGCGGCGGACCTTGCGTACACAGCGTGGGAAGCGCGGCGGGAGATGGCGCGGCTGAGGCGGGAGGTGTTGGAGCGGGACGTGGTGAAGGGGCAGTAGGGGGGCGTGCGAGAGAGCGCGATGAGGCGGGGGGAGGCGAGGCGAGGCATTCGGGATTCGCCATTCGGCATTCGGGGGTGGTGCGGAGATGGCGTGCGTTTTGAATGCGTGCGTGCATGCCTCGCACGTCACTTTGCCGGGTTGCCCTCCGCATCGACCACGGTGATGGTGCCGAGCTTGAGCTCGTTCGCGGGGTCGGCGAGTTGTTTCAGGATTTCGGCTTTCTGGCCCACGAGCACGAGCACGGCGCGGTCGAGGGCGAGGGCGAGGGCGCTCTTCGCGGTCTGCGTGAGGGCTCCGGCATCGGCTTGCAGGCTGGTTTGCATGTCCTTCGCGATCGTGTCCCACGGCGCGCCGAAGGTCGCGAGGCTTGCGGCGCGGCTCGTGGTGCCTTGCAGGGTGGCAAAGTCGTCGACGGTGTCGGTGGCGAGGATCTTCTGGGCCTTGCTCAGCTCATCTTGCGAGAGGTCGCCACTTTGGATGCGGGCAAGCTCAAAGAACAGCTCTTTCAGCGCGGGGCCGGTCTTC
>JAIYDA010000133.1 GCA_027487735.1 Planctomycetaceae bacterium | reverse complement strand
GACGCCCTCGCCCATGAGGTTGGTGACGCGTGCGCGATCGCCGCCCACTTCGCGCGCAACGTCGCCGACCATCGCGATGGTCGCAACAACGCGGACGGGGCCGCTTGGCGTTGTCGTTGTCGCTGTCGTGTTGGGCTGGGCGGGCTCGGTGCGAGAGCACGCGCTGAGGATGGTGAGCAGTGCGCAGGCGAGCAGCACGGGAAGCCTGCTGAGCCCCCCGAGCCTGCCGAGCCCAGTGATCGCAGTGGCGCGTGCCATCGACGAAGGCCTGCTCGGAGAGAGCTCAAGGCCTCGAAGGGTCTGCTTTGTCCAAATCGCTTGCATTGCTTCGGTCATGGGTCGGTCTGCCTCGTTCGTGTCGCTATCCCGTTGGCTCGCGGCTGCCGCATCACAGCGTGGAGCGGGGCATTCTAGACGCGTGAGCGGGTGCGAGCGAATAGTGCATCGTACTTTGACTCGTCAAACTTTCTGCTTCGAAGCGTTATCGATCCTGGCTGCGCTGCTTGGCGGGGTTGGCCTCGCGCCCGGGTGTTCGTGGGGGGGCTTGTGGTGGCGGGTTGACGTGCACGAGCACCCGGTTTGCTGCCCGGTAGGAGAGTGCCACAGGCACGCTGCCCGCGACGGCGATCGTCACGCTCTCGGCCTCGGGCACCTGCTCGATGACGACGCAGGCGGCCCCGGGCCGAAGCCCGTGTCGCGCTGCGAAGGCGAGGAACGCGGGGTCTTGGTCGTTGATCCGCGCGACGGCAGCCTCGCGCCCCTTCGCCAGGGTGTGGAGGGCGACCGCCGCGACCTCGCGGACCTTGCCGTTAGCATCAGGAATGGGATCCCCGTGCGGATCGATGCTCGGATGGCCAAGAAATGCGTCGAGCCGTTCCATGAGCTTTGGGCTCATGGCGTGCTCCAGCCGCTCGGCTTCGTCGTGCACTTCGGACCAGTCGAACTTCAGCACGTCGACGAGAAACACCTCGATGAGGCGATGCCGGCGGATGACATCGAGCGCGAGCCGGCACCCCTTGGCGGTCAGCTTCATGCCGCCGTACTTCTCAGCGCGGATGAAGCCCGCGTCCTTGAGCTTGTGGCCCATCGCGGTGACGGTGCCGTTGGTGACGCCCAGGAGGTGCGCGAGCTTGGTGACGCTGGCATCGCCCGTGGGGCTCTCGCGCTGGAGGGTGTAGATCGCTTTGATGTAGTCTTCGACGGTCGAGCTGATCATGGCTGATCGTAGCTGCCGTACATCGTGTTTGGGCGTTCAAACACGCGAGTGTGACATGACAATTCCCGGCTCGTCTCCAGGGGCTGCACGCAGCATCTCCTCCGGCGTTGGAGGCGGCACGAAGGGCCACAGCATGCCGCACTCCGGGCAACGCGTGGGCCCAGCGAGTACGCCCAGCTGCGCAAGCTGCGGATCGGTGGGCAAAGCGTCGCACGCGAACTTGCACGCCGGGCAGCGCTTCGCGGCGATGTCGATCTCGATGCCCTTGGAGTACGTCCGTCGTTGCGACCAGAGGCCCAGGACGATGACATAGAGCAGCATGACTGGGACGATGTTCCCTGCCCTCGCGGGCACGTTCACGAACAGCGCGATGATCGCGACGAACCCAAGGGCCGACAACGCGGAGAGGTTCGATGCCAAACTCCCCGGGACCATCGCGTTCGTGACGCGCTCCGACTCGCTCATGGCGGTGCGCGCTTTCAGGCGGTGGTCGAGCGTTGCTTGCACACGCGAGGCATGCTCGCCCAACTCGCCCAGCCCGGCCCGGCCGGCCCGTTCGGCTTCGCTCATGCTGGGCATCGCCGATGCTCGCAGCAAGCGATGCAGCGGTCGCACGCGGAGGTATCTCGCGCCAGCGATGGGCGAGCCCCTTGGCCGCCACTTGGACCACCACACCATGCCAAGCACCGCGACAGGTGCGAGGCACACGAAGACGAGCCACGAGAACAGCTGGTTGCGACCGGGTGGCATCAACGCAAAGCCAAAGCAGAGCGCGCACCATGCCAAAGTCACGGCGGCGGCGAGCCACGTCCGTGTGGGTGGGCGCAGTTCTCGCAAGTAGCGTGCAGGCAGCCCGCCGAGATCGCGCTGGCGTCGCAGCTCTTGCTTCGCACGCGCGGGCGTGAGCATGCGCTCAAGACGCACGTGCCCCACGCCCGAGCGCTGCCTGAGCATCTTTGCCTCTTCGAGCGCGACGCGGTCCACGATGGTCGTCGGCTTGGGCATGGTCGGTTCCTGAAAGCTGCACGCGCAGCAGCGATCATCCGGTGATGAGCTTCATCGTGACAAGGTGCGAGGCAGCCACCGCGGTCGCGCCGCCTTGTGAGAACGCCGAGACGTTGTCAATCGTGGTCTGCGCGATCGCCTCGCACGCCTCGCGCGTGAAGAACCCCTGGTGGGCGGTGATGAGCACGTTGGGGAAGGTGAGCAGACGCACAAAGACGTCGTCTTGCAGCGGGGCGGTCGATAGATCGCGGAAGAAAAGGTCGCCCTCTTCTTCGTACACATCCAAACCCACCGCGCCCACCCGACCGCGCTTGAGCGCCGCGATCAACGCGCGCGTGTCGATCACGCCGCCCCGGCTGGTGTTGATGATCATCACGCTGGGCTTCATGGCCGCGAGTGCGGCGGTGTTGATGAGGTGCTTGGTCGTGGGCGTGAGTGGGCAGTGGACGGAGATGATGTCCGACGCTGCGTAGAGCTCCGCGAGCGGGACATATCGCACGCCCATCGCGAGGCAGGCGGGGTTGGGGTGTGGGTCGAAGGCGAGGATGTTGCACCCAAAGCCTCGCAGAATGCCGCACGCGACCTCGCCGATCTTGCCCGTGCCGATGACGCCCACGGTCTTGGCGTGCATGTCGAAGCCCATGAGCCCATCGAGCGCGAAGTTCTGCTCGCGGGTGCGTGCAAAGGCACGGTGCACCTTGCGGTTGAGCGTGAGCATGAGCGCAATCGCGTGCTCCGCCACCGCGTAGGGCGAGTAGGCGGGCACGCGGGCCACGGTCAGGCCCAGCCTGGTTGCCTCAGCGATGTCGACGTGATTGAACCCGGCAGAGCGAAGCGCGAGCAGCCGCGTGCCGCCAGCGTGCAACGCGCGGAGCACGGGCGCCGAGCCATCATCGCTCACAAATAGCGACACCGCGGGTGCGCCGCGCGCAAGCTCGGTCGTGGCGAGCGAGAGCTTCGCTTCGATGTATCGCAGTGTGTGCCCGGCCCGTGCCGCGGCGGCATCAAACAGCGGCACTTCGTAGGGCTTTGCCGAATAGATCGCGATCTCCATGCCATGCCTCCTGTGCTCTGGCGGGGGAGTAGCCGGAGCATTGCATGCGAGAGTACGCGTGGGTTATCTCTATGCACCCATGGAACTTGCACCCATGGAACGGGTCGTCCGACGCTTACTCCACCAGCAAAGGCAAGTTCGCGGTTGCGCCGCCGCCCTTGCCATCGCGGAGGTAGGCGTAGATGCGGTAGATGCCCGGGCCCGGCAGATGGATGGTCGCGCCCGTGGGGGTCGCATCGTGCACAGCGGCAACGAGCTGCTCGGGCGTCGCAATGAAGTCCCCGCCCGTTTCATACTGCGTGGTCTCGCGCAGCAACACCCACTCCGCACTCAGCGTGTCGCCCTCGGGGTCCGTCACTGCGAGCTTCACCTGCAGCGTCTCTCCCTTCTTGCCGCGATCCTTGCCCACAAACGCCATCGACTCGATCACAGGCACGCGATTGCTCGGCGCTTTCCCCGTCCACAGCTCGCTCATCGCTTCGGCGGCAGCGAGGCGCGTGCCATCGGGCAGCAGCATGCCAAACCATGTGGCGGTTGCTTCCATCTTGTTGCCCCACAAGAAGGCATAGGAGCCCAGGCTCATCCCCTTCGCGCCCAGCACGCTCTTCTCATACGTCGCGCGATACGCGGCGACCTTCTGCGTGCTCGTCGGCTCGATCGGGGCCTTGAAGTCGTTGCGGCCGATCTCCCACGTGCCGTTGGGGCCAAACTCGGTCATCATGAAGGGCTTGGTGCCGCCGAACTGCTTGTAGCGCTCGGCAACGCTGGGCCCACCGCCGTAACTGTTCACCCCGATGATGTCGATGTCGGGGCAGAGGCGATGGATGTTCTTGACTTTCTGCCCCTTGTCGCCCAACTCCGCGATCACCGTCATGGTCGGGTGGTTGGGGTCGAGCTCTTTCGCCATCTTTGCGATGTCGTTGACGGCTTTCCAGATCGCCTCGTCGTGGCCGTCGCCTTCCATCTCATTCCCAATGCCCCACATGAGCACCGCGGGGTGATCCTTGTACTTCAGGATGGCGGCCTTGGCCTTCTCGAACTGGGCCGCGACCATCTCGGCGTTGTCGTAGTCAAAGCCGTGGCGCTCGTGCTCGAGCCAGATGCCCACCGTGACCGACAGGTTCAGCCTGTGGGCTTCATCGAGCAGAGGCGTGATGTCGTCCGCACCCCACGTGCGCACCGAGTTGCCCCCGGCCTCCGCGAGCGAGGCGATCTGATCCACGCCGCCCGCACTCGCCACGAAGTAGGGTTTGCCATCGCGCAGCAGCTCATAGCTGCCCGGTTCGCCCTTCAGGACGACAGGAATCGGCTTGGCAACGGCCATGGGAGCGAGCAACGCGAGGAGCGCAAGGGAGATCTTCATAAATGAGGATAGACGCCGACCATGAAGATCGTGCAGCGCCACAACCGACCGCTCAAGCCCAGGGCATGCTCGCGCCGAGTGGAAGTCTGGCTGGGCCAGCGGGTTGCCAGGCAAACGCACGCGCAAACGACCAACGACAGCTCCGAGGTGGATTGCCGGTTCGGGTGAGCGAGGCACACTTCAGCCACCCTCCGCCTCCTCTTGCACGCTCGAACCCTTGGCGCACAGCGCGCGTTTTTGCGCTCTGTGAAGGCTATCGACAGACAGCCGGAACTTTTGCAAGAGCCCCTTGCATCCGAGAGTGACTCACGGTATATTCGGCACCGAGGAGTTCCCATGGAACAAGTTTCGAGACGTGATGCCGTCAAGGCCGTTGTTGCTGGTGCTGCCGTGAGCGGCTTTGCAAGTGCTGCGGTTGCACGCCCAAGCACGCCGGCAGCCGCGCCCGCCACCCCGCCCAGCGGTCTGTCCGTTGGCATGTCGCCCAGCGCCCAAGCTCGGGCCTCGGCAAAGCTCGCCGCGCAGCGATTGCAGCGGGCCACCATGCCCACGGGCGGCGCGGGTGCTCGCACAGCGTGGGCGCACGTCTCCAATGTCGTGTCGTGGGACGCACGCGTTCTGCTCACGCTTGCCGATGGCACCACGGGCATGGTCGCGCTCGATGGGCCTTCGCGAGCCCTCGCCGCAGGTTGTCAGGCCGCTGGGCGTCCCCTCGCCGTTCGCGTGTGGGGGCACGATGCACACGTCGCTGGCGTTGGCAGCTTTGAGGGCGCGATCGTCGCGCTCGACATTGCCGACCTGAATGTGAGCGACATCAGTGATCAACCGCTCCCCGTCGCCGAACAGCTCAGCGCCTCGCTGCGGCGCGCCACCTCGTAAGCCAGTGCTCGCACAACCGCGCGGCGTCCGCGCGCTCGCCGATCTGCCGAGCACGCGCCAGAAGTGCTGGTCGGCCGAGCCGAGCAGCCAACAAAGTAGCCAGCCAAGTAGCCAGCCAGATAGTCCTCTTCACTCGACAGTCTCAAGCTCACCACCCGAGCAAGGAAAGCACCCATGCCACTTGACGCGTTTCTCGAACTCAACGGAATCAAAGGGTCCTCTCGTCAACGGGGCCGCGAAGGCCAGATCACTATCCGCGGCTATCGGCACACCGTGGGAGCGGTGACCGACGACAAGGGCGTGCCGACCGACGAAGTTCGTCCCGGCTATCTCGTTGTCCAGAAGGACCTCGACATCGCCTCGCCCGCGCTCTTCGCCGCGCTCCACGAGAACACGAAGATCAGCTCCGCAACGCTTCGCTTCTGGCGCATGCCCCCCGGCGGCGGCAACGAAGAGAACTACTACTCCATCAGCCTGACGGGCGTTCGCGTCGTCTCCATCTCCGGCTCGATGCCCTACAACCGCGAGCAGGACAAAACCCTCCTGCCGGAGTTGGAGGAGGTCGCATTCTCCTTCGACACGATTGGGTACGCATTTGCCTCTGGTGGCGTGGAGGGCGGGTCGGTTCCCAAAACCACCTCCACCAGCGGGCCCTTCAGCTTCGACGAGTTTGACGCCGCGAACGAGACGCTGGGCGACCTCATCAAGTCGAGCGTGTCCGACGGTGTCGAGAGTGCCGCTGGCGCCTGGCTCGAGGCATTGAAGCAGAAGGCAGCCGAGCCCGAGAAGGAAAACCCGTAACGCGGAACGCTGAGCGGCATGCACTGCTGCGAACGAGCCGGACGTCGTCCGACGCGTCGTGCCCGCATAAGGCGTTGGCAAGGAATCCGCTGTGCTTTCCGCACGTGGCACGCCACGCGCGGGAAGCTCGGCGCGCAGTCCGAGCGCGATTCGTTCGTGTATCAAGCACCCACCCATCCTCGATAATGAATCTGCCGCTTATTGCAGCAGAGGCGGCGGGTTCGCGGGCAATCCAAACGCCTCGGGCGAGATGAGTTTGCCGCGTGCTTCGCCCGACTTGTCCTGCTCGGGCACGATGCGGAACTTCTGCGCGAAGGCGTCGTTGCGCACGCCCGAGACCTGCCAGCTCACCTTCGTGCTGGGTTTGCTGGTGCGGATCGTGAAGGCATTGTTCGCGATCTCCTGCGTCACCTTCGCGAGCGTCCAGCTGTCTGGGTCGCTGTCGATCACCGTGAGCTGATACTTGTAGTCGACGTTCAGCGCTTCGAAATAGCTGGGCAGCTCGATGGTGGCATAGCCCGCGTCGTCGGTCACGACGTTGCCGTTGTACATCGTCATCATGTCCGGGCTCTCGATGCAGCTATGCCAGAGCTCCTTGTTCGCCGGGTCGAGCGGGTGATCGATGCGGAAGGCCTTGCTCGCCGCGCTGAACGCGCCGGTGACCGTCGCACGCCCCGCGAAGTAGCCAGCCCACCCGTTCGCTCCGCTCGCCAACCCATAGACGCCATAGCCGTTTATGCCGCCGCTACCGCCAAACACGCCCGTGGCGGTCGCTCCGTTCACACTGCCATACACGCCAGCACCGTTGCTCCCGGTTGCGGTGCCATACACGCCAAACCCATTGCCCGCCTGTGAGCCATACACACCAACACCCTGTCCGCCCGTGCCGTTGTTCACGCCGCGCACGCCCGCAGAGAAGCTGCCCGGGGTCGTGGAGGTCATCACGCCCAGCACGGCAGCCGCGTTGCCGGTGGTTGCGCTGGACTCCACCCATGTTGTCGGGCTCGTCGAGCCGACCACACGCAAGGGCGCAAGGCCTGGGTTGTTGGTGCCAATGCCCACGCCGCCACTTGCACGGATGAGAAACTGGTTGGGGCCCGTCGACGTGAATGCGCCGGTCGTCGCATCGGCAAAGACAAGCGTGCCCTCGTCGCCATCCGCGTCGCCCGTGTCTGTGGGCGTGCGCACGCGTGCGCTCGAGCCCATTGCCACCGAACCGTCTCCGCCTGCGATGTTGCCCGTGCCGCCCAACACCGTGGCGTTGGTTCCGACAACGCGGTTGTTCGCCCCGCCCACGATTGTGCCAAAGCTCGAAGCTTGCTCGATGATGTTCTGCGAGCCGCCGCCGATGGCACCGCTCGTGCCCTGCACCTCGTTGTTGTTGCCGCCCGCGATGGTGGCGCTGTTGGGCGGAGGATTGAGATTTGGGCTCTGGATGCGGTTGTTGATGCCGCCGCCGACGCTGCTGTACTGCCCGAAGGCCCAGTTGCTGCTGCCGCCGGTCGCGACGCTCCAACTGCCCGTGCGGTTCTGGAAGCCTCCGCCCACGAAGCCGCTGCTCGCGACGGTGTGCCCCAGCCCGCCCGCGATCGTGCCAAAGTCGCCCGTGACCTGGTTGCGCTCATCGAGCGGAAACTCGCTGCCGCCGCCCCCGATGGTGGCGCCCACAAATGCGCCCGCGCTATTGCTGCTGCTGCCCATCACGATCGTGTGCGTGTCTGTCGAGAACGGCGTGATGCGGATGGCGGGCACGTTGTTCGCGCGGATCGTAAAGCCCACGTTGTCGGTCGTGCCGACGAAGTTGGTCGCCGCGTTGGTGCCGGCGTTGCCCGCCGTGCGCCAGAGGCCCGTCAGGTTGCTGCCATTGCCAAAGAAGGTGTTGCCCACGTTCGAAAAGTTGTTGATGCCCGTGATGGTGTTGCTGGTGTTGGTCTGCACCACGGTTGTGCCGTAGCGAGCTGCGGGAATCGTGCCCGCGCTGAGGTTGCCCGCGTTGGAGTAGAACGAACCGGGCTGGCCATTCAGCTGCGTCGCATTGCCAGATGAAGTCGCAAAGTCGCTCGACTGGGCCGAGCGAGCAAAGCTCGCCCGAGGCGCATCGGTGATCTCCGTGCGCGGCGTGAGCGTGCTGTACCCCGCCACGTTCGTGCAGGGCGTCGCGACATCGGCCCGCACATCGATCTGGAGATAGCGCGGCAAGTCGTTGGCGATCGCGCCCGAGTCCAGCTGCACGGTGAACAGCCCGTTCACAACGTTGATGTTGTTGACGCAGAGCGTGGAGCCCTGCTGCGCGCCGCCCGCCAACGCGTCAAAGAAACGGAACTGCATGTCATACAGCCCGTTGGCGGGCGTGCCCGCGGTCGAGAGCTCACCCTGATAGGTAAACGGGATCGACACCCCCGCGAACCCCGCCGGCGCGAGCCCCGCAAGCATCCCCGCTCCGACCACACCAAGCACCCGCGCACTGCTGAACCGCATCGCAACCTCCACGCTTGAAACAGGCTTGACAAACCCACCCGTGCCCCGCTCTGGCCACACGACAAACAGACCGGGCGACAACACCGCAACGCACGCCGCCGAGCAAGGACGCTCGTGCAACATCTATGCTAACGGATCGGCGGGTCGGTTGCAACGCCATCCGTTGGGCTGGATGGCGCAAAACCGTGGTGTGGGAGGATCGCTTGTGTGGCGAAGCTGTGCACGCCTTGTGCAAGCCTTGCTGTGGGCGAAGTTTCCGGGCGTTTGCGTTCCGGGGCGGCCATGCGTTCCAGGTGGATCAATGATCGAGGCTGCGAGCCGATCGCGACGCTGAGCGAGCACAAGGTGCGCTGTGAGCAGGAGTGCTTGCGATGCGAGATCGATCAGGAGCCGCCCGCAGATCTCGCCAATGCAGTTCCGGACGCGACCCGAAACCGGAAGTGGGCAAGCCGCTGAGCGACTGGCCAGAGGTGCTCCCAGAGCTACTCCCAGAGCTACTCCCAGAGCTGCGACATGAAAGCGTCAGAAGCCGTGACACAGACTGGCTCGGCTTCAGAAAAATGCCCCCCGAAGGACTCGAACCT
>JAIYDA010000053.1 GCA_027487735.1 Planctomycetaceae bacterium | reverse complement strand
GCCGTCGAACGCTCCCACAGCACGTTGGCTCCGCTGCGGCGGACGTGCGAGAGCCGAGCCGAGCCCGCCGCGGGCGATGCCGCCCAGGTGTTGTCGACGAGGAAGATGCGTTCGAGGGGCGAAGCGGGCGGGCCCACGACCTCGGCAGGCACCATCGAGAAGCCCCGCAGGTTGGCAAACAGCGCGCCCGCAGGCTGGGTGTCAAACCCTGGTGCAAACTGCCAGGAGACAACGTCGCCTCCATCGAGGAAGCTCGTGGCATCGATGACCCACATCTGCACGCCCACGAATGCTCCGCCCGAGATGGCGTGCATGTTCGCCGTGACGATGACGAGGTCGTCGTTGCCGCCGATGCGCGCGTCGCTCGCGGAGAGCGCGTTGGACGGATCGGCATCGAGCGTGAGCAGGTGCCACGCCGCGGCAGGGTTGGCCGAGGCACTGAGTGCGACGACGAGGCGGCTGGCGGGCGAGTTCGGGTCGGCGGTTGCGACGGCGAGGAAGCGATCGAGCGAGCGGTTGTAGATGGTCTGCGGATCGCTGAAGACGCTGCTGGGCGAGCCCATGAAGGTGTTCAGTCCCGTGTTGATGAGCAGCCCGCCTGCACGGGTCTTCATCCGGACGCGCCGGTTGGCCATGCCCACCACGTGGTTGGGGCCCACGGATGCGACGGGGTTGGGCGGGGTGGAGCCCACGGTGTCGTTCAGGTGCTCAAAGGTCTCATAGAGCAAGGGCGATTGCAGCAGCGGGCCGCAGGGGGCGGCCTCGCGCGAGGCGAAGGGGTTGGCCTCCGCCGGGTTGGCGGGGTGCGGTTGGGGGAGGCTCTGTGCTGGCGCGTCGATGCCCCTCGGCGTTTCGCTGTGGGGGGTGTGGGGCTCAGGAGTTGCGGCGCGGGCGTCGTCCGCAGCGCGCTGCTCTGGCATCAGCGTGCGGGCGGTGAGCGACGTGCGCGTGCCCGGGATGCTGTCTCCAAGCGAGGTGGCGACGCAGCTGAGCGAAAAGGCGGCGGCAAGAGCGCGAGGCAAGGCGTGGTATCGCATGGCAGGTTCCATGAATGGGGTGCAGCGAGCAGCATACTGCAAAGTGCCTTGGACTGCAACAGGGGGGAGCCGGTTTTCGCGAAGTCTGCACACAGCCGAGACCCAAACAAAGTTCGGACGCAGCGGCTGGCAAGAAAGCGAGAAACGTGCGACGCGGTGGTGCGAATGTGATTGTCATGCAAAATCACAAAACTTCTCGGCGCGAGTTTCTGGCTGCTTCCGCGGGCACGCTTTTGGTGGCCAGCGCGATCGGGGCAGGCTCGGCTCAGGCGGCTGCGGTGCGCGGGGCTGACGACAAGGCAAACAGCAAGCCCGGAAAGCTGCGGCTGCTCATCTTGGGCGGCACGGCGTTTCTGGGACCGGCGCTGATCGAAGTGGCAAAGGCGAAGGGGCACTCGATCACGACGTTCAACCGCGGCAAGACCGAGAAGCGCATCGGCAGCATCGATGGCATCGAGAAGCTGTTTGGCAATCGCGACCCGCAAAAGCGCAGCGACGATGCGGACCCGCAAAGCCCGATGGGCCTCACGCAGATCGAAGAGGCGATCGCGGGCGGGCAGAAGTGGGACGCGGTGATCGACACGAGCGGGTATGTGCCGCGCGTCGTGCAGGCGAGCGCGAGCCTGCTCGCGAAGGCGTGCAAGCACTACGTGTTCATCAGCACCGTGTCGGTCTACTCACGCAACGACGAGCCCAACGCCGACGAGCGTGCCGAGACGGGCGCGCTCGACGACCCGAAGAACGAGGACTTTCAGAACCCCCAGTGGTATGGTCCGCTCAAAGCCGCGTGCGAGCGGGCGGCGGAAGAGGCGATGCCGGGAAAGGTCACGAACATCCGCCCGGGCTTTATCGTGGGACCAGGAGACCCCACCGATCGGTTTACCTACTGGCCCGTGCGGGCGCAGGAAGGGGGCGAGATGCTCTGGCCCGGCAGCGAGGGCGACCCCGTGCAGTTCATCGACGTGCGCGACCTCGCGGCGTTTGTGATTGCGTGCATCGAACGCAGCACGGTCGGTGTCTTCAACGCCACGGGCCCGAGCATGCAGAGCGACAAGCCCCTGACGGTGGGTGAGCTCGCAGCGGCGTGCGCGGCACTGGCACCCAAGGATGCGCCGCTCAAGCCCGTGTGGGCGAGCTGGGACTTTTTGCAAGCGCAGCAAGGCGTGAACACCACGGTGCTCATTCCGCCCCAGGGCGAGGCGAGCGGCTTCCATCGGCGCAGCTACGCGAAGGCGCTCGCGGCGGGCCTGCAACTGCGCAGCGCGACGCAGACGTGCGCCGACACCGCAGCCTGGTGGCCCAAGGAAGTGGCGCGGCGCGAGCGCGTCGGCAAGCAGCTGATTGCGGATGCGGAAAAGGCTGGCAAGCCCCTGACGCAGACGCTCGAGCAACTGAAGGCGATGCGCCAGGGGATGAGCCGGGAGGTGGAGCAGCGCGTGATCCAGATGTGGAAGCTGCGCGGGTAATCGCAAGCCCCCGCAAGGGTTTGGGTGCTGCCCAGCGGGGCTTACTTTCTCGACGCGAAGAAAACGATAATCCCGACAACCAGCAACCCCGCGAGCACAGCGAGGATGATCTTCGGCACGCTGTACGGACGCTTGCCACGCACCTCGCCCGTCTGGGCGTTGATCATAAAGGTGTAGACCTTGCCGCCGAAGCGATAGGCACTCACCCAGATGGGCAGCAGGATGTGCTTAAAGGTGACGTTGTTGTAGGTGGATCGTTGCCACTCGATGCGCTGCTCATCGCCCCCGATGTCCCGGCGGATGGAGGCGTCGATCGCCGGGGCCATCATCTGCTGGGCCTGCTGAAAGCCCTGCTCGAGCGGCAGCTGGTAGCGCTCGGCGCGAAAGCCCGCGAGGTAGTCGTCCTTGTATGGCACGCAGCGCGAGAGGTCCCAGGGCGTGAGCTCGCGCACCTCGCTCACGTCGAGCGTGGTGCTCGCGGGCACGAGCAGGTCGTCGAAGGTGTTGCGCACGACGCCGCTGGCGGTGCTCCAGCGGATGCGCCGCTCGCGGCGCACCTGTGGCCTGCCCTGCACCGTGACGGTGACGGTGACGTAATAAGCATCGCCCCGCTGGCCTCGGTAGGTTGTGGTGCTTGCCGCGTCGAAGGTCCAGTGGGGCAAGTAGATGCCCGAGAGACCAACGTCAATGCATGCCTGACGCTTCAGCGCGCTGGGCGCAAACCAGCGCGAGTTGACCCAGGTGCGAAAGCTCGAGATCGCCTGCTCCTTCGTAAGCGCGAAGGGCAGCACCGCGTGCGGCTTGACGACCGAGCACTCGTTGGCTTTGGCGACGATGTTGGAGCTGCAGAACGGGCACGAAAAGCTCGTGACATTCGCGGGGGGCGTTGCTTCCGCACCGCACGAGTCGCACTTCACGATGCTCGCCACAACGTGCGGCTCTGCCTCCTCGAGCTTGGCGAGGTAAGTGCCCAAGTCAAGCTCCAGAATCTCGCCCTCGCGCGCGATCTCGTTCTTGGTGCCGCAGTAGGTGCAGGTCAGGGCCTCTTGCCCGGGCGAGAACTCCACCTGCGCGCCGCACTGCACGCAGGGGAAGCGTCGTGGCGAACCATCGGAGGGTGTTGTGGGCGATTGGGCTTGCATGGGGCGGCTTGGGCTGGCGAACGCAGAATGATTGGGAAGCTGAGAGGGCGAGTTGTAGCAAGATTCGCTGGGAATGGGCTGGCGGGCTACTTGCCGTCAAACCAGTTTGCCGCCACGTGGCTGTCGACCTTGAGCTCCACGCGCAGCGTATCGAAGCCGTCCATCGCGTGCACCATCTCGTGCGTCAGCATGCGCTGCACCTCGTCAGCGCCGCTGGCGTCGCACTCGAGCACGAGCTCGTCGTGAATCTGCAGAAGCAGCAGCGCGCCCGCAAGCCCCTGCTGGGCGAGAGTCGCCCGGCGAGCTGCCTCAAGCCTTCCCTCCACGCGCACCATCGCGAGCTTGATCAGGTCTGCCGCGCTGCCCTGCACCACGCTATTGATGGCAAGCCGCTCCGCGAGCGAACGCCTGCTGGGGTTGGAGCTATCGATGTCGGGGATTGGTCGCCTGCGACCCAGGATCGTGGAAACAAAGCCGTGCGAGCGGGCCTGCTCCACGCACTCTTGCAAGAAGGTGGTGATGCCCGCGAACCGCTGCTTGTACCCCGTGATGATCTGCGCGGCCTCGCCCTGCTCGATCCGCAGGCGCCGCGCGAGGCCAAAGGGCGTGATGCCGTAGACGATGCCGAAGTTCACCATCTTCGCGCCGCTGCGCTGCTCACGCGTCACCTCGCTGGGCGAGACGCGGTGAATCTGCGCCGCGACGGCAGTGTGGATGTCGGCGTCGTGCGCAAACGCATCGATGAGTGCGGCATCGCGCGACAGGTGCGCGAGCAGGCGCAGCTCGATCTGCGAGTAGTCAGCCGTCACGAGCACGCGGCCGGGTGGGGCGACAAAGGCCTTGCGAATCTCGCGACCATCGTCGGTGCGGATGGGGATGTTCTGGAGGTTTGGGTCGCTGCTCGCGAGCCTGCCCGTGGCAGCGACCGTCTGATGGAAGCTGCTGTGCACGCGGCCCGTGATGGGAGAGATCGCGAGCTTGAGTGCTTCGAGGTAGGTGCTGATGAGCTTGCTGAGCGAGCGATGCTCGAGAATGAGCTGCGGGATAGGGCTGGTGATCGCAGGGTCGCTCGCGAGCTCTTCGAGCACCTCGGCGTCGGTGCTGAAGCCCGTCTTGGTCTTCTTTGTGGGCTTGATGCCCAGCCCGGGCACGTCGTCCTCGGGGCTCGCAAAGAGCGCGACCGAAAGCTGCTTGGGGCTGTCGGGGTCGAAGGTGCGATAGATGCTTGCCTTTGCTGCGGCATCGAGCTGGGCCCGCACGCCCTCCAGGCGCGACGCGAGGCGCCTGCGCTGGCGCTCCAGCTCCTGGGCATCGACGGCGATGCCGTTCCACTCCATCTCAGCAAGCACGCCCACCAGCGGCATCTCCACGCGTTCAAACAGCGGCGCGAGCCCCATGCTGCGAAGCTGGGGCTCCATCGTGTCGTGCAGTTGCAGGGCCACGTCCGCATCTTCGGCGGCGTACTGCGTCGCCTGCGCGAGGGGCACGGTGTCGAAGGTGCGCATGTCCTTGCCGCTGCCCAGCAGCTCGCTGAGGGAGATGTTCGTGCGCCCCAGCAGCGCGAGCGCCAGGCTGTCGAGCCCGTGGCTGCTGCGCGAGGCATCGATGAGGTAGCTCGCGACCATGCTGTCGAAGGCGACGCCACGCAGCGTGACGTGGTTTGCCCGCAGCACGAGCATGTCGAACTTGATGTTGTGCCCGCACTTGCGGATTGCCGCATCTTCGAGCAGCGGCTTGAGCTCGCGCAGGGCGTCCTGCGTCGACAGATGCTCGCCCTGCGCGGGGCTCTTGGTGGGCACATACACGCCCGTCCCCGGGGCGAAGCTGAGCGAGAGGCCGCAGAGCTCGCAGCGGCGCGGGTCCAGCCCCGTCGTCTCGGTGTCGATGGCGAGGATCGCGCCGCGCGAGGTCGCCTCAAGCGCCGCTGCAACAAACGCTCGCAGCGCCTCGCGCGTGCAGAGCGCGTCGTAGGTGCCGCTCTGCGCGGTGCGCACGGGCTGGTCGGCCTCGCGGGCTGCAAGCTCGGCCTGCTCGAACAGTGGGGCGGGGGCCAGCGTTTTGCTCGACTTCTTGGTGGCTGGGCTCGCGGCTGGGCTCGCGGTGGGGCTCGCCGCGGGCTTGGGGTTGCCCTCGCCGCGAGCGAGCATGGCAAAGCCGCTGTCGAGCGAAGGAACGCTGCGCTCGCGCCCCCCGTCTGTGCTCGTCGCACTCTGGGCGTCGCTTGCGCTCTCGGGCTCGCCCGAAAGGCCGCGGAAGTCGGCCTGATAGCGATTGAAGCCCAGCTCCTTGCAACCCGCGATGAACGCCTGCAACGCAAACTTCGTGGTGTCGCACGCGGCAAGGTCGAAGGTCAGCGGCACGTCGTCGCGCAGCGTGACAAGCTGGCGCGAGAGCCCAAGCGTGGGCATCGCCTCGCGCAGCTTCTCTCCGCGCTTGCCCTTCACCTCGCTCGCGCGGGCAAGCAGCGTGTCCAGCGAGCCAAACTCCTTCAGCAGCAGCGCGGCGGTCTTCTCGCCCACGCCCTCCACGCCCGGCACGTTGTCGCTCGTGTCGCCCATCAGCGTCAGCAGGTCGATCACTTGCCCAGGACCGATGCCCAGCTGCTCGCGAAGCTCGTGCTCGCCAAAGGGCGTGTCGGTGTGCACGTCAAACAGCTCGACGCTGTCGCCCACGAGTAGCTGCTTCAGGTCCTTGTCCTTGCTCACCATGCGGATGCGCAGGTCTGCGTGCTGGGCTCGCAACGAGCGCACGAGCGTGGCGAACACGTCGTCGGCCTCAAAGCCCTCGCTGCCCAGCACGGGGATGCGTGCGCTCGCGAGCAGCGCGAGGCAGCGATCGACCTGGGGTTCCAGGTCCTCGGGCGGTGCGCTGCGATTGGCTTTGTACTGCGGATAGAGCTGCGAGCGGAAGGTGCCGCGGTCCCCCCCAACGTCGAGCGCGACGCACAGGTACGTGGGCTTGCCTCCCCACGCCTGCATCGCGGGCCCCTCGCCCCGCAGCAGCTTGATGAGCATGCCCAGGAAGCCGAACGACATGTTCGTGGGCTCCTTGGTCACCGGGCTGGTCATGGGCGTGCGGATGGCGTGATAGGCCCGAAAGAACTGGGCGTAGGCATCGATGATGTAGAGCGTGGGGCGTGGCACGCGTGCAGGATATTGCGGGTGGGGCGGTAGCGCGCGGGGCGTGCGACTGCGCAGCGCGCCCAGCCGCATTACGCGACCTCACGGGGCTTCGCGCGAGGGCGAGGCCTCACCGTCGATGATCTCTCGCCCGCGCGGTGGGCCGCCCGCTGATTCGCCTTCCGCAGCCGTCGCAAAGTTTGCGGTCTGCGTGCGCACGCGGACGTTCTCGCGCAGCGCTTCGCCCATGCTCTCGGCCCTGCGGGCGCGATAGGCCCGAGCCCTC